>NZ_CP096884.1:2206774-2522028 GCF_023273855.1 Seonamhaeicola sp. ML3 | reverse complement strand
AAATTTATCAACCAGATGGTACATTAATTGCCACTATTGACGATGGTTATGATGGTAGTTTTGGCTCATATTCAACAACATCTAATTTAGGATGTCTCACAGATGACAACAACTCACCGTCAGGAACTGGCTACTATGCCATAGTTTACGATAGTTATGGTGATGGTTGGAATAGCGGCGGTACGCTAACAATTACATCTGGAGGGGTAACAGTACTTTTTTACGATGAAAATGCAGAGCCCTCAACTAATGATTTATATAATTTTGGTTCTGGAGAAGAAACCCAAACACTTTACTTTGAAGTTGCTAATGGTGGAGCAGCATGTGTCTCCGCACCAGAAATAAATATTCAAGGAAATGGTAACAATATAGCTAATGGAGACACAACTCCTGTGGTTACAGACGATACTGAATTTGGTTCTATAGAAAACAATACAACTTTAGACCATACCTTTACCATTCAAAATACAGGAAGTGAAACCCTAAATTTAACAGGAACACCCGATGTAGCCATTACAGGTAACGCCGCTTTTAGTATTCTTACACAACCCAGTGCTAGTGCTATTGTAAGTGGTGGAGGCGATCTTACTTTCGTGGTTCGCTTTGCTCCTACTGTAGATGTCACCAATGTACAGGCTACGATATCTATCGCCAATGATGATTCAGATGAAAATCCATATACATTTGTTGTCCAAGGTTCTTCATACACGCCAGCTCCAGAAATAAACATTCAAGGAAATGGAAACGATATAGCCGATGGAGATATAACTCCCGTGGTAACAGACGATACCGAATTTGGCTCTATTGAGAACAACACGACCTTAGACCATACTTTTACTATTCAAAATACGGGAACTGCAACATTAAACTTAACAGGTACACCAGATGTTACCATTACTGGTGATGCCACCTTTAGTATTCTTACGCAACCTAGTGCTAGTGCTATTGTAAGCGGTGGAGGCGATCTTACTTTCGTAGTCCGCTTTGCTCCTACTGTTGATGTCACCAATGTACAGGCTACGATATCTATCGCCAATGACGACTCTGATGAAAACCCGTATACGTTTGTTGTACAAGGATCTTCTTTTGCACCACCACCAGAAATAGACATTCAAGGGAATTCCACAAGTATTGTAAGTGGAGACACCTCACCTTCTGCTGTTGATGATACTGACTTTGGTGATGCCGATATAGCTTCAGGAACTGTTGCACATACTTTTACGATTAGAAATATTGGAAGTGGAACTTTAAACCTAACGGGCAGCTCCCCCTATGTTAGCATAACTGGAACTCATGCCTCAGATTTTACCGTAACTGCAATACCTGGGTCTACTATTGGTGCTAACTTAACAACTACTTTTGAAATTACTTTCAATCCAAGTGATATTGGACTTAGAACAGCCACAATATCTATTGCCAATAATGACACAGACGAAAGCACATATACATTTAATATACAAGGAACAGGAACAACCGATGCGCAAGAAATAAATATTACAGGCTTAGGTAATACCATTGCTTCTGGAGATGTTTCGCCCTCAACTACAGACAATACAGACTTTGGATATGCTGCAACTGGATCTGGAACTAATGCGAACACGTTTGTTATAGAAAATTTAGGACTAGTAAACACCTTAAACCTTACTGGTAGTTCTCCTTATGTTGCGATTTCTGGAACACATGCAGCAGATTTTTCGGTAACTACTATTCCAAACAACTCAATTTCTGCAAGTAGCAATACTAACTTTATTATCACATTTGCACCAAGTAGCGATGGATTAAGAGAAGCTACTATCACAATAGCAAATAATGATGTAGATGAAAGCTCTTATACATTCAATATTCAAGGAAACGGTTACACGCCACCACCATGTGGAACAACCGTATTACACACTGCCGATTTTGAAACAGGTATGGATGGCTGGACTGATGGCGGAACAAATGCACAAAGAATATTTTATGCTTCAAGATCCTATTCTAACGAATATAGTTTAGAGATAAGAAACCAAGACGCTGTTGGAAATAACGCATCAGTAATCTCACCGTTGTTCGATTTTCTTGGGTATGATAAGATTGACTTCAAGTTTTTCTTTACCTCACATAATGTAGAAGCCAACGAAGAATTTTTTATTGAATACAGTAATGATAGTGGTAGCTCATGGACTACGGTTAATACTTATCACTGTGGAAATACATCTACATTTGGTAAAGACGGTGATTTCCTTTATGGAGATTCGATTATTTATTACGGAAGAACGGCTACAATTTTAGATTCTGATTTTTCATTTTCAGCTGGTTCAACTTCGCAATTTAGAATTCGTTGTGGCGCTAACGAGACTAACGACTTAATATATCTAGATAATTTTACAATTACAGGAACGCGATATTGTGCGTCTACTACAGCGCCTGGTGGTGTAACTACAAACTTAGATCTGTGGTTAAAGGCTGACCAAGTAGATGGGGCCAACTTTGGTACGGACGGAGCAGCTGTAAACCAGTGGTTTGATAATGGAAATGGAAACCATGCAGAAACCACAATTCCGGAACAAGCACCAGCTTATCGAAATAATGCAACGGATAACTTCAACTTTAATCCAGTATTGCATTTTGACAACAACAATAGTACAGCTCCAGGAGACATGACCTACCTGTTAACGGACAGGGATGTTCTTAAGGGAACAGGAGGTTTTAACAGTAACGATATGTTCGTGGTAATCATACCTGACATTACAGTCACCAATACTATGCTTCCTATGGATACCTTTACCGGTGATGACCCAGATGCTTCTACGGCATCATATTCTGAGGATGTTACTGGCTTTGGATATGGTAGGTATACAGCACGTTTATCTAATGAATATCTTGCCTACTGTATAGGTGGTACATCTGGAACATCACCCTACCCTGGATATGGTTCTGGAGATACGAGTGCAGACACAAATTTTAATAAAATAGGTATTTTAAACTTTAGGCACAACTCAGGAAACACTTCACAGGAAATCCATTTAAATGCCACAAGAATTGATGATGTAGAAAATGACGCGGCAGATTTTTCCGCAGTAAATAACTCAAGGTATTTTATTGGTAGAAGTCAATATTGGGGAGGTAGTTTTAATGGTCGTATAGCAGAAATCATTACTTATTCATCAACTAACAGCGATACAAATGACTCAGATTTAAGAAACAGAATTCAATCGTATTTAGCCATAAAATATGGTATCACACTAAGCCCAGACTCCAATGGCACTACTGTAGATTACGTTGATTCTGATGGTTCTGTTATCTGGAATCAATCTGCAAGCGGATATAATCATGATATAGCAGGTATTGGACGTGATGATGCTTCTGAATTAAACCAAAAACAATCTAGTAGTATAAATGATGAAACCGATGTTGATGGTCCTATTGAAGGTATATTGACCATTGGACTAACAGATATTTACAACACCAATAGTGAAAATATTTCAAGTAATCCCACAACGTTTAACGACAAAGAATTTTTGATGTGGGGAAATAACGGAGCTGACCTTGACTTAGCAGCATCTGTGATAAGTGTAGATATGAGTGCAGGAATTTCAGGTCTAAGCACACCGGTTACTTTTACTGGTATGCAACGTATCTGGAAATTTGTGGAAACGGGTGGAGATGTTCCTTCATGTAAAATTAGCATTCCTCAAAATGCCATTAGAAATATTTCACCTCCAGGAAGTTACTTGATGTTTATATCGGATACTCCGGTATTCGACCCTACAGCAGATTATCGTGTAATGATATCTGATGGAAGTGGTAATCTGGAAACCGATTATGATTTTGATGGTACAAAGTATATCACTTTTGGTTACGCACCCCAAGTTATCGTTGAACGTTCCATTTACTTTGATGGTGCTTCAGACTATATTGAAATGGGAGATGTGCTGGACCTTAATACTTCAGAATTTACAATTTCGGCTTGGATAAAAAGAGATTCTGGCACTACCAATGCTTCTATTTTATCGAAAAGAGATGCATCGAATACAGAGGGTTATGATTTTAAAATCAACGCTTCAGGATACTTAGAGTTTACAATTAATGGAGGCGCCTCAACACTTACATCCTCTGTGGTAATCCCAGAGAACGAATGGCATCAAGCTGCAGTAATCTTCGATAATGGTAATTTATCACTTTACATCGATGGTGTACAAGATACCAGTTCTTCTTCGGTTCCTAATCCTGTAGCCACATCGCAATCATTTTGTATAGCTGCTGCAGACGGAAATAGCCCAACAGCCTTATTTGCTGGAAATATAGACGAGGTTAGAGTATGGAATATCGCCTTATCTGTAGACCAATTACGATTTATAATGAACCAAGAAGTTGAGGAAGATACCACTTTTGTAAGCGGAACTGTTATACCACAATCTATTACAAAAAATGAAGTTGGTTCTATACCGTGGTCTGATCTTGAAGGGTATTATCCAATGTCAATTTATACCTATACTAACACAAATGATATGTCTGGGCACAATAATCAAGGAGCCCTAAAGAATTTAGATACAGTAGATTACCAAACAGCACCATTACCTTATGAAACTCAGGGATCAGGGAGTTGGACTACAGCGTCTACATGGCTAAACAATAGTGTACAAACCCTACCTAATGCAACGTGTTTAGTAGGTGGCACACCCATAGAATGGAATATTGTTGAAATTCATGACGATGTAACGGTGAGTACATACACAAGTTTAGGACGCGAAGTGGTCGTTCAGGGATTAAGTGTTGATGCTGGAAGCACATTAGAAATAAGCGGAAGCACCGCTTCTAATACAGGAAACGGTCTTACTGTAACACACTATTTAAAAATAGATGGTCTAATTGATTTAGAAGGGGAATCGCAATTAATACAAACTACCGATAGTGATTTCGATAGCTCGAGTACAGGTGATGTAGAACGTGATCAACAAGGCACTCCAAACACTTATGTTTATAATTACTGGTCGTCTCCCGTAGCACCAACAAGTAATGCCAATTATACCATAGCCGATGTATTCTCGGGATTAAATTTTATAACCACGGGCTATAATGGTACGTCTTCTCCGGTAGCTATTGCAGATTATTGGATCTGGAAATACTCCAATAGAGTATCTAATACATACTCGCAATGGCAGCACGTTAGGAGTACAGGAAGTTTAGCTCCTGGAGAAGGATTTACTATGAAAGGAACAGGGTCAACTACAGCTAATCAAAATTATGTTTTTAATGGGCAACCTAATAATGGGGATATAAACTTAACCATTACAGCAGGAAATGATTACCTAGTTGGAAATCCTTACCCTTCCGCCCTTGATGCCGATGAATTTATTTTAGACAATATTGGCACAGCTGATGGCGGAAGAAATACTAGTGGTAATATAATCAACGGTGCACTTTACTTTTGGGATCACTTTGCAATAAACTCCCATAATCTTAGAGATTATCAAGGAGGTTATGCGAGTTATACTTTAATTGGTGGTACAGTCGCCATTTCCAACGACACAAGGATTAATGCTAGTGGGGCCTCTGGAACTAAGCTACCTGAAAGATATGTTCCTGTTGGCCAAGGTTTCTTTGTATCTGCAACTGCAGACCCAACCCTGGTAGGATTATCACAACCTGTGGTTGGCGGTCCATTAGAATTTAAAAATAGTCAACGTACTTTTGTTAAAGAAAATGTATCCGGATCGAATACAGGCTCTATATTCTTAAAATCCAAGACTAAAGGAACATCTTCAATTTCTGCCAAAACCACTAACCATGGCAACCCAAGAATAAGATTACTTTTCCATTCTCCAGAGGGCTACTACAGACAGCTACTTGTTGGTTCAGATAGTAGAGCTACCAATAACTTCGATTTAGGTTTTGATGCTCCACTCATTGAAGATAACAAGGAGGACTTATACTGGATCTTTGATGATAATAAATTCGTAATTCAGGGAATTGCAAACTTTGAAACTAACCAAAGATTACCACTAGGGATAAAAGTCAATAAAGATGGAGAAGCTATTTTCAAAATAGATTCTGTAGAAAATTTAGATGAAAACTTTGATATCTTCATCTATGATAAACTACTTGACACCTACCATAATCTAAAAGACGGTGATTACCTAGCCTATGTTACAACGAGTACAAACGAAGATCGATTTGAATTAACTTTCAATTCAAACAGCGGAACGCTTACTGATCAAGAATTCGAGACAGGAAATATTCAAGTGTATTACGATAATGAATTAGAAAGTATTGTACTTATCAATCCTGAGTTGGTTAAAATAGAAACTATTAAATTGTATAATGTTATTGGACAGTTAATTAAATCATTTAAAATTGAAGACAGCACATCTAAATATAGAGCATTTGAAACGTCGAGGATTAACGACGGAACCTATATTATCAATCTAATATCAGAAGGAAAAACTATGACTAAAAAAGTCTTGGTTAAATAAGACTTTAAACAAACAAAAATTAAAATTTATCTAGGCTCCAATACATAATTGGGGCTTAAGGTGTTTGTATTTCGTCGAATTTTTATTCATTTTAACGATAAAAACATTTTATTTCATATCTTTGGAGCGCTATGTTAGTATAATTCAAGCTATTACATCCAAACTTAATAGCGCTGAAGTGTTGATTTATAACGAGAAATAATATTTAGTTCCCCAAACTAAATAGACACCTACTTATGAAGAAGAATATTCCAAAATATGGAATAGCATTAGTCGTGTTATTGTTTTACTTAAACTTTAATACGTACTCTCAGACCGAAATAGACAATGAAAATTTTGAGTCTGGCTGGGGTATTTGGAATGATGGCGGAGACGATTGTGAGAGGACAAACACTTCAACTCCCAATGGTACCTACATGATCAATCTTCAAGATGATTCAGACGAACATTCTTCGATGACCACAGATAACATAGATATTACAAGCTATGGTAGTGTGGAAATTGCTTTCGATTATGAAGCCGATAGTATGGAGTCTGGTGAAGATTTCTGGATTCGTTACTCCGATGATGGTGGTAGTTCATGGACAACAATAGCAACTTTCGTTAGTGGAACAGATTTTAACAACAATAGTCCGGAATCGGTTTCAGAAACCATAGACTCAGGAACGTATACTTTTGCAAGTAATTCGCGTTTTAGAATTCAATGTGATGCATCAGGCAATGGAGATGATATTTTTATAGATAACGTAGTAATTACTGGATACCCCGCCAGTCCTGAAATAGAAATTCAAGGTAATAGCACCGAAATAGTAAATGGTGATACTTCTCCCTCAATCACAGATGACACAGATTACGGTACAGCAAACATTGGTACATTAATAACACGAACCTTTACAATTAATAATAGTGGTACTGTAGACCTCAATATCTCTAGTATTTCACTTTCTAACACTACCGATTTCTCTATAACAGGAACACCTTATTCCACTCCAGTATCTGCATCTGGGAGCACTACGTTTACGGTAACATTTAACTCTGTGAGTATTGGAACAAAAACCTGTGACATTACCGTTAATAACGACGACTCCAACGAGGGCACCTACACCTTTAGAATAGAAGCTAGTGCCCAACAAAACTTTTTTGATAGTGATAACGATGGCGTTTACGACAATATAGATATAGACGATGACAACGACGGTATTCTAGACTCAGAAGAAGAGCTTTCGTGCCAGAATTCAAGTATAGCGAATGCAGTGAACTATAAATTTTTAAATGAAACCTTTGGCACAGGAACCTCAAGAGCAACAATTAATACTACATACGACGCTGAGACCACGTATTGTTATGAAGACGGAACCACAATTGGATCAGACTGTGCCTCACAAAGCAATATAAATCTTAGTGATGGACAGTATGTGGTATACTACCAAGCTGCAGACGGCGACGGTACTAACGATACCCCAAACGGTGAAGTAGCATCGTGGGCAGATGCCTATTGGTATACAGGTGAAGACCATACAGCAGGAGATACTAATGGTAGGTTTGCTATGTTCAATGCTTCATATGACCCAGGAACATTTTATACCGCAACGATAATAGGAGCACTTCCTAATATACCCATAACCTATAGTTTTTGGGTATTAAATCTAGATACAACAACAGCTCCCGGTATTGGCAGCAGACTAAGACCAGATATTCTTGTAGAATTTAGAGATGTAAACGGCACTGTACTGGCATCAATAACCACGGGAGATATTCCGCCTTCAATTAACGGAGACCCAGATGGTAGTTGGCACCAATTTACTGCAAACCTAACCTTAAATGTTAGTGAATTTTATGTTTACTTTATCAATAACGAAGTGGGTGGTTTAGGAAATGATGTTGCCATTGATGACATCACGATTTCACAGACGCTTTGTGATTCTGATAACGATGGTGTAGCCGATGTATTTGATTTAGATAGCGATAACGATGGCATTCCAGATGTTGTAGAAGCAGGATTAGGAAACTACAGTGAAGGCAAAGCTACTCTAACCGGCGTTGCTTCTTGGGCAGACACCAACTCTAATGGAATGCATGACGCTACTGAAAGTAATACTGTTCCAGATTCCGATGGTGATGGTACTCCTAACTATTTGGATTTAGATAGTGATAATGATACTATATTCGATGTTGATGAGTCGGGAGCAACTAATTCGGGAGATGCAAATTATCAAAATGGTGATGGCGATATTACCGGTGATGGCGTTGGAGACGGCGCAGACACAGACACTGTAAGAGAAACAGATGTTGATTCCGATGGCACCGTTGAATATTTCACCGATGGCATTTTAGATTTATATGATTTCTTTGAAGGAGGAACTATGGCAACAGCCTATGGCAACAGCAATCAAGGTTCTACCGGAACTGGTTGGGAATATTATGTTGCCGATACAGACAACGATGGCACCCCAGATTATCTGGATGTTACTTCAGACGGTACGAATTTCGACATAACAAACACCTTATATTCCAGCTTAGATGGAGACGCCGATGGTATAATAGACGACACTTCCGATTCGGATGAAGATGGTATCGTTGATTTATTCGATACAGATGATGCCCTTTTTGGTTCTCCAAGAGATTTAAATACCAAACTTCAATTATTCTTCGACGGAAGAAACGATTATGCCGAAGAGACTACGGTAATTAGTGATACTTGGGATGAAGCCTCGATAATGGCTTGGATAAAAATTGACCCTAGCGCTTCGGGAGATCAAGTTATTCTGGGTCAGGATGAATTCTACATCCAATTAAATTCAGACAAAACCATCACCGTTTATGCAGATGGGAATACATTAAACTACACAACTCCGTTAACCGATAGCAAATGGATTCATCTTGCTGCTACGTTTAAATGCGATTGTCTTTCTGGTAATTTCAATTTATACGTAAATGGTAATTTAGAGGAAACCTCAACACCCAGTTCTGGTGGTTTTAACACAGATACATCTTCGTTCACTATTGGTAAACAACCAGACACAGACAGCAAATACTTTCATGGTTACATAGATGAAGTTAGAGTATTTAGCAAGGCTCTAACTGCAAACGAAATCCATAAAATGGTATATCAAGAAATAGAAGATAACGGAGGTATAGTTAGAGGTAGTATTATACCTGTAGATATTGATGATTTTGACACTGTATCTGAAACCTCAACACCTCTTAACTGGTCTAATCTTGAGCGTTATTATAGACTAGACACCTATAAAGATGATATTATAGATGACCTGACTACAGCGTCTGTAGATACCGAAACTGGGGCAAAAATTTATAACTCAAAGCTCATTGAATCACAAACGGCACCTTTACCTTTCGCTACTACAAATTCTTGCAGTGGATTATGGACCGACACCAACAATTGGGAACACGGAAGCTCATGGGATATAACCAATACAGACTCTAACTGTGCTATAATTGAAGTTAATGGAACCTTGGAAACAAGTACGCATCACAATCTTACCGGTCTTATTATGACCAGTGGGAGTCAATTAAACGTTACTAACGATTCGGAATTAAATGTAAGTTGGTATTTAGAACTAGATGGTAAAATAGACTTAGGCGGAGAGTCGCAATTAGTTCAAGGAGCAGAAAGTGTATTGGAACCTACCAGCGAAGGCACTTTAGAAAGAGACCAACAAGGAACCTCAGACACATACACCTATAATTACTGGTCTTCTCCTGTTGGTGTATCAAACAGTTCCACAAATAATAATGCATACAAAGTCACGGATATATTCACCAATGTTACGTTTTCCAGTTCAGGTTATGATGGTACTGAGTCACCTTTAACCATAGCAGATTACTGGATATTTAAGTTTGCAAACTTCACTTTAGGTGATTATTCGGCATGGCAACACGTAAGAAGTACTGGAACCCTTCAGATTGGAGAAGGTTTTACAATGAAAGGTCCCGGTAGTGGTTTAATCACAGATGAACAAAACTATGTTTTGGAGGGTAAACCCAATAATGGAGATATTGACCTGACCATAAACTCTGGAAATGAGTATCTTGTAGGTAATCCCTATCCTTCTGCTTTAGACGCTCATGAATTTATTTTGGACAATGGTAACACCATACAAGGTACAGGATCTACTACCGGAACACTTTATTTTTGGGAACACTGGGGCGGTGGATCGCATATCTTACGAGAATACCAAGGTGGTTATGCCACCTACACACTCTCAGGAGGTGTCCCTGCTGCATCTCAAGGTTCTAACCATCCTGATGTAGGAACAGGTGGTACACCAACAAAAACACCGGGACGCTATATTCCTGTAGGACAAGGCTTTTTTGTAAAAGCTGAAAACACAGGAATCATTAAGTTTAGGAACAGTCAGCGTGTATTTCAAGTTGAAGATGGCTCAAGCTCACTCTTCTTAAAACCCGGAAAAAAGAATTCTGGTTTAACGAGTAAATCTACTTCAAGTGGAGATTCCAGATTACAATTAAGACTTGGATTTTATTCATCCAACACCATTAGAAGGCAGCTACTCACAACCGTAGACGAAAACAGTTCTTTAGGCTATGATTGGGGCTATGATGCTCCCTACAACGACAGTCAAATAGATGATATGTATTGGCTTATTAATGATGATAAATATATGATTCAGGGAATAGACAACATAGATGAAACTACAGTATTACCCATAGGCATACACACAAAGGATAATGGCATAAATAGTATAACAATTGATAGTTTAGAAAACGCACCTTCCAACTTAGAGGTTTACTTACATGATAAAGAGCTAGATTATTATCATGATTTAAAAGAGAGCAATTACGATGTGTTCTTAACCTCGGGCGAATATCTTAACAGGTTCGAGATTACTTTTAGTAACTTTCAAACTCTAGGCACTAACGAAGCGGAGCATATACCTATTCAAGTCTACTATTCAAACAAAATAAATAGTATAATCATCCTTAATCCAGAATCAAGATTCATTAAATCTATTGAGATGTTAAATCTTTTAGGACAATCGCTGTTTAAGTTTAATACCAATAATACAAAACAGAATTACATAAAATATAAAGCCGGCCAGATTGCAACGGGTAATTATGTAATTAATATTGAAACAGAATACTCTAAAATATCGAAGAAAGTACTCGTGAAAAAATAATTAAGATATTGTTTATTTAGTTAGTTGAGTTAGTTTTAAAGTTAGTGTAAATCCCAAATCTACTCTAACTTAACAGAAAAGAGCCTTTTAGGCTCTTTTCTAATTTTTAATTTTAGAGATTAAATCTTCGAGAGAAACTTTAACCTGTTCTCCAGAGACCATATCCTTTAAGGTATATTGATTATTTTCAATTTCATCCTGACCAACCAATACTGTAAAAGGAATATTACGTCTGTTGGCATGGGTCATCTGTTTCTTCATTTTAGCTGCATCGGGGTAAAGTTCTGCTCTAACACCCGCTTGTCTTAACTCCTTTATAGCATTCAAACTAAAAAGCGCTTCTTTATCTCCAAAATTGATAAATAAAACCTCAACATTTTTATTGACCGTATCTGGGAATAAATTAAGTTCCTCTAATACCAAATAAATTCTATCGAGACCAAAACTAATACCAACACCACTAACATCCTTTAAACCAAAAATTCCGGTAAGGTCATCGTAACGGCCTCCACCCCCGATAGAACCTATCTTAACTTCTTTAGGAGCTGCTACCTCAAAAATAGCACCCGTATAATAATTCAAGCCTCTTGCTAGGGTTACATCCAATTGAAGCGCTGCTGTTGTTAGACCTAACTCTGAAACAGCCTTATTAATAAAGGTTAATTCCTCAACACCTTTTAATCCCTCTTCTGAAGTAGACAATATATCTTTTAAACTCGCGACTTGAGATTCAAAATCTCCAGACAACGAAAATAAAGGTTGCAATTTATCTATTCCATCTTTTGAAATACCTTTTCCAAGCATTTCTTCTTTTACCTTCTCCTCGCCTATTTTATCCAGTTTATCAAGCGCAACTGTAAAATCTATTAATTTATCTGAAGCTCCAATAACCTCTGCTATTCCAGATAATATCTTACGGTTATTAATTTTAATGGTAACACCTTCTAAATTCAATTTAGAAAAAACGGTATCGTACAACTGGATAAACTCTACATCTTGCCAAAGGCTTTTACTACCAACAACATCGGCATCACATTGGTAGAACTCTCTAAAACGACCTTTTTGAGGTCTATCTGCGCGCCAAACAGGTTGTATTTGATAACGTTTAAACGGAAGTTCAATATCATTTCTATGTTGTACCACATAACGCGCAAAAGGTACGGTTAAATCATATCTAAGGGCTTTTTCTGAAATACTTGAGGTTAACTTATTTGAATCTTTATTATGATAAGCTTCAGAATTGGCTTTATTCAAATAATCACCAGAATTCAGAATCTTAAAAATCAAACGGTCACCTTCTTCACCGTATTTACCCATTAAGGTGCTTGAGTTTTCGAAACTTGGCGTTTCTATAGGTTGAAATCCAAACGTCTCAAAAGCACCACGGATGGTATTGAAAATATAATTTCGTTTGGCTACTTGCTCTGGATTAAAATCTCTTGTTCCCTTTGGTATACTTGGTTTTTGAGCCATATTCAATTACCTGTAAACTCAGGCATCTCTGTTTTTTATTAAATAAATGGATTCCTGCCTGCGCAGGAATGACAAAAATATATAATGAAAACGTCATTGTGAGCTTTTTTAAAAAGAAAAAAGCGTGACAATCTCTTAGGTTAAATTAAGAAAACTCTATTTTAAAGGATTACCTCTGCTATTTTCCTACACAGTGGATTCCTGCTTCAGTAGGAATGACAAAACTCAAGACCGTTTTAATTTATCAACTGATCAAAATACTTGAACAAATCACCTTTAGTAATCACAGCGCCTTGTTCAATCATTTGAAATTTATCCAAATTTTTATCATCACTATAATCCTTGTTAGCTTGCAAGAACTCTACATTTTCATCCATTAAATTGTTTCGTAACCAATCGTAACCTTCGGTAGTTGTGATGTCTACATCATTTTTAACATTTAGTACAATAGCTTGCATATTCTCTTCTCCTAATCTAAACAAATACATGTGCTGAGCCGAAATATGTTCTAAATACTCTGCTTTATTTAATACGCCTTCCCAAATTAAATCACTAAAAACGTCTAATTCGGTTTCAGCTAATTCCGGCTTGTTCTCTTTCAAATTCGACCACTCTTCAGCAGTTATTTGCTGAGTGGCTAAAAAATTAATAAACTCTTCATGTAATTCTTCAAATTGTTCTTTTGTAAGTCTTGAATATTTCATTGTTTGATTTTAAAATGAAAAACTATTGATTTAAGGCTTTATACACTTGAAAAGGCCTATCTGTTGCCAATACATCTATACCTTTTTTAGACCAGTATTTATAAGATGAATCCCCTCTTCTTTTTGCTTGGTTATCTAAATTGCCTAAAGTTCCCAAAATGGTTTTTATACCGTAAGAGTGAATCTTATCGTATAACGATTCTGAGGACAGACGCGTTCCTGTAAAGGCTATCATGTTTTGAGTTGGAATACCAGAATGAATCAACCAGTCTAATTCTTGTTCATTTCTAGCAGATACTGACAAGAGCAGTCCAGGAGCCACTTTATGAGCTCTTTCGGCCTGTTTCATATCATAAGTTATTATAATTGCGATATCTTGTGCACCAACCTCATTTATAAGTTCAACCACATTTTCTACAGCGACACTTCTTTTTATGTCTACTGTTAAAATAACGTTATTGGATTTTGCCCATTTTAGAACATCTTTGAATTTTGGTATTCTGTAAGATGTCACACTCCCAAAATCATCCTTTAAGTTAAAGGCCTGCAGTTGTCTGTAAGTAAGTGATGTTATTTTACCTTTTCCAGTAGTCGTTCTGTCTAATGTATTATCATGCATTAGGACCAGAACGTTATCTTTAGTTTTAGCAACATCTATTTCAAAAATAATGTTGTCTATACGCTCGCTTAAATATTGTAATGTTTCCAAACAATTCTCTGGGTAGTGTTTTATTCCTTTACCTCCCCGATGTGCGCTTATCATTGTTGGTGCACCTGCTTTATAAGCAAAGGTTTCCAATAATTTAGAAGATTGCTTTTTTTCAGCCTCTTGAGTAGTTTGCTTGCAAGAAAAGCATCCAAAAAGTAAGAGTAAAATTAAAAAATTCTTCATGCTCTTGAATTATACCTAAATATATAGGTGCGCAAATTTAATAATATTATTACTGTTTGTTAAGGTATGTATTACATGGTTTGAGTAATGCATTCATAAATAAAAAAAGCTGCTCTTTTGAGCAGCTTCGTTTTATATATTGCAATACTAACTTTGTTGTTAATATTATTTTGCTTGTGCAATAACCTCAAATGGTAATTCAACAGACACTTCTCTATGTAAACGAATAATGGCATTGTATTTACCTAAACGTTTTACATTACCACCAATTACATTGATGAATTTTTTGTCTATTTCCTGACCTTCTTTTTCTAAAGCAGCAGCAACATCGATATTATTTACAGATCCAAATAATTTATCTCCAGCTCCAACTTTAGAAGCGATTTTAATTTCTAAAGCTTTTAATGCTTCAGCAACAGCTTTAGCATCGTCAACTATTTTCTTTTCTTTAAAAGCTCTTTGCTTTAAATTTTCAGCCAATACCTTTTTAGCAGAGGCAGTAGCCAATATAGCTTGTCCTGTAGGAATTAAGAAGTTTCTACCGTAACCGTTCTTAACTGTTACAACATCGTCTTTAAATCCTAAATTCTCAACGTCTTGTTTTAATATAAGTTCCATTGTTATCGGTATTTTACTTTAATAAATCGGCTACGTAAGGCATTAAAGCCAAGTGGCGTGCTCTTTTAACAGCTACAGACACCTTTCTTTGATACTTTAATGATGTACCTGTTAAACGTCTTGGTAATATCTTACCTTGTTCGTTCACAAACTTTAATAAGAAATCTGGGTCTTTATAGTCGATATACTTGATACCAGACTTTTTAAAACGACAGTACTTCTTTTGTTTGTTTGTTTCTATGTTTAATGGAGTTAAATATCTAATTTCTCCGTCTTTTTTTCCTTTTGCTTGTTGATCAATTGATGCCATAATTAAGCTTTTTGTTTAAGTTTATCTCTTCTTCTTTCCGCCCAAGCCACTGCATGCTTATCTAACTTTACAGTTAAATAACGCATAAAACGCTCGTCGCGTCTAAACTCTAACTCTAGGTCATTAATTACTTCACCAGCAACGGTGTACTCAAATAAGTGGTAAAATCCACTTTTCTTGTTTTGAATTGGGTAAGCCAACTTCTTCAGCCCCCAATCTTCTTTAGATACCATCTTAGCGCCCTTAGAAACAAGAAAATCTTCGTACTTCTTTACTGTTTCCTTTATCTGGTCATCAGATAAAACGGGATTTAAGATGAAAACAGTTTCATAATGATTCATAAAAATCTATTTAATTGTTAAAAATTGGGTGCAAAAATAATCATTATCTACATATAAAACAACAATTAATATTGCTATATTGTAAACCCTGTAACAAATGTTAAAATTTTGTTAAATCGTGTTGTTTATCGATGATTTTTGGTTTTTGGCGGAATTTTTTGTACTATTGTCGATATCTTAACCGAAATAATACAAATGTTATGACTTTAAACTGTGTAGTAGTAGACGATTCAGCAATACAACGCCTGTCAATTGTAAAGTTGGTGGAAAACCACCCATCATTAAATTTAATTGCAGAATACAGTAGTGCTTTAGAGACTAAAAATGGTTTAAATACGCATCAAGTTGATCTTATCTTTTTAGATATTGAAATGCCAGTACTAAACGGATTTGAACTTTTAGACGTATTAAACAAGAAACCCCAAATTATTTTTGTAACCGGTAAAACCGAATATGCTTTCAAAGCTTTTAATTACGACGCTACCGATTATTTACACAAACCAATTACAAGAGAACGTTTTAATGCTTCTGTAGAGAAAGCATTAGAGCAGCACCGTTTATTAATGAACCAAACTGAAGAAGAAGGTGAACACATCTTTGTTAAGAGTAATCTTAAAAAACGTAAGGTTTACATTAAAGATATTAAATGGATTGAAGCTCTTGGTGATTACGTAAAATTAGTTACAGAAGAAACCAGCTTGGTTGTATTATCTACAATGAAAGCTTTCGAGGCTGAATTACCAGAAGGTAAATTCTTAAGAATTCATAAATCGTATATTGTAAATCTTGATAAGATTGACAGATTCAACAGTAAAAATGTTGAGGTTGGTGCTTATGAAATTCCTTTAAGCCGAAACAAAAAAACACAATTGGTTGATGCCTTAAATAACATTTAAAACTTAATGCTTGGTGGAACCAATCAACGTCTCACTTAGCAGATTAAAAGTTTTATTTCCGTTTTAAGTAATAAACCAAAAAGCAGCAAACATTTAACGCGACTTTTGTAAAGCGCTCATTTGAGCAAAAATTTTTTAAATGAAATCGCTTTACTAATAATTGTCGACGTTTAAAATTACTTTAACCGACCGAAAATCTTTTATACTTGAGAAGCTATTATTTATTTTAATGATAGCTTCTTTTGTTTTTGCTAAAGACTGTTTCTTTGGTATTTTTACTAATATATTTTTATGAAACTGGTTTCTTATCCTGGCTATTGGTGGCGCCTCTGGCCCTAAAACGAGCTCACCAAAAAATTGCCTCAAGGATTTAGCAAACCAAATAGAAGCCGTTTCTACCCTATTGTAATCCCTGTGCTTTAATGTGATTTTTATCTGCTTATAAATAGGCGGGTATTTAAAGTTGTATCTGTCGTTCATTTGCTCCTTAAACATATCAATGTAATTATTGTTAGACACTTGCTGTAATATGTTATGGAACGGATTATAGGTTTGGATTAACACCTTCCCTCTTTCTTCAGTTCGGCCTGCCCTACCGGATACCTGAACCATAAGCTGAAAACTACGTTCGTGTGCTCTAAAATCGGGGAAATTCAACATATTGTCTGCATTCATAATACCAACTAATTTTACATTTCTAAAATCCAAACCTTTGGTTAGCATCTGGGTACCCACAAGAATATCGATTTCCTGTTGCTCTAAAGCCGTGATAATTTTTTCGTAACCATACTTGCCACGGGTAGTATCTAAATCCATTCTAGCAACTTTAGCTTTTGGGAAAAGCAACTTAGCTTCTTCTTCTATTTGCTCTGTACCAAAACCTTTACTATTTAAATCGGTACTTCCGCAGGCCATACACTCTTTTACCATAGGCGTAACATACCCGCAGTAATGACATCGTAATTGATTTCTATATTGATGGTACGTTAAACTTACATCACAACTAGGGCACTGCGGAGAATGCCCGCAAGTATTACACTCAACAATTGGCGAAAACCCTCTCCTATTTTGAAAAAGAATAATCTGTTTACCTTCTTCCAGAGTCTCGGTAATCTCTTCTATTAACCGGTCACTAAAATGCCCCTGCATGAGCTTTCGCTTGTGCTTATCTTTAATATCTACCAATTCTATATCTGGCATTAACACATTGTTAAACCTGTGAGTCAATGCTACAAATCCATACTTATCCTGTTTAGCATTAAAATAGCTCTCTAAACTTGGTGTTGCAGAGCCTAACAGCACTTTAGATTTATGCAATGCCGCCAATACAATGGCCGTATCTCTAGCATGATATCTTGGTGCGGGATCAAATTGTTTAAAAGACTGTTCATGTTCTTCATCAACTATTATAAGACCCAAACTACTAAATGGTAAAAAAATTGACGACCTAGCCCCTAAAACTATTTTAGCTTTTGATGCACTGTGTAGCACATTATTCCAAACCTCAACCCTTTCATGAGTTGAATATTTGGAGTGAAAAATAGCAACTTGTTCTCCAAAATAGTTTTGAAGCCTATCTACTAATTGGGTGGTAAGCGCTATTTCTGGCAACAAATACAGCACCTGTTTACCTTTGGCTATAGTTTCCTCAATTAGTTTAACATAGATTTCTGTCTTACCCGAAGATGTTACACCATGTAAAAGCGTAACACTATTGGAACTGAAAGATGTTTTTATTTGCTGTAGTGCTGTTTCTTGGTGTTCATTTAATTCTTTTGACCTTTCATTATCCCCACCTTCATATTGTACTCTATCTGCTTGAATATGATATTCTTCTAAAACACCCTTGTCGATTAGAGCTTTGATGATTTGAGATGAGACTCCACTTTCTGTGACTAAGACCGAAACCTTAACCGGTTTCTTTGTGCTTGCCGATATTGAAAAAAGTGTCATAACAACCTCTCGCTGTTTTGGAGCCCTACTTAAATCATCGAGTAAACGCTGTAATGCTTCTTCCGAAGAAAAATTAGCATGTAACCTAACATATCTAACTAATTTTGGTTTATATTTTTCATAGACCTCTTCTTCAACAGTAATTGCCTCTTTTTCAATTAACCTTTTGATTACAGGCAATACATTTTTACGATCCAGAATGTTAGAGATATCATGAATTTTAAGCGACGATTGATGGTGTAAAGCTTCGTAAATTAAAAATTCATCGTCTTTTAAATTAGACTCGTCTATTTCATCCTTTCCATTTTTTGAAATAACAGTTTCACTTTCTAAAATAAACGCACTTGGCAGCGCTGCCCGCATTACATCACCTAATGTACACATGTAGTAGCTGGAAATCCACTGCCATAGCTCTAATTGAAAACCATTTACTATGGGAAACTCATCTAAAATTTGATGAATCTCTTTAGCGTCGTAAGCTGTTGGAGCATCGTTATGTACCCTAAAAACCAAAGCCGTATAAATTTTTGTTTTTCCAAAAGGAACAGCAACTCGCATACCTGGTTTTAAAAACTCCGATTCGCCTTGTGTTATGGCATATGTAAACAGCTTTTGAAGCGGTATAGGGAGAATAACATCAATAAAAAACCGCATAGCCTAACATTGTTTTCTTAGTTTATTTAAAGATGCGTTAAGCTCGTAACCTAATAATAGAATATTTGCATTTAACCATAAATAAAAGAGCAGAATCAATAACGCCCCAATAGAACCGTATAGCTTATTGTATTGTCCAAAGTTCTCGATATAAATTCCGAATAAATATGAAGACAGCATTATTAGTAACGTGGTAAACAGTGCCCCTACGGAAAAGAATTTAGAATGTTTCCCCTCATGAGTACCAAAATAGTACAATGTAGCTGTTGCCAAATATACCATCACAATAAAAAAGAAATACTGAGCAAAGTTGGCCCAAAATACATTTTGAGAATCAAAATCTAAAACTTCTAGAAGTTCCTGTACTATGTATATTTGAAAATATCCCAGAAAGGCAATAGTTACAATTAACAAAAAGGCAAGTATTAACGCAATGCCCAAAGCATACATATATTGCTTAAAAACATTTCGTGTAAGCTGTTCGTGATATGAGTTTTCAAACCCCGAAAAGACAGCATTTACGCCATTAGCCATTAACGCAACAGACAGCACGAAAACAGAAGATAACAATCCTCCACGCTGTGAGTTATCTATATTTTCAAAAATATTTTGATTAAAAAAATCGGATGTATTAGGAGGTAAAAACGAATCCAAAAAAAGTAAAAAGTCTGTTTTAAAATCGGCAATAGGTATGTAAGGTATAATTATCAACACAAACAACAGAAAAGGAAAAATTGCCATAAAAAAGCTAAAAGCTATAGCACTCGCTCTTGTGGTTAAAGCCCCTTTGGCTATACCAATTATATAAAGTTCCAACAAATCGTATAGGGAAAGCCCTTCTAAACCAGGTAGCTTAATTTTTTTAAAGAACCGCACCAAGACATTTATAACAGGAATTTTATATAGTTTGTCTTCAATAGGTTTGGTCATGAATAATCTGTGTTTAGGATAAACACAAAGTTATTAAAATATGACTTTAGAATACAATAGGATAACCAAACTATTTTACAGCCTTTAAACTAAGGTCCATATTATGTACAGAATGCGTCAATGCTCCACAAGAAATATAATCTACACCACATTCGGCGTAATGTCTTATCGTAGCTTCGTTAATGTTACCAGAAGATTCCGTAAGACATTTATCCCCGATCATTGCCACTGCTTTTCTGGTGTCTTCGTAATCAAAATTATCAAGTAGTATACGGTAAACACCATCGTTTCTTAAAATCTCTTCTACTTCACTTAAATCTCTGGCCTCAACCATTATTTTCAAATCCTTTCCAGTCTCTTTTAAATACAACTTAGTAGTCTCTATAGCTTTGGTAATTCCGCCTGCAAAATCTATATGATTATCTTTTAGCATGATCATGTCATATAAAGCAAACCTGTGATTTTCACCACCACCTATTTTTACAGCCCACTTTTCGAGCACTCTAATACCAGGAGTGGTTTTTCGTGTGTCTAAAATTTGAGTATTAGTTCCTTTAATAAGATTTACAAAATGCCTTGTTTTTGTAGCAATGGCACTCATACGTTGCATGGAGTTGAGCACAGCTCTTTCAGCCTTAAGAATTGATTGTGATGGGCCTTCTATGTACATGACCACATCTCCAAATTTTACTTCAGTTCCATCTTCAATACGAACATCTAGCCTTAAATTCTTATCAACATAAGCAAAAATTTTCTTTGCGAAATTCACACCCCCAATAACACCTTTATCTTTAACTAAAATCTTTGCCTTACCTCTAGCATTCTCTGGAATACATGCCAATGAGCTATGGTCACCATCTCCAACATCTTCCCTTATGGCATTAGCAATTATAGTTCTAACTTCTTGATCAAACTGCTCCTGTGTTATCATATTTTTTGCTGGTTTGGCAACAAAAATAATAAATAGATTTACTTTTTTAAATTTTAGTTTTGCGAAATTTTTATTTTTTTTGATTTTTTATGCATATTCCATGATCAACAAATCTTATTTTTGATTTTATGACGATAAAACTTATAGCAATTGGTAAAACCGATAATAATGAATTACAAACACTTATAAACAACTATATCAAACGGTTAGGGTTTTATATCAAGTTTTCAATTGATATCATTCCAGATCTAAAAAAGTCCAAAAACCTAACAGAAGAACAGCAAAAGTACAAAGAAGGAGAATTAATCTTAAGTAAGACCAATAGTTCTGACACGATTGTCCTTTTAGATGAAAAAGGAAAGTTAATAAGCTCTATGGAATTTTCAACTTACCTACAAAAACACATGAACTCTGGTATAAAACAGTTAACATTTATAATTGGTGGTCCCTATGGCTTTTCTGATGAGGTTTACAAAAGAGCAAATGGAAAGTTATCCTTATCCAAAATGACATTTTCCCATCAAATGATTAGACTTTTTTTTATCGAGCAACTTTACAGAGGTTTTACTATCCTTAAAAACGAACCCTACCACCATCGATAATTAATTAACTTTTTTCAACAAAAAAAGCAGGCTAAAAAATTCTAGCCTGCTCTATAATCCTTGTAACTTTTTATTTAATGCGTAGTAAAAACTTGTTTACGTTTTTTTAACTGGCGTTCAAGATCCTTAATGGTTTCCCTTACAGCTACCTCAAAGTTGTGCTCATTAGAGGTTGCATAAATTCTTGGTCCAGGCAAGCTCAGCTCAATATTACATATTTTACCGGCCTCGTAATCTTTACCATCTTGTTTAAAATAAACCGATGCACTGATTAAAAATTCATATCTGCCAAACAATTTGTCTAACTTGTCTTTAGTGAAATCTGATAGTGTTTCACTAACATCTACATCTACATACTGAAAATTTACGGTCATAATGATTTTATTTTTAAAATTAAATCCAATGGTAATATACGATAATAGCTGTTATTATATTGTGATGAATATCATAAAAAAAACAAAAAAAAGCGACACCTAATATTCAATTACTATTGAGGTGTTACGATAGGTCTTTCCCTGTACCTTGTGTGTATTCTCAAAAAGCAACACCTCTTTGTAAGCTCTCGTAAAAGCGTTTCTAAAATACTCTAATTCCCCAGTTGAGGAAACATTATGGTGTACCTGATACTTTTTACCACCAACGCTCCCGTAAACCGAAACTTGGTATAAATGTTTAGAATCTTTCCCAAAATAATTTGCGCCATAGGTAATACGCTCTACCACAAACACCTTTTTCTTTTCATTTGGAGTTTTGTAATAAAAATTATCAAATTTAGATTTTAAAGGCGCCTGTCGTATGTTCTGCCCTTGTAAACTACAAACACTAAAAACTAGTATAGTAGTAATCATTAATATTTTTTTCATTTTATGTAAATTTTGTTATTGCTTTGTATCTTATAAAGCTAACTAAAAATATTAACACTATTACCCACTCCCGCTACAATGCACAAACTCGTATTCGCAACTAATAACGAAAATAAGCTCAAGGAAGTACAAGCATTAATGCCAGAACACATTAAACTTTTGAGTTTAAAGGATATTGACTGTTTTGAGGACATCCCCGAAACACAAGAAACCATAGAAGGTAACGCCAAACAAAAGGCAGAATATATTAAGACAAATTACGGGTACGATTGTTTTGCTGATGATACAGGGTTAGAAGTTGAAGCTTTGCAAGGAGCTCCGGGCGTTTATTCTGCGAGGTATGCAGGACCTCAACGTAGTGCCGAAGACAATATGGCTAAACTTCTAGAAGAATTGTCAGATAAAAACAGACGAAACGCTCAATTTAAAACAGTTATTGCGCTTAGTATCGGTTCAGAAATTCATTTTTTTACTGGTTTATGCCCAGGGATAATTACCCATGAAAAATTTGGTAACAAAGGGTTTGGTTACGATCCTATTTTTAAACCTAATGGATATGACCAAACTTTTGCCCAAATGGACTTAAGCCTAAAAAATGAAATTGGGCACCGAGGAAAAGCTACAGCTCAATTAATTGATTTTTTTAGTAATTAGACCTTACGTGTTGGCTATTTACATTGTTTATCTTACCTTTAATCTATGATGACAGCCCAGGAAATTGAAATAGAAAATGCAGCAATTACAAAAGCCTACAAAGAACTTTTAAAGGTAAGCTATACCACCTTAACAGAAGACGATAAAAAGCTAATAAGAAGCGCTTTTGAAGTGGCTATGGATGGGCACAAAGATCAACGCAGAAAATCTGGCGAAGCCTATATTTTTCATCCTCTTGCCGTTGCTAAAATCGTAGCTCAAGAAATAGGTTTAGACGGTACCTCGATTGCCGCTGCACTGTTACATGATGTTGTTGAAGATAGTCCAGACTATGAAATTGAAGATATAGAAGAGCGCTTCGGCAAAACCGTTGCCACAATAGTTGATGGACTCACAAAAATATCATCCTTAAGTAAGGAAAAAGACATGGATGTGTCTTTACAGGCCGAGAACTTTCGTAAAATGTTGCTCACCCTAAACGACGACGTTCGGGTAATCATCATTAAAATTGCTGACAGACTTCACAATATGCAAACCATGGATGCCATGCGTCCAGATAAGCAAGAAAAAATTGCTTCAGAGACCCTATACATCTATGCACCACTAGCACACCGAATTGGTCTTTACAATATTAAAACAGAACTCGAGGATTTAGGATTAAAATATATTGAACCCGAAGAGTACTCTGATATTTTAAGCAAAATTAAAGAGAGTAAAGAAGAACAAGACAAATACATAGAACAATTTAGTAGTGTAATTAAAAAGTCGCTGGATAAAGAGCTTTTCGATTACACTATAAAAGGAAGACCGAAATCTATTTTTTCGATACGAAAGAAAATGAGAAACCAAGGTGTTTCTTTCGATGAGGTTTATGACAAATTTGCAATCAGGATTATTTACAAAAGTGATGTTGAAAATGAAAAATTTTTCGCTTGGAAAATTTACTCAATAGTTACCGATCATTTTAGACCAAATCCAATAAGATTACGCGATTGGATTTCATCTCCAAAATCTACAGGTTACGAAGCGCTTCACATTACGGTAATGGGTCCCAAAGGCAGATGGGTAGAAGTTCAAATACGAAGTGAGCGCATGAATGAAATAGCCGAAAAAGGCTATGCCGCGCACTACAAATACAAACAAGGAAGCGAAAAAGAGGATAATCTAGACGCTTGGATTAACAGACTTCAAGAGGCTCTTGAAAACCCTGAGACCAATGCAGTAGATTTTGTTGAGCAATTCAAACTAAACCTATACTCTCAAGAAATATTTGTGTTTACTCCAAAAGGAGATTTAAAATCATTACCAAAAGGTGCCACAGCATTAGATTTTGCTTTTAGCATTCATACAGAGGTTGGTA
The DNA here is from genome assembly GCF_023273855.1 of Seonamhaeicola sp. ML3. Lineage (NCBI taxonomy): Bacteria > Pseudomonadati > Bacteroidota > Flavobacteriia > Flavobacteriales > Flavobacteriaceae > Seonamhaeicola > Seonamhaeicola sp. ML3. The sequence continues at coordinate 2,497,233 of NZ_CP096884.1, read as the reverse complement.
TGAAAACCCGAGGAGCTAAAGTTAATGGCAAATTAGTACCGTTAAGTCATGAGCTTAAAAGTGGGGATCAGGTTGATATCTTAACTTCTGAAACTGCTAAGCCTAATCCTAACTGGTTAGATTACACAACAACAGCTAGAGCTCGTAGCAAGATAAAATCGTCTTTACGTGAAGACAAAAAACAAATTGGTGAAGAAGGCAAAGAAATCTTAAGAAGAAAACTCAAGCAATTAAAAATTACGCTAAATGAAGCCTCTGTAAACGAGCTTGTAAATTATTTCAAACTAAAAACAAGTTTAGATTTGTTTTATCGTGTTGGTATTGGCACTATTGACAATACCATGCTGAAAAACTTTGCTGCCTCAAGAAGTAATGCCTTAATGAGTTTTATCAAAAGTAAAATCAAAAGAAAGGCTAATGTTAACCAAGAGGAAATTGAAAAAGAAGAGGTTACCGCAAACTACGATTCCATTGTTTTTGGTAAAGAAGAAGAAAAGTTAGACTATAAATTATCAAATTGTTGTAATCCAATTCCTGGAGATTCTGTATTTGGTTTTTTAACCGTTTCAGATGGCATCAAGGTTCATAAAAAAAGCTGTCCTAATGCAGTAAGCCTAAAATCAAATTATGCTTACAGAATCATGACAGCCAAATGGGTTGACTCATCGCAAACAGAGTTCTTGGCTAAGATTACTGTTTCTGGTATAGACCACATTGGTTTAGTAAATGAAATAACCCAAATTATTTCTTCCAATATGCATGTTAATATGAAGAGCCTTAATTTTGAGAGTCATGATGGTCTTTTCTCAGGAAAAATCAACCTTGTGGTTAAGAACAATACCATAATCAAAAAGTTAATTGAAAAGCTAAAAAAAATTAATGGTATAGATAAGGTTACTAGACTGTAAAAAAAGTGTAAATTTGCGACGCATTTATGAGTTCGAGCACAGAAAATAAAAACCAAGAAATAGTAAAAAACGTTTTTACCAGTTTTTTAGAGACCAAAGGTCACAGGAAAACACCAGAGCGCTACGCTATACTTCAAGAGATATACAACAATAATGATCATTTTGATATAGAATCCCTATATCTAAACATGAAAAACAAAAAGTATAGAGTTTCTCGTGCTACACTTTACAATACAATAGAATTACTTTTAGAATGTGGCTTGGTAAGAAAACATCAATTCGGACAAAACCAAGCACATTACGAAAAGTCTTATTTCGATAAGCAACACGATCATGTAATTTTAACCGATACAGGTGAAGTTATAGAGTTTTGCGACCCTAGAATTCAATCAATCAAAAAGACCATAGAAGAAGTTTTCGATATAGAAATCAATAATCACTCACTTTATTTTTACGGAAACAGAAAATCAACCAAATAATTATTATTTTTTACAATGGCAGTAGATTTACTACTAGGACTACAATGGGGAGACGAGGGCAAAGGTAAAATCGTTGACGTACTCACTAACAACTACAATATTATAGCTCGATTCCAAGGTGGACCAAATGCAGGACACACCCTGGTTTTTAATGGTAAAAAACATGTTTTACATACTATTCCCTCTGGTATATTCCATGATGATGCTACCAACCTAGTTGGTAATGGCGTAGTAATAGATCCTGTTATTTTTAAAGGCGAGTTAGATAAGCTTGCTGAACAGGACGTGGATTATAGAAAGTCCTTACTTATTTCGCGCAAAGCACATATTATCCTACCTACACACAGATTATTAGATGCAGCTAGCGAAGCATCTAAGGGTAAAGCTAAAATCGGTTCTACATTAAAAGGGATTGGCCCAACTTATATGGATAAAACCGGTAGAAATGGTATTAGAGTTGGTGATTTAGAGTTGTCTGATTGGAAAACACGCTACAGAACACTTGCAGACAAGCACGAATCCATGATTGCATTCTATGGCGTTGACTTAGAATACGATTTAGAAGCATTAGAAACTGAATTCTTTAAAGCTATTGAAGTTTTAAAATCTTTGACTTTTATTGATTCTGAAGAATACGTTTATCAAGCACAAAAAACAGGAAAAACCATTTTAGCCGAAGGTGCTCAAGGGTCACTTCTAGATATTGATTTTGGAACATATCCTTTTGTAACATCCAGTAATACTACAGCTGCAGGGGCTTGTACAGGTTTGGGTGTTGCTCCAAATCAAATTGGCGAAGTGTTTGGTATTTTTAAAGCCTATACTACCCGAGTAGGTTCTGGTCCATTTCCAACTGAACTATTCGATGAAGATGGTGAAACTATGGGACGCGTGGGACATGAATTTGGTGCAACAACAGGACGTAAAAGACGTTGTGGTTGGTTAGACCTTATCGCTCTTAAATATGCCTGTCAAGTAAATGGTGTTACCCAATTAAATATGATGAAAGCAGATGTACTTTCTGGTTTTAAAACCTTAAAAGTATGTACTGCCTACAAATACAAAGGAGAGGTCATTGACCACTTACCATATAACATAGAACCAGAGAATATCGAACCTATTTATACCGAAATTAATGGATGGGAAGCCGATTTAACAGAAATGAGCGATGCTTCTCAATTCCCAAAGGAATTAAATGACTATATCGACTTTTTGGAAAAAGCTCTAGAAATCCCTATTACCATAGTTTCTGTAGGACCTGATAGAAAACAGACTATTTTCAGAAAATAAAATAAATACTCAAGTATTTACAAAAACGCTTCAAAATAATTTGGAGCGTTTTTCGTTTATAACTCGTACATTATTTAGCACATATCATTATTTTTGCCACAAACATTTTCACTTTGAACAGATCACTTCTAATATTCTTGATCCTTATATTTGGTTTCATTTCAATCTCAAACGCACAAGAGAAAAAGAAAATAGAAATTGAATATTCTGGTTTCTTGAATAGAGATGAAAAATATCCTGGGGCCAATATTTTAACCAGAGACGATGCTCAACAGGTGCACATATCGCATGAGAATATAGACATGTGGTGCGATAGGGCCATCCATTACAGAACAGAAAATTTTATTGAGGCCTACGGTAACGTAAAAATGATACAAGCTGATACGATTAATATGACTTCAAATTATATTGAGTACAGCGGTATCACCCAACTCGCCTTTGCTAGTGGAAATGTAGCTTTGAAAGACCCCCAAACAACGATTTTGTCTGATACTATTTATTTCGACAGATTGAAACAAAAGGCTTTTTACAGAAGCAATGGTACTGTAGTAAAAGATTCTACAACAACCATTACCAGTAAAATTGGCATAAACTACATGCAAGAAAACAAATTTAAGTTTGTTGAAGATGTAGTATTAATCAATGATAGCTCTACCGTTAAGTCCAATTACTTTGATTATTATACCGAAACTGGACATGCCTACCTATTTGGCCCCTCTACTATTACGACTCCAGAGAGCAAAACGTATTGTGAAAAAGGCTTTTATGACACCGAAAATGATATAGGCTATGCTTTAAAAAAAGCACGTATCGATTATGATAATAGAATAATTGAAGGCGATAGTCTTTACTTTGACAACAACAAAAGTTTTGCCTCTGCCACAAATAATATCAAAGTAACAGATACTTTAAACCATAGTATCATCAAGGGGCATTATGCCGAAGTGTTTAAAGGTGCAGAAAAAGATTCGGTCTTCATAACCAAAAGAGCACTTGCGATTACAGTTCAAGAAAAAGATTCTGTGTATATGCATGCAGATAAAATTATGGTTACTGGTAAACCCGAAGATAGAATCGTTAGAGCGTACTACAACGCCAAAATCTATAAATCTGATTTAAGCGGAAAATCAGACTCCATACACTCTAACCAAAAAACGGGGCTTACCCAATTAATAAATTTAGATAAATTCGGAACTTCAGACCGGTTCTCTGCTGCGAGAAAACCGATTATGTGGAATTTGGAAAATCAAATGACGGGCGATACCATTCATCTTATTTCTAATCCTGATTCAGAAAAAATAGACTCCTTACTGGTATTTGAAAACGCATTTGTAATCAGTAAGGACACTGTAAGCGATAATGGTTTTAATCAGATTTATGGTATACGTTTAAAAGGTTTGTTTAACGATGAGAATGAACTTAAACAAGTAGACATAATCAAAAATGCTGAATCCATTTTTTACGTTAGAAACGACAAACAAGAACTAATAGGTATAGACAAGGCTAAATCGGGCAGTATATCTATTCTTTTTGATGAAGAAGGCCAAATTGAAGAATATACCAGATTAAACCAAGTAGATGGTGTATTACCCCCTGAATCGAAATTTGAAGAGCGTGATAAACGTTTGAGAGGTTTCGACTGGCGTGAAGAGGAACAGCTTAGAAGTGTTGAGGATTTATTTAAAGATGACCCGCCATTAGAGCTACCAACCATTAAAGGTCTTGAGGACTATGTTCCTCCTGAAAACTTTTTTGATGAAGACCTAATTGAACGTATTAAGCAAGCAGGTACTCATGCTTCCAAAAATATTGTTATCAATAACGTCTTACCAAAAGGAAATCCAAAAATAGCTAGAGTTAGATATAAACCAAATAATCAAAAATCTAGCGATTCATTTACAATTAAAATTAACGCACTGGTTAAAAAAAATGATGAATTTCAGTTGTTTTACCTTACTTCAGAAAATAATTCTTTCTCCGAAGAGCAATCATTAAGAAAAAAAGTCCCTAATAACAATAGATATCAAAATATTGAATTTGTAATACCTAAAAAGAAACTACCTACTGGATTAAGAATTGATTTTGGGAATAATAGAGAACAAAACACCATTAAAATCACCTCTGTGACTATGAGTTTCAATAACAAAGAATTATTGATTCCTGAAAATTTGATTCCTAATTATTTTAAATCTAACGAGTATATAAATTTTAATCCAAAATTAACAGAATTCAAACTTCAAACTTTAAATAAGAATAGTAAGTTGACTTATGACCCATTTTTCATCTCTAATCAAAATCTTAACGAATTATTAAAAAAATTAAATCACTAATTTATATATTAAAAGAAAGGTAGATAGTATTTTTAAACGTGTTAACTGACTTCCTCAAATACCAAGCTCAAACCACACCGCACCCACTAGCGATGCAAATTTCGCATGCGAAAGGTTCTTTTATTTTCGATAGTGATGAAAAAGCGTATTTAGATTTTGTTGCAGGAGTATCGGCCTGTCCTCTTGGTCACAACCACCATGAAGTCATTAACGCCATCAAGGAACAACTTGATAAATACATGCACGTTATGGTTTATGGGGAGTATATTCAAAAACCAGCAGTGGAACTTACAAAGTTACTTGCTGAAAACCTACCCAAACCACTCGAAAAAACATATCTAACCAACTCTGGAACAGAGGCTATTGAAGGTGCTCTTAAACTAGCAAAACGTGCAACCGGGCGCAGCGAAATCATTGCTGCTCATAGTGCTTATCATGGTAACACTATGGGGTCTATGAGCGTTATGGGTTACGAAGAACGAAAGCAAGCGTTTAGACCATTATTACCAGATATTAGATTCATTAGCTTTAATTACGAAAAAGATTTAGAACAAATCACCACAAAAACAGCCTGTATTATTTTAGAAACCATTCAGGGTGGTGCCGGTTTTATTGAACCAAAAGACGATTATTTACAGAAGGTAAGGTCAAGATGCGACAAAGTAGGAGCGCTTTTAATTCTGGATGAAATCCAGCCAGGAATCGGTCGTACAGGCAAACTATTTGGATTTGAAAACTATAATTGTATTCCAGACATTTTGGTTACTGGAAAAGCTCTAGGAGGCGGCATGCCAATTGGAGCGTTCACTGCATCTGGTCAACTCATGGACCTATTAAAAGACAACCCAAAGCTTGGTCACATAACGACGTTTGGCGGACACCCTGTCATTGCTGCCTCTGCATTAGCTACACTAAAAGAAATTACCACAAGTAGTTTAATATCTGATACATTAGAAAAAGAAAAACTCTTCAGAAAACTATTAGTTCATCCACTTATAAAAGAGGTAAGAGGTAAAGGCTTAATGCTAGCCATTTTAACCGATTCTGCAGAAATAACAAATCAACTAATTTTAAAATCCCAAGATAGAGGTTTAATACTTTTTTGGTTACTTTTCGAACCTCGTGCCATACGAATCACCCCTCCTTTAACAATCTCAAAAGAAGAAATAAGCAAAGGGTGCTCTATCATAATCGAGGTCCTTGATGAAATTCAACAAAGACTCTAGAACCTTAACACTCTCAATTTCAGAATACTTATCACAAATCTTTAAAACACCTTTATCTGTTCATTACTTTGTTAAAAACATTTATCGTTTCTAGCAAATTGAACCTATTAGAAGTTTAAATTTATTGAGGTAGAACCTTACAGCAGTGCCTATGGAGTTTAGTCCTAACGACAACCAAAACTTACCTCTATCCAAATTTGAATCAATGTTAAAAACAAATCATGTTTTATTTTTTGATTCTGAAGAATTTGAAAACATCATTCACCACTATCTAAACCAAGGGAAAATTGCTCTTGCAAAGAAAGCAATTAAACTGGGGCTAGATCAACACCCTACATCAATCAATCTTAAACTTTTCAAGGTCGAGGTTTATGTTTTTGAGGATAAGTTGCTTGAAGCAGATAGTCTAATAAACGAACTCCATGTCCTAGACCCAACAAATGAAGAAATCTACATCCAGAAAGCTAACTTATTATCGAAACAGGATAAACACCAAAAAGCTATTGATGTTCTCAAAAAAGCCTTAGAGCTTACTGATGATGTCATTGATATTTTTTCTCTCATAGGCATGGAATACCTATTTCTAGACGAATATGAAGAGGCAAAAGTTTACTTCATGAAATGTCTAGAAGCAGACTTACAAGACTATGCCTCTCTTTATAATGTGATATACTGCTTTGAATTCCTTAACCAAAATGAAGATGCCATTTCGTATCTAAATGTATTCTTGGATAAAAACCCCTATTGCGAAGTTGCTTGGCATCAACTCGGTAAGCAATATATGGTTTTAAAAAAGTATGAAAAAGCCCTGGCAGCTTACGAGTTCGCTATTATTTCTGATGATACGTTTGTCGGGGCATACATAGAAAAGGGAAAGGTGCTTGAAAAACTAAAACGTTATAACGACGCTATAGAAAGTTACAGCATTACATTAAAGTTAGATGAACCAACATCTTTCGCACTACTTAGAATTGGATCGTGTTATGAAAAATTAGATAATGATGAATTAGCGGTACAATATTATTACAAAACAGTACACGAAGACCCGTTATTGGATAAGGGATGGATTGCGATAACTAAATTTTACAATAAAAATAAAAACTACCAAAAGGCATTATACTACATTAACAAAGCATTAAATATAGATTCTGAAAATGTAGCTTATTGGAAATTATATTCTCAGATAAACCTTCGATTGAATTTGTATTTAGAAGCTGAACAAGGCTTTAAAAAAACCCTAGAACTAGGTAACTACGAATTAAGTACATGGTTATCTATATGTGATGTACTAATTAGGCTTGGCGATCCCAAAGCGGCTATTCTAAGCCTAGAGGAGGCCTCAGAATTTTATCCTGAAAATGCAGAGATAGAATTCCGGATGGCTGGCTTATGCTTTTTCATTAACGAAAACCAAAAAGGAACATTTCATTTAAAAAATGGCCTCAAATATAATGAAGATTACGCCTTTATTCTTGAAGAGCTATTTCCTAAGGTAGCCAATAAAGTGCTTGTGAAAAACTTATTAAAACAAAACTTATAGCTTAAATCCTTTATTTTATTTGCATACCTTTGATTTTCATAAAAAATCGATTCGATGCAAAGACGTTTTAAAGATTATCTTATACTATCTTTTAAAGGCATGGCTATGGGAGCAGCCGATGTAGTTCCCGGAGTATCTGGTGGTACCATTGCGTTCATATCCGGTATTTACGAAGAGTTAATAAGTTCCTTAAATAACATCAACTTTTCGTTGTTTAAAACTTTAAAACAAAACGGCTTAAAGTCAGCTTGGAATCAATTAAATGGCAATTTTTTATCAGCACTTTTAATAGGCATAGGTATTAGTGTACTTTCTCTAGCAAAAGGGTTGTCTTGGCTTCTAGAAAACCATCCTATATTACTTTGGTCTTTCTTTTTTGGTTTAGTCTTGGCAAGTATCATTTTTATAGGAAAACAAATTAATAAATGGAGCCTTGCCGTAATTTTAGGAGGCTTAATTGGAGCAGTAGTTGCATATTATATTACTACAATTCCGTCTTTAGGCACTTCTAATTCAAGTACATGGTTTTTATTCCTCTCTGGAGCGTTAGCCATTTGCGCAATGATTTTACCGGGAATTTCAGGAGCGTTTATTCTTGTATTGTTAGGAGCCTACCAACCAGTTCTCGATGCGTTAAATAACAAAGACTTAAAAACAATTTTAGTAGTTGGCCTAGGTGCCATAGTAGGTTTATTATCATTTTCCAAACTTTTAAAATGGCTATTTAACAACTATCGCAATGTTACCCTAGCGGTACTTACAGGTTTTATATTGGGTTCTCTAAACAAGATTTGGCCTTGGAAAAAAGTTCTATCTTTTAGAACAAACTCTAAAGGCGAAGAAGTGCCTTTCTTAGAGCAAAGTATTTCTCCTTTTAGTTTTGAAGGGGACAATCAGCTTATTTTAGCTATTATTTTAATAATCATTGGATTCGCTACTATTTTCATATTAGAAAAGTTAGGCTCTAAAAAACAATAATGCAAAGTAAACGAACACTTTCAGATAGTTTTTTTTTGGTCTTGAAAGGACTAGCCATGGGAGCTGCCAACAAAGTCCCTGGTGTATCTGGTGGTGTAGTAGCCTTTGTTGCTGGTTTCTACGAAGAGTTTATTTATTCTCTTCAAAAGTTTAACACCAAGGCATTTAAACTTTTAATCAATGGACGATTTAATAGTTTTTTTAAATACGTAAATGGTAGGTTTATAAGTCTACTGTTTTTTGGAATGATAGTGAGTTATTTCAGTGTTTCGAAGCTACTGGATTATCTTATTGTTCATTATGAATTATACGTGTGGAGTGTTTTCTTTGGAATGATAATAGGCTCCATATATTACATCAGTAAAGACTTTCAAGGCTGGTGTACAAAAGCATTTCTTTCACTTTTTATTGGAATAGCAATTGGTATAAGCATAAGTTTTTTGGACCCTGCCAAAGAAAACGATAACTTATTGTTTGTTTTCTTTTGTGGTATTATAAGTGTTTCTGGCATGACACTTCCTGGGTTTTCAGGCTCTTTTATCCTAATCCTACTCGGGAATTATGTGTTGCTATTAGTAGACTCTGTAAATGCACTATACGATTCAATTTTTAGTATTTTATCAGCAGATTTTTCTTTCCTAGACAATCCAGAACGTATACGTATGCTTAAGGTTCTTGCGGTGTTTACAATTGGATCTTTGGTTGGCCTAGTCTCATTCTCGCATATTCTAAACTATGTATTAAAACGATATAGAAACACAACACTTTCGTTGTTAATGGGTTTTATTATAGGCTCACTTGGTGTTGTTTGGCCCTGGAAAAAAACAATGTTTAAAACAGACCATATTGGTAATTTAGTAACAGACTCTACTGGAGAAAAAATCATAGAAAACTACCAACGCTACTGGCCTTCAGCAAATCAAGAAACTTTTGTAGCTATTGCTTTCATTGTTTTCGGAATTTTAATAGTATTGGGCCTAGAATGGTATGGACAAAAAACAAGAAAGATAAGATGAACAAATTAGGACTGCTAGGAAAAAATATATCATATTCATTTTCTAGGTCGTACTTCAAAGAAAAATTTGAAAAAGAAGGCATTACGAATACAACCTATGTTAATTTCGATATAGAATCTATAGACCTCTTCCCTTCCATCTTAAAAAATACTGAAGGTTTAAAAGGTATGAATGTCACGATTCCCTACAAACAAGATGTTATTCCTTATTTAGACAAACTCAATAAAAAAGCTAAAGAAATTGGTGCTGTAAACACCATCAAGATAACCAAAAAAGGTAAGTTGATAGGTTATAATACAGATTGCTATGGCTTTAAAAAATCTCTAAAACCTTATTTAAAATCACACCACAAGAAAGCGCTTATTTTAGGCACAGGTGGTGCAAGTAAAGCGATTGCCTATGCTCTTAAAGAACTCGACATTACCTTTAAGTATGTCTCAAGAAACATGACTGATGGTATAAGTTTCACCTATGATACTTTAACAGAAGACGTTATTAAAGAAAATCCTATCATTATAAACTGTACGCCTCTGGGTACTTTCCCCAACATAGAAAACCACCCCAATATCCCCTACAACGGCATAACGAACAAACATATATTGTTCGATCTCATTTACAATCCTGAGGAAACCACTTTCTTAAAAAAAGGAAAATCGAACGGGGCGGTTATAATCAACGGACTTAAAATGCTACAACTCCAAGCAGAAAAGGCTTGGTCTATTTGGGATTTATAGTACGCAAGCCCAAATAAACGTTAAATCCGCTGCCTATTCTTTGTAAATCACTTTAGTTGTTAGTATCTTTAATCTCTAAACTGATTTTGAACTTTAACATTTTTTAGAATGTCTGACAATAATAAACTGCATGATGCAGCGGGAGCCGAAGAAAATAATTTAAGCCATTCACCCCAAGACGACACCGATTTATCTGCAAAAAAATCTTCAGAAAATGAAGCTGTGCAAGACACTGATGAGTCTTCTGAAAATCCCTCGATAGAAAACGAGAACGTTCAGGAAGCAGTAGTTACTACTTCAGAATCAAAAGAAGAGGCAGAAGGAGCATCTGAGCCTGCAGAAGTCGATGATGAAGTGATTAATGAAATAGAAGAATCTAATGCCGAAGATGCTGAAGATGAAGGTAACAAAGAAAGGCACACTATAGCGGTTAAGGACTATGATACCATGTCGTTGGAAGCCTTAGCCATCGAACTTGAAAAACTTGTAAATAAAGAAAAAGTTCAGGCTATAAGATCTCATGTAGACAAAATCAACAATGTATTTAAGACGAAGTTTCAGGCTCTTATCGATGAGAAGAAAGAAGAGTTCATCAACGATGGTGGTCATGAAATAGATTTTTACTACTCCTCGCCCGTACAAAAAAGATACAAAGCCGCCTATAGAGACTACAGGAAGACACTTAACGACCATTATCAAAACATTGAAAAAAATCTGAAAGATAACTTAGCTCAAAAGCTAGATATTATCGAAGAACTAAAAGGTTTAATTAATGTAGAGGAAAATATCAACACCACTTACAAGCACTTTAAGGAACTTCAAGAACGCTGGAGAAGTATTGGCCCTATTCCAAGAGATAAATACAACAATGCATGGAACAGCTACCATCACCATGTAGAGATGTTCTATGACTTTTTGCATTTAAATAGGGACTTACGCGATTTAGATTTCAAGCATAATCTAGAAAAGAAGTTAAAAATTATCGAGCGTGCCGAAGAATTGGCTAAAGACGATAACGTTATGCGAGCGTTTAGGGAATTACAAGAGCTCCATAAAATGTGGAAAGAAGAGTTAGGCCCAGTTGGTAAAGAACATCGTGAAGAGATTTGGGAAAAGTTCAAGGCTGCTACAAAAACCATAAACGATAAGCGTCAGTTATACTTTAAAGAAATAGATAAGGTTTACGAAAAGAACCTCGAAAAAAAGCTCGAAATTATTGCAAATATTGATTCCATAACATCGCAACAAAGTGCAAATACTCATAATGCTTGGCAAAAGAAAATAAAAGAAATTGAAAGTTTAAGAAACGATTTCTTTAATGCCGGTAAGGTACCCATCAAAGTAAATGAAAGTACTTGGGCTAAATTTAAGGAGTCTGTTAGAACATTTAACAGAAAGAAAAATGCCTTCTATAAAGACCTAAAAAAAGAACAATACACCAATCTTCAAAAGAAATTGGATTTAATAAAAATTGCAGAAGACAACAAAGACAGTGAGGATTACGATACGGTAACGCCTTTGATGAAAAAAATCCAGAGTGATTGGAAAAAAATCGGTCACGTTCCCAGAAAGGACAGCGATAAAATATGGAAACAGTTTAAAACAGCTTGTAATTATTATTTTGATAGATTACATGCCAATAGGAATGCAGCTAGCAAAGAAACTCTAGAAGCCTTCAGTAAAAAGAACGACCTTTTAAGCGCCTTAAAAAGTTTAGAACTAAAGGGAAGCAAAGAAGAAAACATCAAAACTGTTAAGGACCAAATTACCCAATGGAAATCTATTGGTAGAGTTCCTAATGATAAACGATATATTGAAGGGAAATTTGAAAAGGCCGTAGATGAATTACTTTCCAGCCTCAACATGGATAAAAATGAGGTGGAGATGATTAAGTTTGAAAATAAACTGGATACCTTAAACAATCCTGAAGATACTAGAAACTTGGATAACGAACGCAACTTTATCCGCAAGAAGATTGACGAAGTAAAAAGCAAAATCAATCAGTTGGAGAACAATTTACAGTTCTTTACCAATGTAGATGAAAGTAATCCTTTAGTAAAAGATGTTCGCAAAAACATAAAGACTCACGAAGAGTCGTTACAACTCTGGAAAAGTAAACTTCAAAAAATTAAAGAGCTTTATTAAGCTCTTTTTTTTTGCGTCATTCAGAGCGCAGCGAAGATTTCTCTTAACCTTCATTTTGTCTTTGATACACTGCTTAAGATTAAAACTTTGAATTGTCATGCTGAACTTGTTTCAGCATCTCACAACGGATATGATGAGACCCTGAAACGAGTTCATAATGACGAAACACAACAAATAGACCGTCATTGTGAGGAACTTAGTGACGTAACAATCTCTTCGTCTCAGGAACCATCCAAAAAACTGTCTATTCATTAAATAGGTTCTTACGCTCGTACCTCGCTCAGAATGACTTTATAGTTGTTTAGCCTCATCCCAAAAGACATCCATTTCGGCAAGGGTCATATCTTTTAGGTTTTTGTTTAAAGACTTGGCTTTTTCTTCTAGATATTGAAAACGCTTTGTGAATTTCTTATTAGTGCGTTCTAAGGCATTTTCTGGATTAATATTTAGGAAACGGGCATAGTTTACCATAGAAAACATTACATCTCCAAATTCGCTTTCCATGGCTTCTTGATTGCCTGCTTTAATTTCATCTTGAAATTCAGAAAGTTCTTCCTGAACCTTTTCCCAAACCTGTTCTGGTTGTTCCCAATCGAAACCTACACCAGCCACTTTTTCTTGTATTCTGTTGGCTTTTACCAAAGCTGGTAAACTTCTTGGAACCCCTTCCAGCACACTTTTTTTGCCCTCTTTAAGTTTTAGATTTTCCCAGTTACGTTTTACGTCGTCTTCATTATTTACTTCTACGTCGCCGTAAATATGCGGATGTCTACTAATAAGTTTTTCGCAGATTTCATTACAGACATCGGCGATATCAAAATCCTTGGTTTCACTGCCAATTTTAGAGTAGAATACAATATGAAGCAACACGTCTCCCAACTCCTTTTTAACCTCTTCTAAATCGTTGTCCAGAATGGCATCACCTAACTCATAGGTTTCTTCAATAGTAAGGTGGCGCAGGGTTTCCATGGTTTGTTTTTTATCCCACGGACATTGCTCACGCAACTCATCCATAATGGTTAACAATCTATCAAAAGCATTCAACTGGTCTTGTCTGGAGTTCATTTTTGAAGTTTTTGTAAAAATACAATTTTGGCACTCTAGAATTGGAATTAATTTATTCTAAATATAACTTACTTATAAACTGAAGACGTCCTTTATGTTTACTTGATTTTGTAATATTTTTCAACTACCTTCGTTTAACGCTGGATATGAGACATTAAAACGTCGCATATCCGTTAAACCGTTAAACGAACCATTCCAAAAACAAAATAGTTTTAGATTAAAAACTTTATCTAGTAAACAAGTGCGTTAGGGATTGCCACAGTAAATTAGAAATTTACTTCGCAATGATGTTTTATAAAGATTTAGCTCTTTGGCTTCGCTTAGTATAAACTTCAAATCCACCCAACTAATAAAATTGAGATGCTGAAACGAGTTCAGCATGGCAAATGTAATTTTATAAATCTAATTACCTGGCAGTGAATTTGTTTGTAACAAATTAGTAAGTTTAGCTACTTATATACTAAAACAGGTTTAACTAAAAAGAAAAGACATGATAATTCACAAAGGAACACTAATTGTAGGCGCATTAATCGGTGCCAGCTTGGGTGTGTTGTTAGCACCCGAAAAAGGGAAAGTAACCAGAGCTAAGATTAAAAAGGAAAGTAAGAACATAAAAGACCAAATCACCGAAGATTTTAAAGAGGTAAAAGACGACGTTTCTAAAGCCGCCCAATCTGGTAAAGAAAAATTTAAGGAGGATTTTAAAGATTTCAGGTCTAAAGCCAGTCATAAAACCGAGCAGGCCATTACGTTTTTAGAAAAGCAATTGGCTATTCTAAAGGAGAAGAATAAAACGTATCAGCAAGGTTAAACAGTTAACTAACCTAATTTACATAAACCCAGGGTTAATTATTTTGCGAAAATTCACAAAGCACTTTATTACTTTTTTTTATACTCTTTATAAAAAGTACTCAGAAATTAAATTGGATACTCATACTTGTAATTTAACACTTTTGAAGTTTCTACACCATTAATTCGCTTTCCTCTACTAGGACTATCCATATCAAAATTGGGCTTGGAGATGTTGAATTGATGGCAGACAGAATCATAATATTCTTTTTTACTAATATGACTAGGAAATGAAGCATTGTAAGTTTCTCCCCAAATATTTCGTGTTATCAACTTTGAAATAAGACCTATACAATCTTTTTGATGAATTAAATTTACAGGAGCATTAGGATTTTTTACCTGAAGTCTTTTAGACATCATTCTGGCAGGATGTCTTTCGCTATTCACCAACCCCGAAAATCGTAAAATTGTCGTTTTGAATTTCGTGTTCTCTTGTAATAACTTTTCAACATTACTGATTTGTAGACCTGCATTAGTTTCAGAATTAGGCGTTGTATGATTAAAAACCTCTGGAAAAGTATCTTCATCTTTAAACACAGACGTTGAACTTATAAAGAGCATTTTCTCTATAGCAGATTGTTCTATATGAGAAATAAAATTCTCAATTTTACTTATGTAATTACTCTGTGGGTTCTTACGAAGGCCTGGTGGTTTATTTAAGATTAAAAGTTTTGAATTCAATGATTCTTGAATTTCTCCTAAAGTTTCGTCCTCCAATAATTCAAGGTAAAATGCAGAAATATGGTCTTTTTCAAGTGCAGTTTGCTTTGCCTTTGAGGTCGTTGTACCAATACATGAATACCCTAGTTGAGTTAACTCTGTATACAAAGGCAAACCTAACCATCCCAAACCTACAATAGAAATATCTTGTATAAGTTTTGACATAAAGTTTAAGTGCTTTTTGATTTAGTGCTAAAATCTGAAAATAGATGTTATTTAGATTCCTGTTTTCTATTCGATAATTTCAACAACCTACAGGTACGATATCAATAAAAAACCCCAACACTTAAGTATTGGGGAATTCTTTTCAATTATATCCAAATTATGCATTTTGTTTCTTAATCAAATTCAAGGCTGAACCTTCTTTAAACCACTCGATTTGGGAATCGTTGTAGGTGTGGTTTAACTTAATGGTATCTGTACTGCCATCGGCATGAACCACCTCAACAGTTAATTGTTTACCTGGTGCAAATTCGTTTAAATCTACGAAGTTGAAGGTATCATCCTCTTGGATCAAATCGTAATCGGCCTCATTGTCAAAAGTCAAACCTAACATCCCTTGTTTTTTAAGGTTTGTTTCATGGATACGCGCAAAAGACTTTACAATTACCGCAGCTACACCTAAATGACGTGGTTGCATGGCGGCATGCTCTCTAGAAGACCCTTCACCATAATTATGGTCTCCCACAACTACAGTTTTTATGCCTGCTGCTTTATAAGCACGTTGTACATCAGGTACACCACCGTAATCTCCAGTTAATTGGTTCTTAACGAAGTTCGTTTTTTGGTTAAAGGCATTCACCGCACCAATCAAGGTGTTGTTGGCAATGTTATCTAAATGTCCTCTAAAACGTAACCAAGGTCCCGCCATAGAAATATGGTCGGTTGTACATTTCCCAAAGGCTTTGATTAATAATTTAGCACCAGTAATGGTATCTCCTATAGGAACGAAAGGCGTTAATAACTGTAAACGTTCGGAAGTCTCATTTACAACCACGTTTACACCGCTTCCGTCTGCTACTGGTTCTAAATATCCATTATCTTTTACATCGAAGCCTTTTGGAGGTAATTCCCATCCTGTTGGTTCGTCTAACATCACTTCTTCACCGTCTTCATTGATTAACTTATCTTTTAACGGATTAAAGTCTAATCGTCCTGCAATGGCAATGGCCGCTGTTAATTCGGGAGACGCTACAAAGGCGTGCGTATTAGGGTTACCATCAGCACGTTTGGCAAAGTTTCTATTGAACGAGTGCACAATACTGTTTTTTGGTGCATTTTTCGGGTCTGAATATCGTGCCCATTGCCCTATACATGGTCCGCAGGCGTTAGTAAAAATAGTCGCATCTAATTTTTCAAATACTTCTAAAATGCCGTCACGTTCTGCGGTATAACGTACTTGCTCAGAACCTGGATTGATTCCGAATTCCGCTTTGGTTTTTAAGTTTTTATCTAAGGCTTGTTGTGCAATCGATGACGCTCTTGATAAATCTTCATAAGACGAGTTTGTACAAGACCCAATAAGCCCCCACTCTACTTTTAATGGCCACTCATTTTCGGTGGCTCTTTTTGTCATATCGGTGCCTACTTCAGTCGATAAATCAGGCGTAAATGGTCCGTTTAATAAGGGGCCTAACTCAGATAAGTTAATTTCAATCACTTGGTCGAAATACTGCTCTGGGTTTTCATAAACCTCAGCATCAGCCGTTAAATAAGCAGCTACTTCGTTGGCAGCATCGGCTACGCCTTCCCTATCGGTAGCTCTTAAATAACGGTCCATAGACTCATCGTAGCCAAAGGTAGATGTGGTTGCACCAATCTCTGCGCCCATATTACAAATGGTGCCTTTTCCTGTACAGGACATGGCCAAAGCGCCTGGGCCAAAATATTCAACTATAGCACCTGTTCCTCCTTTAACGGTAAGAATTTCGGCTACTTTTAAAATCACGTCTTTAGGTGCTGTCCATCCTGATAGCTTTCCAGTTAATTTCACACCGATTAGCTTCGGAAATTTCAATTCCCAAGCCATACCTGCCATCACATCAACAGCATCTGCTCCACCAACCCCAATGGCCAACATACCCAATCCGCCAGCATTGACAGTATGCGAATCGGTTCCAATCATCATACCGCCCGGAAACGCATAGTTTTCTAAAACTACCTGATGAATAATTCCTGCGCCAGGTTTCCAAAACCCGATACCGTATTTATTAGATACAGATTCCAAAAAGTTAAATACTTCACTACTAACATCGTTCGCACGTTTTAAATCTTTGGCGGCACCTTCCTTAGCTTGTATTAAGTGGTCGCAATGCACCGTGGTTGGCACGGCTACTTTTTGTTTTCCTGCCTGCATAAATTGTAACAAAGCCATCTGCGCTGTAGCATCCTGACAAGCAATTCTATCGGGTGCAAAATCAACATAGTCCTTTCCTCTTTCAAAGGCTTGCGTTGGCATACCGTCCCAGAGGTGATTGTACAATATTTTTTCGGAAAGTGTTAGTGGTCTTCCAACAATGTCTCGGGCTGCATCTACGCGTGCTTTCATGCGTTCGTAGACCCCTTTTATCATATCGATGTCAAATGTCATAAGCTGTATCTATTTAATGTTTAATTCTTTTATGTTCAGAAACACTAATATACGAAATTTGGATACCGATTGAAACTGAATGAAATAGAGTTCTTTTATTTTAAATTTGGTAAAATCTATTTAAATAAACTCATTTAAATAAATAGCATAAGTAGTAATCTAATGGTTTGACTTTGTGAGAATAATTACCGACCTTCGTTTAACATCGGATATAAGTCATTAAAACGACGCATATCCTAGCGTTACCTACAATTTGAAAATGGACACTCTTAAACCGACTTGGAAAGTATCTAAAAAAGAGATTTTGACAAATTTCTCTTTCCTGCAATCCGATTTT
Source organism: Seonamhaeicola sp. ML3 (assembly GCF_023273855.1). Taxonomy (NCBI): domain Bacteria; kingdom Pseudomonadati; phylum Bacteroidota; class Flavobacteriia; order Flavobacteriales; family Flavobacteriaceae; genus Seonamhaeicola; species Seonamhaeicola sp. ML3. Next base: position 2,479,026 of record NZ_CP096884.1, on the reverse strand, counting down.
GGGTTTCCAAAATTTAAAAAAAAGTGGATTAAGGATGAATACAATATTTCATCAAAAAAAGGTAATATCGAATTCTCAACAACAATTTTTAAACACGACTCAAGCGCTCCGGTAATCGGAATCATTAACCATTCAGAACCGGTTGATTTTAATCACGAAATCTATCCAACGAGTTTTTATTGGATTCATAACCTGGACGAAACGGGCGGACTTAAAATGATGACGGAAAACGGACGTGACTTTGTAGAGATTTATATTTCAGAATGCGCCGACCTTCTTAAAGAAAAACCAAAAATATTAAGCGGAATAACAACGGACTTTAAAAAAGAATAAAAACTGTAGGTAACAAAGTGTATAATTTATTGCTTCCGATTTTCCTATCGGAAAATCCTTGCAACTTTGCTATCTTTGGTTTACGGCGGAAAATCCTAGCGGATTTTCACGCAACAAACCATACACGAACCGTTAAACGAAAACCTCCAAAAACCCCAGAATTTAAAACTTCAATAGCAAGTACGCCCGCGTTACGCCTGCCTGCCGTCAGGCAGGAATTGAAGCGGCATCCTTTTTTTAAACGAAGCATTAGAACTGTAAATTAACAGATTGCCACGTCGTTCCTCCTCGCAATGACATTAAAAAAAGATATAGCGGAAAGCCCGACCTTAGGTCCTGAACTGAGTTCAGGATAAAGGGAACTCCCAGCTTCTCGATACGATTCCTCATGCTTCGGAATCACTCGAAGTGACATGTGGTAAAAACAAAAAGCCTGAGTTTTACACTCAGGCTTTGTATTCTAGATTCCCACCTTCGCGGGAATGACAAATTTAGATTATATAACCAATTCTTTTTGTGATGGCTTGAACTTAGTTAATACGATACCGTCTACTGCGGCTTCGTACTCTGCCATAGTAGGTGTTCTTCCTAAAATAGTAGATAGTACCACAACTGGCGTAGAAGATAAAAGAGACTCTCCTTTTTTACCATCGGCATCTTTAACCACACGTCCTTGGAATAAACGCGTAGAGGTTGCCATTACAGTATCTCCTGGCTCTGCTTTTTCTTGGTTACCCATACAAAGGTTACAACCCGGACGCTCTAGGTACAACATGTTTTCGTACTTGGTACGCGCCAATCCTTTGGGAGCACTATCGTCAAACTCAAATCCTGAGTACTTTTGTAATACTTCCCAATCGCCTTCTTCTTTTAGCTCATCTACAATGTTATAGGTTGGAGGTGCAACTACTAAGGGTGCTTTAAATTCAACCTTACCGTGTTGGGCTTCAATGTTCTTTAACATCTGTGCCAAAATCTTCATATCACCTTTGTGAACCATACACGACCCTACGAATCCTAAATCTACTTGTTTAGTGCCGCCATAGTAAGATAACGGACGGATAGTATCATGCGTATAACGTTTAGATGGATCATCATTATTAACATCTGGATCAGCAATCATTGGCTCGGCAATTTCATCTAGGTCGATAACTACCTCTGCATAATAGTTCGCATTAGCATCCGGTTTTAAAGCTGGTTTGATTCCTGTTTTAATCTCAGTTATTCTTGCATTTGCTTTATCAACTAAACCTTGTAGTACTTGCTTTTCGTTATCCATACCCTTATTAATCATAATTTGGATACGGTCTCTAGAGATTTCTAATGATTCGATTAACGTTTCATCTTCTGAAATACAGATAGATGCCTTGGCTTTCATTTCAGCTGTCCAGTCGGTGAATGTAAAGGCCTGGTCTGATGTTAATGTGCCTATATGAACCTCAATAATTCTTCCTTGGAATACATTCTCACCACCAAACTGTTTTAACATTTGTTGTTGTGTAGCGTGCACCACATCACGGAAATCCATGAAGCTTCTCATGTTTCCTTTAAAGGTTACTTTTACAGATTCCGGTATTGGCATTGTAGCCTCACCCGTAGCCAAGGCTAAAGCCACAGTTCCTGAATCTGCTCCAAAAGCAACACCTTTAGACATACGTGTATGTGAATCTCCACCGATAATGATATCCCAATCATCAACCGTAATATCGTTTAATACTTTGTGGATTACATCGGTCATTGCGTGATATTCCCCTTTTGGATCACGTGCGGTGATTAACCCAAAGTCGTTCATAAACTTCATCAACTTAGGAATGTTAGCCTTTGACTTGTCATCCCAAACAGAAGCGGTATGACATCCCGATTGGTAACTCGCATCAACAATAGGAGAAACTACTTTTGCCGCCATCATTTCCAATTCTTGAGACGTCATTAAACCTGTAGTATCTTGAGATCCTACAATATTCACTTCTACACGAACATTAGATCCTGTGTGCAATGTTTTGCCTGGAGTTGTTCCAACGGCATTTTTGTTGAAGATTTTTTCAACTGCTGTTAAACCTTGTCCTTCAATAGAAATTTCTTTTGAAGGTGCATATACTTGAGGCACATCTATACCTAAAACTTTACAAGCAAAGGTTTGTAGTTTTTTACCAAAAACCACAGCGTAAGAACCTCCTGCTTTAATGAACTCCATTTTTTGAGGCGTTAAAGCCGCAGAGATATCTTTTAATTCCACGTCTCCGTGGTATAATTTCTTTTCTTTTGTATTGATAGTCAGAACAGTCCCTGTTTCAACTGAATAAACTTGCTCTAAAACAGGTTCTCCATCGGCATCGTAAACGGTTTTTCCGTCAGCATCTTTTTTAGTCACCCAGTTTTTAAGATCGATTCCAATACCTCCAGTTACTCCAACAGTTGTTAAGAAAATTGGAGCAATGCCATTAGTTCCTGCGATAACCGGAGCAATGTTGATAAACGGCACATAAGGACTTGAAGAAACACCTGTCCAAAGAGCTACATTGTTCACACCTGACATTCTTGAAGACCCGACACCCATAGTTCCTTTTTCAGCAATTAACATCACACGCTTATCTGGGTGCTGTTCTTTTAAAGCCAATACTTCTTGTTGCATGTCTTTGTTATGCTCAAAAATACACTGTCCGTGCAATTCTCTATCTGATCTTGAGTGCGCATCTGCGCCTGGAGATAATAAATCTGTAGAGATATCACCAATGCCTGCAATGTAAGTTACTACATCGATTTTCTCATCTACTTCAGGAAGTTTGGTAAAGAACTCTGCTTGTGCGTAGCTTTCAATGATTTCCTTTGAAATAGGGCACCCATGCTTCATAGCTGATTCCAAACGCTCGGTATCAGCCTCGTACAAGAAAACTTGAGTTTTTAAAACTTCTGCTGCTTTCTTGGCAATCTCAAAATCTTTTTGATCTAAAACTAAATCTAATAATACTTTTATTGAAGGCCCTCCTTTCATGTGAGACAACTGCTCAAATGCAAAATCGGGAGTAATTTCTTCAATTACAGATTCACCAAAAATGATTTCTTTTAAAAATTCGGCCTTTACCCCAGCGGCACTTGTAGTACCCGGTAAAGTGTTATAGATAAAAAACTTTAGAGAATCTTCTCTGTGTGGGTTATCTGAATCTTTAATCTGAGCGATTATTTCGCTAGTTAATTCAGCGGCATCGATTGGCTTAGGGTTAAGTCCCAAAGCTTTTCTTTCCTCAATCTCCTTGATGTAATCGTTGTATGTTTGCATAAATAATGAAGTATTTCAATAATTAAAGTAGCCCTGAAAAAGGTAAAAGCATTTTTCAAAAAGCGACGCAAAATACGAAATTAATGCAAGGATTTAAAACTAAATATGCTATAAAAAATACGTATTAATACTTAATTATTATTGTAGCATTATTAAGGAAAATGATTGTGATTTTTACAACTTTTACAGAGTAATAATGATGATTTGTTAAACTATTGTCTAAAAAACTTTTTGATGATTTTAGAATCCCTTAAATCTGTTACAGGTTTTTCGAAATAAGAATAAGATAATTTTGATAACCAAAAAACAACAATTAAGTAGAGTAATGAACATATGATTCTTGAATGGAATTCCAAACTAGTAAAATCGAGAAATCGTTCAATGATTAAAAAAGTTAAACTATAATGAAGCAAGTACATACTGTAAGAATACAAACTAATCTTTTCTATCCATTTACTAAGTCCTAAATGCTTTAACTTAAAAAAATATAGGAAGGGTAAAATACAAGCAATTGCAATTGAACTTAAGGGTAGAAAAAGCACATTCCAATAAAAGGTATTACTTTCACCTATAGGGAACACTAAAATAGAAATTATCAAAAATGCTAATAAAACTGAACCTGTAATAAAGAATTTCAACCTGTGTGTTTTAAAAAACGAAAAATATGTTCTAAAAAAATAGATTAATACAAAACCAAAAAGAATAGCATCTATCCTGTAAATTACCATAGATTTCAAATTAATATTCCACGATTTAAATGATTGTAAATACTCAACATTATTAAAGTAATACTGAGTTTTGGTTATGAGGAATACAGCACATAGGGTACACGTATTATATAGGAAAAGCCTAGTCTTAGCAATATTAAAGTGTTTACCCAATTTTATAAAGAAAAACAAACCCAATGGAGCTAATAAATAAGTATACTCCTCGACAGACAAACTCCAGGACTCTGGAAAGAATATCAAATACTCATCTTTAAAGTTTTGAAGAAAGAAAACGTATTTCCACAGATGAATGGGTAAAGAACCATTGATAATATAAAATAAAATTACGTTGACTGATAGCACTAAAAAATATAATGGTAATGTCCTAAACCACCGTCTAACCCAAAATAATAAAACACTTTTAAATGTAAATTGATAGTCACTAAGCATTTTCAAAAGTATATCTCCAATTAAAAAACCGCTTAATACAAAGAAAATCTCTACGCCATATAAACCCAAAACCTGCAAAGAATCTGTTATTACATTGTTATAATCTTGAAAAAACATTGGTAAATGTGAAACCAAGACAAAAAAAATAGCGCCAGCCCTCATTAAATCTAATCCAAAAATCCTTCTTGTATTTTTTTTCAAAATTTCTATATAAATCAGTTACCACCGGCTACCCCATAAAATTCCAATCTAGTATTTGGGGTATCGATAAAAGAGTTAATATGTTTCTGTAATTTAATATATACACGCTCCTCGGGATAAACTAAAATTCCCAATGTTTTGCCAGCCCACTCATTAAAATCTATATAATAAACGCTATTATGCTCACGAATGTTCTCTCTTATGTTACTTGGCAACTGCTTTGCTTCTTCAGAGCTTGAAAAATAAATTCTACAATATTTAGGCTTACCGGAAAAATAACTAAACGATAAAATATGATCGTAATAGCCAAAAAAGTTTAATACGGGAAATAGGATGGCCACAAAAAACACAATATAAGATTTAGTGAAATTTAACTTAAAAACCGATTCGTTAAATGGCTTCCTGTAAAAAAGAAAAAACAAAACGAAAACATTGAAAATATTAAGTGGAAAAACTACAAAACCATAATTAGACATCGTGAGTGTAACCAATATTATTGTATGCATTAGAGCCAGCAACCATATCCCTATCTTTCGCGTATTGCTAAAAATTAGACAAACTCCAAAAGAAGCCTCTAAAAATGGTACCGCATAAGTAAAAACATCTCTAAAAAAACTCGGCACAAAAGAAATTCTTCTGCTTAACCCTAAAGACCATCTTTCCAAAAAAATGGGATTAAATTTGTGCAAGCCACTCCAAAAATAAGTACCTATTAAGATAATGAGTATACATCTTTTATTTAAAATATTGTTGTATCTGAATTCTGTCATGGCGAAAACCATGAGTATAATTTCGAAAAAGAAATTCTGAATTCTGTTTTGATCTAGTAAAACCCAGTACGTATAAATAATAATTATGGGAATTCCTATTGTCCACTTGGGGTAAAACACAAAAACAAAAAACAATAAAACAAAAAGAGTTATGAGTATAACATCAAAAGTATAATTTGGAACCAACAAATTATCAAAAACAGGAACTAGAGGGAATAAACGCTCTGAAAACCATAAATCGTAACATATAAAAAAAGGAATCATGAATGCCAGAAAAACTGCTAGCCTAGTCCAAAACAAGACATCCTTATTTATTATTTTTTGCATTTACTTATAGGTACTTTTTAGTATTTTTAAAACTAAATCATATTATCGAAATATACTAGTTTTATAGAGTTAGAAAAAAGTTATAGAATACAAATTGGCAGACAAAACTATTTTACAAACAAATTGAAAATAAAATTTAAGTACAAACTATTAATAATTGTGACACTAACTGTTTTGGGTGGGTTAATTTATTATAGCTCCCTAAAAACTAGGCACAAAGAACTTATTAAATCCAAAATCTATTATTCGCTTAACCTTGTAGATTCTGAATGGAAAAAGGAATTGATTAAAGACAAGGTTGTTTTTACCAGCCCAACGTTTGTAATTAGCGGTATTTATAAATCTATGGAAGGCCCAAAATCTGATATTTACCCAACCATAGATGATTCTAAAGAAGAACTATTATGGCTAACCTCTTTCAAGACACGAGCATTTTCTGATTCTGAAACAACAGAAATATCTAATGACTTTGTATGCCATACTAATTTTGAATACAGAGATGCAGAACACTACAATCGTTGGGGATTCACAGAGCGTATAAATGAACACTACCCTAGAATTACATCTATAAGTAATGGTATAGAATCCTTTCAACTGCCCAAAGGCTATGGGTTTCCTGTTTATTCCAACGAACGCATAGTGTTAAATGCTCAAGCACTCAACCATAATATAACAGATTCTACTTTTAACATTAAGCATAAAATTGAAATTGGGTTTAAAAGACACGCTAACACTAAATTAAAGCCACTAAGGTCCCAAACAATTTATATCATGCTACCATTTGATAAAAAAAACCCATATGCTGGCCCCACAGACAAAATACCTGATGCCTGTATTCCTGTAGAAACCAAGTTACACACCTACTATGACGAGAATAACAATCCGCTATCCGGCCACTGGATTGTTCCTCCTGGTAAACATGAATATTCATTCAACGCCTCAAAACAACTTGCAATTAAGGACAGCATACGAATACACCAAATAACACCACACTTGCACCCATTTGCCGAAACATTTTCTTTATTGAATAAAACTACTGGAGAAGTTATTTATAATTGTGATAGTGAAAATTTTGTGAATAAAATCGGATTAAAAAGTGCTCCAACTTTTCAAAGTGAAGAAGGCATTTGGCTTTATAAAAACAATACATACGAATTGACTTTAACCGTAAAAAACACCACATCTAAAAACCAAGAAATGATGGCCAGCATGGCTATATTCTATTACGATAAAGAAATGCAAGAAAAAATAGATGAACATATCAACTAAAAGATTATTTAAATATTTCTCAGCCATACTCGCCCTTATCATTGTTTCTTGTGAGTCTACAAAAAACAACCTTCCTGTTTTAAGTTATAATTTTGACTCTAATGGCAATAAGATAAATTACAGTATATCTTACAAGGGGAAATTTAAAAATCAAAATGGAAAACTCTTTACCAATAAAGACCTAAAAGGTAAGGTATTTATAGCCAATTTCTTTTTTACTCGTTGCCCAAGTATTTGCCCACCCATGAAACTACAGTTAACAAATCTGGCTAAAGATTTCTTATACCATGATAATTTCTTAATTGTTTCCCACACCATAGACCCTTACAAAGACACTCCGGCAAGACTTAAAGAATATTCTATTTCTACAGGAATCCCAGATGATAGATGGTTTTTCTTAACATCTTCAGAAAAAAACACAAAAGCATTGGCTAAACAATATAAAACGAATTTTAAACCCAATGAAAATGGTACGGATTTCTATCATAGTAGCTTTACCGCTCTTGTAGATAGTGATGGGTTAATTAGAGGCTTTTACGACTTGCTTATTCCGAATGAAATTGAGCTTTTAAAACAAGATATCAACACTCTCTTGAACCACTAAAACAGACTCGTAATTATTTGGTTTTCTGAAATACCCTCGGCTTCTGCCTTGTAATTTTTTATTATTCTGTGACGGAGGATACCACTGGCTACAGCCTGAACATCTTCTTTGTCTGGTGAGAATTTCCCATTTATAGCAGCATGAGTCTTTGCCGCTAATATTAAGTTTTGTGAAGCTCTAGGCCCTGCTCCCCAATCGATATACTCTTTTACTAAATCTGTAGCTTTATCTCCATTTGGCCTTGTTTTACCAACCATTTCTACAGCATATTCAATAACATTATCTGCAACAGGAATTCTTCTAATTACATGTTGAAAATCAAGAATCTCTTTAGCAGTAAACATCGCATTCACACTTACCTTTTCATCATTGGTAGTAGCTTTTACGACCTGAACCTCTTCTTGAAATGTAGGGTACTCTAGATTAATGGCAAACATAAAACGGTCTAGTTGAGCTTCGGGCAATGGGTAGGTACCTTCTTGTTCAATAGGGTTCTGTGTTGCTAAAACAAAATAAGGCAAATCCAGTTTATAATGATGTCCTGCAACAGTAACTGCGCGTTCTTGCATGGCCTCTAAAAGTGCAGCTTGTGTTTTTGGTGGTGTTCTGTTAATTTCATCAGCCAGGATAATGTTAGCAAAAATGGGTCCCTTTACAAACTTAAAATGGCGGTCTTCATCAAGGATTTCACTTCCCAAGATATCACTGGGCATTAAATCTGGAGTAAATTGAATACGCTTAAAGTCTAATCCTAAGGTTTGGGCAATGGTATTTACCATTAAAGTTTTAGCTAATCCAGGTACGCCAATAAGCAAAGAATGGCCGCCTGAAAAAATAGAAATAAGGATTTGATTTACAACGGTATCTTGACCAACAATAATTTTGGCTATTTCTTGTTTAAGATCTTTATACTTTTTTACAAACTGTTCAATAGCTTTTACGTCGGACATAATTATTTTTTTAACCAGTTACCAGAAAAATTACAACTTTTATAATCACCTTCGATTTTTACATAGGTATCAATAATTTTTTTGGCTTGCCATTCCTCAATAGATTTTAATTGTTTCTCCTTTAACGCCAATTCCTTAATTTTCAAGAAATCTCTGGCATAATCGGCCTTATGTTCATCGATCCTATCGGTAACTGTTAAAAGCTTGTACGATACTTTTCCTCTATTATCCTCATCTTTAAGAACTAAACTTACTTCGTTATCCTTTAGGTTTTGAATTTGGGCGTATAAGGAGGGTTCCATTCTTGTTAACTCAAAATTATAATCTTGAGTTTCAGGATTTATCAACTGTCCACCATCATTTCTTGTAGCTTTTTCGTCGCTGGCTTCTCTGGCAGCGTCTGCAAAAGTGATATCTCCATCTATGATACGTTGCCTAACTTTTTCCAAACGTTCTTTGGCATCTTGAATGGCTTTATTTGATATTCTAGGTTTTAGCAATACGTGACTTACATCGTATTGCTGCCCCCTAATCTTTTGGCAATACACAATATGGTATCCAAAATCGGTCTTGAAGGGTTCAGATACTTCACCTTCTTTTAATGCAAAAGCGGCCTGCCTAAACTCTCTAACCATCCTTGGTTTTTTCCTATCTAATGTATAGATATATCCAGATTGTTTTAACCCTGGGTCTTCCCCATACAAAACAGCTTTAGACCTAAAACTAGCGCCTCGCTCCATGACATCTTCTCTAAATCCATTTAATTTATCAATAATGCGCTGTTCTTCTTCTTCAGATATCTTGGGCTCTGCAACTATTTGAGCAACCTTTAGTTCTGTTCCAAATGTTGGTCTGCTTTCTTTAGGAATTTTGTTGAAATATTCGCGAACTTCCTCTGGCGTTATCTCTACTTCCTGTACAATCTTACTTCGCATTCTTTTAGCCAATTCGGTATTCTTGTTGATTTCGAACATTTCGTCTTTAAAACTCTGTTCGTCTTCCTTCTTATAATACGCTAAAAGCTTCTCCATTGAGCCACCAAAGTATTGTAAAAACTGTTGAATTTGATAATCTACCTGTTGTCTTATTTCAACATCTGAAACAATAATACTATCCTGAATGGCATGGTGTGCATAAAGTTTGTTCTCTAAAAGCGACCCCATTAATTGACAATTTGAAACGCCATCTAAATTACCTCCAGCTGCAATTATTTGTTCCCGTTCCTTAGGTATATCAGATTCTAAAATGATAAAATCACCCACAACCGCAGCAATACCATCTACTTTAACAGTGTTGAAATTAGACGGTACCGAATCTTGTTTTTTTTCGATTGGGTGTTCTTGGGGTTTATCTTCAATAACTTCCTGAGCTACAAGTGCGTTAGCAAATAGCAAGGTTGCAATTAAACATCTATTTATATATTTCAAACTGTTTGTTTTTAATAGCATCTTTGGTAATATCTTTTTCTAGTTGCCTAATTAGCTCTAGCTTTCTTTTGTTTATAACTATTTGGTCTATAGTAGGCTTTACATACTCTAGAGGTGCTGTTTCATTTCTAAGCAGCACATCATTTATTTGCATCAAATATACTCCTAATGAGTCTTTGAGCTGTATAAAATTAGATTTTTTTAACAGTTCATTTTTATTTTCAGAATTAATGACTGGAATCTTAGTAATTACTTGACTTAGCTTAATCCAAATAGAGTCGTTTAAAGAGTATGATTTAAACTGAATTGAAATGGAATCTAATTCAACTTTATCGTTAGCTTCGAAGCGTTCGAATTTCTCTTTGATTTTATTGTAATCGATAATATTTTCATCAACATGAACGTATCTAAACTTTATGAGTTCTTCATTCAATTTGAAAACTTCTTTGTTGTTGTCGTAATACTCTTGAACTTCTTTGTTAGTAACCAAAGTATCGATACTTTGTTTTACCAGAGCCTCCATATACGCCTTGGCATATAAATCTGTTTTGTATTGATTTACTAGCTTATCGAAATTTTGTTGGGTAGATTCACTTAAATTAAGAATAGCCCCATCTACCAATAGCTGTTGTGTAGCCCAACGGTTAATGAAATTCTCTACAATAAATATACTATCATCTTTACTAGTTCCTTGATTTACCAACCCCTTTAAGTCACTATAAGACAGATAACTATCGTTAACCCTAGCTACTGCTTCAACTTCAGGTGGTCGCTTTAGGTATTCGCAAGAATAAATAAACATGGAGAAAGCAAATATGATGAGTATATTGCGCACCGACTATTTCTTGAGTTTTGATTTTACTTTTTCTAGAACATCTTGATTAACCACAACGGAAAATTCCGCTCTTAAATTGTCTATCCATGTAATCTCTTTTTGGGTTTGATAATCACTAATAACGCTTCCCTTAGCATCATCAAAAGATTTTTGAGCTTGTGGGATTACATCGTTGATTTTAACCAAAACATAGGCATCATTATGCTTATATATTTCAGAAACACCCTTTTTAAAAGGTAATTTTTCGGGCAGAGCTTGGTTTTTAGCATCCATGATATCCGAACTAAAGATAACCTTTACCTTTTTATCTGTATTTATCAATTCTTTGATATCCTCTACACGCTTTCCTTGCTCTAAATATTTTGAAACTTTTTTTAAGGTTCCTTGCTTAGAGGCAGAAGCTACTATAGCATCTATTTGTTCTGGAACAATGTATTTGTTTTTATTTTTTTCGTAGAAGTCTCTTATGGATATTGAGTCTGTTTCTGAAGTGTTCCAAATGGTATTTTCCATTAAATCAAATAACAGCAATCCATCCCTGTACTCAGAGAGAATATTGGCGTACTCAACATTTTCCTCTTCCAATTTGCTTTCTTTATAACTCACTAAATTCTTATTAAGAAATGCTTCGTATTGCTCTTCTACGAAAGCTTTGATTGGTCTTTTGTAAACCCTTCCTTTTTGTAACTCTATCAAAAACGAACCAAAATCTTGATAGATAAGTTGCTTATCTCCTATGTTGACCAAAGCTTCATCTGCTTTAAAACCTGCCGGCAACTTCCACAGTCTTTTAAAGAAATCTTCATTTAAAATAGTTTCGAAATACTGTAACGCTTTATCATTATCCTTAACCCCGTATTGCTGCTTAAGAGAGGTATAAAGCGCTTCATCTATAAGTTTAGAGCGATCGTCTCTTTTTACTTTTGCTTCCAATTCAGACTTCATATCCAAGTATGGAGGCACCAATTTTCGATTTAACAGTTTAACAATATGCCAACCATAAGCCGATTGAAAAGGCTCTGAAACATCACCTTCATTTACCAAGCTAAAAGCAACTTCTTCGAACTTAACAGCACTAATTTGACTACTTTCAAACGGTTCAAGCTCGCCGCCTTTGTCGGCAGAACTTGTATCCTCAGAGAATTGTTTGGCTAGAGACTCGAAAGACTCTCCCTGCTGTAGTTTGTTGTAAACCTCCTTGATTTTCACCTCTGGTTTCGAAACAGAATCACCAGCTTTATTCATGGTCATAATATGAGCAACCGTAACTTCTCCTCTAGACTTTATCTTATCGTAGACCTTAACAATGTGATAGCCGAACCTTGTTCTAAATGGTTGAGAAATACTATCTACTGGAGTATTATATGCTGCCGACTCAAAAGGGTAAACCATTTTAAAACCTGAAAAATAACCTAATTTCTCACCAAATACGGTTTTGCCATTATGTACCTCACTTCGTACTTTTTCAAAACCTTCTTCTAATGCTCTTTCCCTTAACTTAACCAGCTTGTTGTAAGCTGCTAAAGTATCTCTAGGACTAGCATTCTGTGGCACTTTTACAAGAATATGGTCTGCTTTTATTTCATAACATAGTCTTTCGTAGGCTTCTTCCAATAGTGCATCGGTAACCTTGGGGTCCCTCATGTAGCTCTGTGCTAATTGTTTTTTGTATTTGTCTAATTCTTGTAAGTAATCAGGTTTTTTATGCAAACCCAAACGTTTGGCCTCTTTGATCTTTAGTTTATAACTGGTAAAAAGCTTTAAATATTCATCGATGTCTCTTTGCGATTCATCCTGTACCAAGTCTAAATTCTTATTATAGACCCTTAAAAATTCAGATACCATGATAGAATCCTCCCCAACCGTAAAAAGTACCTCATCTTTAGTATTTTGAGAGTTAACTGATGTTAAAAAAAGAAAAGAAAAAAACGTGAATAAAAATTTTAATTTCATGAAGATCATTTTTTTGAGTGGCTACAAAAATACTAATATATGGATATTATGCAAGGGGTTTAACAAAGCCTTAAAGGTTCTAGTTTTAAACTGATTCTAACTTGTTAGAGTGTGCAAATTTGTCTCCAAATTTTTAGGGCGGTGATTTGATTCTATAAAAATTTTCGGCTACCTTAGTTTAACATCGGATACAAATCATTGAAAAGATGCATATTCGCTTAACCGTTAGACATAATTAAAAAACCACTTCTGAATTGAATATTATTACAACAAAAGATGAATTTTTAGATTGGATTACAAAAACTGATTCTGACTATAACGAAAAAGGATTCAAATACAACAACTATAGAGTTGGAAGTGGTATGCTCACATTAAACGAAGTTGTTGTTGAAAGAGTAGATATTACATATAAATCATTTATTGCCACCGAATTTAAAAACTGTGCTTTTGTAGGATGCGATTTTAACCATTCGGTTTTTTCATCTTGTACCTTTATAGATTGTAAGTTTATTGATTGTAAATTTTATGAATCCAAATTTTTAGAACTTGATTTGGTAGATAGTACTTTCGACAGTTGTACAATTATGTGTTTGGAGTTATCTGACGTAATTACAGAAAGATTACTTTTCATCGATTGTCCAGAAATTTTAGATTTAAGATTAAGAGGTTTTGGTAGTAGAATTATAACTTTTATTAGATGTTATTTACATCATCTTGATATAGAACCAATCCGTTTTAGTGATAGTTTTCCCAAAGAAAAAGATTCTGAAAAATTAGATTTTAAGGATTGTGTAATTAAAGAATCAAGTTTTGATAGAATTGACTTCAAAAAGAGTGTTTTCAGGCACTGTAGTTTATCACTAATTCAAATTTCATCTTGCGAATTATCAAGTGAGACTTTTGATTATTCTAATAAAACACCAGGAAATGAATTTAATATGATTGATATAAGGACAATCTTAAATTCACCTACCATTGAAAAAACTGTTCTTGAGCATATTTTTGGAATCAACAGTTCTGATATAAAAGAATACTTAATTGATTTAACTTCAGAAATCCAATTTCAATCAATTTTTATCTCATATAGTTTTAAAGACCAACAGTTTGCCAAAACCATTAATGAAATATTAAATAGAAGAGGAATTATTACATTTTTATGGGAATATGATTCACCAGGCGGAAAAACCCTAAAAAATATTATGTCCTCTAATATAAAAGAGAAAGACAGAGTATTATTTATTGCATCTAAAGATTCAATTAAGAGCAAAGCCTGTCAATTCGAGTTATCAAAAGGGAGAGAGAAACAAGAAATAACTTGGAATGATGTTCTATTTCCTATACATATTGATAATTTTCTATTTGATTTAGAAAAAGAACAAATAAGACCTATTGAAAATCAGGACGAATATTGGAAAAACATTGAAGAATTAAGGAAATTAAATTCTTTAGACTTTTCAGATTTTGTAAATCCAGATTCAAGAGACGAGCATAAATTTGAAAAACTGATTTATAGATTAATAAAAGGATTAAGAAAATAACTATGCCCAAGAATGGCTATAAGTAATTGCTTGTTTTCGCCTACTTCTGATAATCCTCGCGGATTTTCAGTTTGGTGTGTACTTGCGATGTTAATTACTAAACCACTCAACTGCTCATTGCCGAGACCGTTAAACGAACCTAAATCCCCTTTCCTTAATTTTAACCAAACAATTAAACTATCTTTGCAGCTTATTACAAAGTATATGCGTATTGACATCATTACCGTTTTACCAGAATTACTTAAAAGCCCGTTTGAAGCATCCATTTTAAAACGAGCCATAGAGGCCAATTTGGTAGAAGTCCATTTTCATAATTTAAGGGATTACACCACAGATAACTACAAAAGTGTAGACGATTACCAATTTGGTGGCGGTGCTGGTATGGTGATGATGATAGAACCTATTGATAAATGCATTGCGGGTTTAAAATCTGAAAGGAATTATGACGAAATCATTTATATGACACCAGATGGAAAAACTTTAAACCAAGGCATTGCTAATCAATTATCCTTAAAAGAGAACATCATTATTCTATGTGGACACTACAAAGGTGTAGACCAAAGGGTAAGAGACCACTTTATAACCAAGGAAATCTCAATTGGAGACTATGTGTTATCAGGTGGGGAATTAGGAGCCGCCGTACTTTGCGATTCCATAATCAGATTAATACCAGGTGTTTTGGGCAATGAAACCTCTGCACTTACAGACTCTTTCCAAGACAATTTATTGGCCCCGCCAATTTATACGCGCCCCAGAGATTACAAAGGCTGGGAAGTTCCTGAAGTTTTATTTAGCGGTAATTTTCCTGAAATTGAAAAATGGCGTGAAAATCAAGCATACCAGCGAACAAAAGAACGCAGACCTGATTTATTGGATGATTAATTATTAAGACACAAGTAATTAGGCATAATTTTTAGTTATTGTTGTTAACTAAACAATCTTTTGCCTAATGCCTTTTTACTGTTTACCGATACCCTCCCTAAGCTGTCAAGTATGGAAACAGCATCTTTTGGAAGTTCAAAAGATATAGCAGATAGCTCGCCCTTAGGCGTACACCTCAAATAAGCATAAAACTTTTAGCTTATAACTTTCAACTTATAACTTTTTATGTATCTTTGCAGCCAATTTCGGGTTAACCTCTGGCGAAAATCGTGAATGTTGTTCTGAATCAACCATTTATAAAATTTAAGAGATGGAATCTTTAGTAAAATTTGTACAAGACGAATTTGTAACAAGAAAAGACTTACCAGAATTTGGTGCTGGTGACACCATTACAGTGTATTACGAAATTAAAGAAGGTAGTAAAACAAGAACACAGTTCTTTAAAGGCGTTGTAATTCAAAGAAGAGGATCTGGAACTTCAGAAACCTTTACAATTAGAAAAATGTCTGGATCAATTGGGGTAGAAAGAATCTTCCCAGTTAATTTACCTGCTTTACAAAAAATAGAAGTTAATAAACGTGGTAAAGTACGTAGAGCACGTATATTCTACTTTAGAGGACTTACTGGTAAAAAAGCTAGAATTAAAGAAAGTAGAAACTAGTAATAGTCTACTAACCAAAACATTTCCAAAAGCCTTGATATTAATCAAGGCTTTTTTCATTATCAACAATTGTTAATAACTTAAGTTCATAAACAGTTGATATGTAATGCCTTAAAAAATTTGTATTTACAATTGTTAATTATATATTAGCTGAAGAGATAACAACAAATCGTTTAAGAATTGTTTTCATTTTAAGATGAATTAATGTTGTTTCCAAATAAAGTAACGTTCTTTATTATATTGATTGTTTTTTGAGGTTGAAGGTACCAGGTGTATGCGTGGACAACCGAAAATCATGATATTCTAACGGACACTGCTTACGAAAGTAAAGAGCGGCCAACAGAATTGAAAGCTCGAGAAAACACAGAATCGAAAGTGAATGTATATATTGAGCAATGCGCTAAAAAACTAGACGTGAAAACGAAAGGCGTATTAGTAGCATCAAGAAAAACAATTAAACTGAAGCATTAGATAATTAGGTCAATACATTTTGAAAATTATTGAGTGCTTCACTTGAAATGGTAGTACAAAACCGAAAAGATTTAATGAAAATTTAAATCGATTTTGTAGCAGTACAAAATAAGTTTAGTAATGCATTTCAAAGAAAGCCATGTCAAAGCAGATTAAATTCTGTCGTGATATGGCTTTTGTTTTTTTAACCTCAAGGTGGTTTTTTTTAAGAAATTCGTATTGGCAATCTCCTTTTTTACTTTTCTAATAAATCTAACTACTTAATTATTTTTCAGTTAGTATAAAACTAGGTATAAGTACGTAATTTTGTATATTCGCATCGCTAAAAACGAATCTTCAATTTTTTACTCGTTTTTTGGCTATCGTTTAAATAAAAAAAGAAACACTAAATGTCGAAAATAATTTACACCAAAACAGATGAAGCTCCAGCCTTAGCTACACGTTCTTTTTTACCAATAGTAGAGTCTTTTGTAGAATCTGCAGGAATTGATGTTGAAACCAAAGACATCTCATTAGCAGCAAGAATACTAGCTGTATTTCCAGATTACTTAAGCGAAGACCAACGTGTTCCAGATGATTTGGCCATTCTAGGTGAACTGGTTAAAAAACCTGAGGCAAACATTATTAAATTACCGAATATTAGTGCTTCTGTTCCGCAAATAGAGGAAGCTATCGAAGAATTACAATCGAAAGGCTTTGCAATTCCAGATTATCCTAGCGAACCAAAAAACGACGAAGAAAAAGACATAAAATCCAGATACGATAAAGTAAAAGGTAGTGCTGTAAACCCTGTTTTAAGAGAGGGAAACTCTGATAGACGAGCTCCTAAAGCTGTCTCTCATTATGCTAAAAAGAATCCGCACAAAATGGGAGAATGGAAAAAAGATTCCAAAACTCACGTAGCTTCAATGGAAGCTAACGACTTTTACGGATCTGAGAAATCTACAACTCTAGAAAACGATACGGAATTTAAAATCACTTTTAACGGAAAAGAGTTAAAAGGATATTCGCCTTTATTAGCTGGAGAAATAATTGATACTTCTGTAATGAGCATTAGTGCTCTTAAAAAATATGCCGCAAAAGAAATTGCTGATGCCAAAGAAAATGGCGTATTGTTATCATTACACATGAAAGCTACAATGATGAAGGTTTCTGACCCGATCATTTTTGGAGCTGTAGTTGAAGTATTCTACAAAGATGTATTTGAAAAATACGCAGATTTATTTGATGAATTAGGTGTAACTGCTACCAATGGTATTGGGGATGTATACGATAGTATAGAAGGACACCCGATGGAAGAAGAAGTTAAAGCAGCAATTAATGCTGTATACGAAAATGCTCCAGCCGTTGCAATGGTAGATTCTGATAACGGCATTACAAATCTACATGTACCTTCTGATGTTATTGTAGATGCTTCTATGCCGGCTATGATTAGAACCGGAGGACAAATGTGGAATGCACAAGGCCAAACACAAGATACCAAAGCTCTAATCCCAGACAGATGTTACGCTGGGGTTTTCCAGGCTACTATAGATTTCTGTAAAGAACATGGTGCTTTTGATCCTGTAACAATGGGAACAACTCCTAATGTTGGACTTATGGCACAAAAGGCTGAAGAATATGGATCACATGATAAAACATTCCAATTGAGCGAAGCTGGTACTGTTGAAGTTGTAGATAAAGACGGAAATGTTCTTTTAGCTCAAGAAGTTGAAGCCGGAGATATTTTTAGAATGTGTCAAACTAAAGACGCTCCAATCCAAAACTGGGTTAAACTAGCAGTAGATAGAGCAAGAGCAACAGGTTGGCCAGCAGTTTTCTGGTTAGACGAAAACAGAGCTCATGATGCTGAACTAATTAAAAAGGTGAACACTTATTTACCAGAGCACGATACAGAAGGATTAGAAATATATATTAAATCTCCTGTAGAAGCTGCATTGTATACTTTTGAGAGAGTCGTAGTTAATAAAGACACTATTTCTGTAACAGGTAATGTATTACGTGATTATTTAACAGATTTATTCCCAATTTTAGAATTAGGAACTTCTGCAAAAATGCTATCCATTGTGCCATTAATGAATGGTGGAGGTTTATTTGAAACTGGTGCCGGAGGTTCTGCTCCTAAGCATGTTGAACAGTTATTAAAAGAAAATCATTTACGTTGGGATTCTTTAGGAGAATTTTTAGCATTGGCTGTTTCTTTAGAGCATTATGCTCAGGTTAACAATAGCCAAAAAGCTAAAGTCCTTAGTGAAACTTTAGATGATGCTACAGGAAAGCTGCTTGATAATAGAAAAAGTCCGTCAAGAAAAGTTGGTGAATTGGATAACAGAGGAAGTCATTTCTATTTAGCTATGTACTGGGCACAAGAATTAGCAAATCAAGAAGTTGATGCTGAACTTAGAAATGAGTTTAAGACAATCGCTGAAGAGTTGACCGCTAAAGAAGAGATTATTGTAAAAGAATTAAATGATATTCAAGGCAATCCGGCCAATATTGATGGATATTACTTACCTAGCGAAGAATTAGCTAGCTCAGTAATGAGACCAAGCGAAACATTCAACAATATTTTAAGTAAAGTATTAAAGAACGTATAAGGTTAAACAAAAAGCCTAACAACTTGTTAAAAGCTCCTGTTTCAGGAGCTTTTTTTTTATTTTTATACTAAAATTGCCACATCTATGAAAAAACCTTATTTACTGCTAGTTCTTCTACTTGCAGTTATTTCAAAAGGTATCTCACAAGAAAGATTTACTTTAAGCGGAGTAATCTCAGAAAAAAACAGCAACGAAACACTAATTGGTGTAAACATACTCTTTCCAGAATTACAATCTGGTTCTGTTACCAATGAATACGGTTTTTATTCAATTACTCTCCCAAAAGGTTCTTACACCATAATTATTAGCTATCTAGGATATCAAACTATCAAGGAAACCATTGAACTCAATGAAAATATTTCCAAAAATTATAGTTTAGAAATTGGCTCTGAGAGTTTAGAGGAAGTGGTCATCACTGAGAATATTGAGAGGCTCAGTATACAAAAACCTCAAATGAGTGTTAACAAGTTAACATCTTCTACAATAAAAGAAATACCAGTAGTTTTAGGGGAATCAGATATTGTAAAGGCTATAACACTGCTTCCTGGTGTAACCAATGTGGGTGAAGGTGCATCCGGATTTAATGTACGAGGTGGTGGCGCTGATCAAAACCTTATCTTACTGGATGAGGCTACAATTTATAACTCCTCTCACCTATTCGGTCTGTTTTCTGTCTTCAATCCAGATGCCATTAAAGACCTAAGACTTTACAAAGGAGGTATTCCTGCCAGGTATGGTGGTAGGGTTTCCTCTGTTTTAGATATATATCAAAAAGAAGGAAACAGTAAAGGGTTTCATATGAATGGTGGTATTGGAATTGTATCCAGTAGATTACTAATAGAAGGACCATTAAAAAAAGATAAAGGCTCTTTTCTTTTTGGGGGAAGATCCAGTTATGCGCATTTATTTTTACCGCTTTTCGATATTGATAACGCCGCCTATTTCTATGATTTAAACACAAAACTGAGCTATAAAATAAATTCGAAAAACAACATTTATTTATCGGGTTACTTTGGAAGAGATGTTTTTAGAATACCTGGAAGTTTTGAAAATATTTACGGAAACTCGGTTCTAAACTTTAGGTGGAACCATTTGTTTTCAGATAAGTTATTTTCTAACCTATCAATGATTTATTCTGATTATTATTATAATCTAGAATTGGGGTTTGTTGGTTTCGATTGGATTTCGGGTATTAGAAACTTTAACCTAAAGTACGATTTCAAACATTATCTAAGCGATAAACTTAAACTGCAATATGGTTTAAATAGCGTTTACTATGAATTTAACCCGGGAGATATTAGACCAACATCAGAATCTTCAGGAATAAACCCTTTTAAACTGATTGATAAATACGCCCTAGAAAATGCCATATATGTAGACGCTGAACACAAAATTTCCAATAGGCTCTCTGTTTCTTACGGTTTAAGGCTAAGTTCCTTTTTAAGGTTGGGACAGGATGAACTCAACGTATACGAGAATAACGAAGCAGTTGTTTTTAATGAAGATTCACAAATTTACGAAATGGGAACGCCCACTGGAACGGAAACCTTCGACCGAAGTGATGTCGTTGAAAGTTTTCATAATCTCGAACCCAGATTTTCTTTGGCATATCAGTTAAATGATAATAGTTCGGTAAAGGCCAGTTACAATAAAATGTATCAATACTTGCATTTACTTTCTAATACCAATGCGCCTACGCCATTAGATATCTGGACACCCAGTGGTAAATTCGTAAAGCCACAATCTCTGCACCAGATTGCCGCTGGCTACTTCAAAAACTTTAATAATGACTTATATTCCCTGGAAATTGAAACCTTTTATAAAACCATAAAAAATAGAATAGACTATATAGACGGAGCAGATTTAATTGCAAACAATGCCATTGAACAAGTCATTTTAAATGGAGAGGCAAGAGCTTATGGATTAGAAATTCTTCTTAGAAAAAACGAAGGAAAATTTAAGGGCTGGCTTGCGTACACCCTTTCTAAATCTGAACAACAAACAAAAGGAAGAACAGAAATTGAAACCGGTATAAATAACGGTGAATGGTACAACACCCCTTTCGACAAAACACATGATATATCATTAACAGGAAGTTACAATTGGAGCGAAAAAGTAAAACTTAACGCCAACTTTATATTTCAAACCGGCAGGCCTACAACGTTTCCTAATGCACAATACCAATATAATGGTATAAACGTACCTAATTTTGGTCCAAGGAACCAAAACAGACTACCTTCTTATAATCGTTTGGATTTATCACTCACCTACACACCTAAACAAAAACCTAATAAAAATTGGTCTAGACATTGGGTGTTTAGTATTTACAATATTTATAACCGAAAGAATGCTGTGTCCCTAACTTTTGGTCAAAATTTTGAAACTGGGCAAAACGAAGCTACAAGACTAGCTATTTTCGGTATAGCGCCTTCGGTTTCATACAATTTTAAGTTTTAATCTCATGAAAAAAATCATATATATATTTATATTAAGCCTCTTCATTATTTCATGTGAAGATGTTATAGATGTAGATTTAGAAACTACAGAACCCAGATTGGTTATAGATGCATCGCTTTCTTGGGTTAAAGGAACCTCTGGAAACGAACAAACCATTATATTATCCTTAACTGCTCCTTTTTTTAATAATGGTGTACCACCTGCATCTGGTGCCATAGTTTCGGTATCAGATTCTGAAAATAACATCTTCAATTTTATTGAAGAAGGTACATCTGGAATTTACAAAAACAACACATTCATCCCTATAATCAATGGTACTTATACATTAAATGTAGTCTATGAAGGCGAGACTTATACAGCTTCAGAAACACTTTTTGCCGTACCTTCAATAGATTCTGTAGAACAAAATAACAATGGTGGGTTTTCTGGTGACGATATAGAAATCAAAGCCTTTTATACAGATCCTGGAAATGAAGAAAACTTTTATTTATTTGAATTCCAGAATAACCAGAATGTTCCCATGTTAGAAGTTTATGATGATGAATTCACCGATGGAAATGAAATATTCGGCTTCTTTTCTGACGATGAAATGAAGTCCGGCGATATACTCTCTATAAAGATTTCAGGTATTTCAAGAAGACATTACGACTTTATGTTCATTTTACTTCAACAAACCGACGAGGAATCTGGAGATCCTTTCGAAACCCAACCAGCTACAGTGCGTGGAAATTGTGTAAATACAACCAATCCAGACAATTTTCCGTTAGGTTACTTTAGAGTAACAGAAACTGATGCTTTGCTTTATACCGTTCAATAAACGTATTTTTTCAGATTCATTTTTTATTGATTAAACCAACATGGATTGTAATTCATGTGAAGACAAGCATCAATGAGAAAAACTATATTCTGAAACAAGTTCGGAATAACAGATCGATTGAAAAAAGTAAATACGAAACTATAGTAACTAGAATAGAATTGCAGGGTTTTAACCTTAAACTTCAAAACAAAATCTCTAATTAGAGCAATTTGTAGGTAAAGTTTTTTAATAAATTCATTAATGGTTTAATTTTTGATGCTGTGTTTACAGTATGTTAAAGAAAGAAAATTAGCATAAAATTAACACGGTTTAAAGTGTTTATCCCTTTTCTTTAACTCATCAAACAAACCAACAAAAAATGAACAAAAAACGTATAGCCTATATTATAGGCATTTTAGTTCTATTAATAGTTTCGTATCTGTATTTTAGATCTGATGATTATGAAAATGAATCGCTTACTGCCAAGGTAGAAAGAGGAAGTTTCTTAAACGAAGTTTATATCTCTGGTGAAGCTCAATCTACAAGCTCTAAAGAAATAAACGGTCCTACAAAAGCTAGACGTTTTGGTATTTACAATATTAAAATACAAGATTTAGTTCCCGAGGGCACCTTGGTAAAAAAAGGAGGTTATATAGGCAAACTAGATGTTTCTGAGCTTAACGGTAAAATACTTGATGCTCAGTTAAATCTAGACAAGGCACAATCTAGATATACACAACAGGAATTAGACACCACACTTACTTTAAAACAAGAACGTAACGCCATAAAAGATTTATCATTCAATATCGAGGAGGATAAACTAGAGCTTGAACGTTCTATTTATGAACCCCCTGCTACCATCAGGTCATTAGAAATAAAAATAGAGAAGACAGAAAGGGACCTGAAAGAGAAAAAAGCTGATTACTATATTAAAAAAAGACAGGCCAACGCAAAAATGATTGAAGTTGGAACAGAAGTTTCTAAAATTAAAAAAAGAATAGAAGAATTACTAGAATTACAAAAGGAGTTCACTATTTATTCTGATGATGAAGGAATGGTAACCTATGTAAAAGAATGGAATGGTAATAAAAAGAAGGTTGGTTCAACAATTACACCCTGGCAACCTGCAATTGCTAGTTTACCTGACCTGTCTAAAATGGAATCTAAAACATACAGCAACGAAGTTGACATTAGAAAAATAAAGAAAGGGCTAAAGGCTAAAATTGGTTTTGATGCCTTTCCCGATATTGAATTAGAAGGTGTTGTTACCCAAGTAGCTAATGTTGGAGAGACCCGAGCAGGATCCGACATAAAACTTTTTCAAGTTCTTATAAAGTTAAATGAGACCAACAAGAACATTAGACCAGGTATGACCACGTCCAACAAAATTCTAACAGACCAAAAAGACGATGTTCTCATGATACCACTTGAAGCCGTATTCTCTAAAGATTCCATTAGCTACGCTTATGTTAAATCTGGATACTCTATAGATAAACAAGAAATTAAACTAGGACAATCTAACAACGAAATTATTATAGTAGAAGCTGGTTTAGAAGAAGACGATGTTGTATTCTTAAACAAGCCCGAAAATCTAGATGATAAAAGTATTAAACTATTAAATTAAAATGATAGATAAGGTACTTATTGAAAAACTTCGATCTAATTTCAATGAAGCCTATTGGTTTATAAAAACCAATAAAGTCAGGACTTTTTTAACTGCTCTCGGAATTATTTTTGGTGTTGCCTCGGTTATAACAATGCTCGCTATTGGAAATGGAGCTGAAAAAGAAATACTAGACCAATTAGAACTTGTAGGGGTTAATAATATTGT
This sequence comes from Seonamhaeicola sp. ML3, assembly GCF_023273855.1. Classification (NCBI taxonomy): domain Bacteria; kingdom Pseudomonadati; phylum Bacteroidota; class Flavobacteriia; order Flavobacteriales; family Flavobacteriaceae; genus Seonamhaeicola; species Seonamhaeicola sp. ML3. Next base: position 2,454,690 of record NZ_CP096884.1, on the reverse strand, counting down.
TGTTACTCCAATAGCAGACGAAATAAAAGAAGGCGAAAATGATAATAACGAAACTGAAAATGGTCAAAATGAATCGAAACGATTTTCCAAAGGTCTAGATATACAAGACGCCTTAAACATAAAAAAATACATTCCAAGTGTTAAGTTAGTAAGCCCAGAAATTGTTTTGGAAACGTATGTTGTAAACAACGCCAAACAAAATGCAATTAAACTTGTTGGTGTATCACCAGCTTACTTCAAATCAACAAATATTGGTTTAGAAAACGGAAAAAAATTCTCTAGCTATCAAATAAAAAACGCACTACCAGTATGTATAATAGGAAAAAAACTTGAGAAAAAAATATTCACCGGCGAAAGCTCTATAGGCAAGCAAATAAAAGTAAAAGATGTTTGGCTTCAAGTTATAGGAGTTATCGAAGAAAAATTAATATCAGATAAAGCACAAGAAAATCTGGGTATACGAGATTTAAATCAAGATGTATTCATCCCTCTTAATACCTTTTTAGTAAGATTTAAGGATCGAAAAATAGTGACCGATGTAATTGGAGCTAGAAATATGAGGCAAAGTGGGCCAAAACAAAAAGTTCCAAGAGGCAATTACCACCAAATAGACAGGTTAACAGTTCAGGTAGAAAATTCTAATCAGTTAAAAGCTACTGCCGAAGTACTCAGTAAAATGCTAAAACGCAGACACAATGACGTTTTAGATTTTGAAATAACAATTCCCATACAACTATTGAAACAGCAGCAAAAAACAAAACAAATATTTAATATTGTTTTAAGCATTATTGCTGGGATATCATTACTAATTGGTGGTATTGGAATAATGAATATCATGTTAGCCTCAGTTTTAGAAAGAACAAAAGAAATAGGAATAATAAGAGCGATTGGAGCAACAGAACAAGATGTAGTTCTTCAATTTTTATCAGAATCTGTATTAATTAGTGTAGGCGGTGGTATTATTGGAATTATAGTTGGAATTACAGGCGCATACATTATTGAAATTTTCTCCGGAATTCAAACCATTCTATCCATAAACTCAATTACAATTTCTTTTTTTATAGCTGTAATGGTTGGTCTCATTTTTGGGATTTTCCCCGCTAAAGCAGCAGCAAAAAAGAAACCCATAGAAGCTTTAAGATCTGAATAATATAAAAATATGAAAAAAATAATCCTCGTGATTTTTGTTATTTCCTCTTTTTGGTCTTTTTCCCAATCAAAAAAAATAACACTTAATCAAGCCATAGAAATGGCGCATAAAAATTCTCCAGATTATAAAATCAATTTAAATGTAAACCAATCTAATTACTGGAGATTTAGAAGATATAAAGCTAGTTTTTTACCTCAGTTAAATCTTAATGCCACTTTGCCTAACTACAGTAATGCTATAATAAGGCAAACTAACGATTCTGGTCAGGATATTTTTGTAAACCAAAACCAACTTCTTATTTCAGGAGGCCTATCACTTTCTCAAAGTGTACCGTATACTGGTGGAATTTTTTCTGTAAACTCAAATTTTGAAAGAGTTGAACTTTTTGGATTAAATGATAATGTACAGTATTCTGTAATTCCTTTTAGCGTAAATTATTTTCAAAATTCTCTTTTTTACAACGAGTTTAAATGGGACAAGAAAATTGAACCTTTAATTTATGAAGAGTCCCAGAGAGAATTTATAGAAAGTATGGAACGCATATCTATTAATACTTCAAGAAGATATTTCGAATTGTTAAAAGCACAAATGCAATTAAAAATTGCGGAAATAAACCTTTCCAATCAAGACACCCTATATCAGATTGCCAAAGGTAGATTTAAAATGGGGAAAATTGCAGAAAATGAATTGTTACAAATGGAACTAACCTTACTTAATTCGAAAAACAATGTAACCTCTAACATAATTGAAGTGAAACGGACTTCTCAGAATTTAGCAAGATATTTAGAACTAGATACTGAGAATATAGAATTAGACATTCCAGAAGAGCTTCCTGTTTTTGAAGTAGATATTAACAAAGCATTAGAAGAAGCACAATCTAACAGAAAAGCTGTAATAGAATTTAGAAGAAAACGTTTAGAAGCCGAAAAAGAAGTCGCTTTCCAAAAAGGGAATAACAGATTACGGTTAGGCATAAGAGCTAATATAGGTGTTTCTAATAATGGAGATGACTTCAACAATCTATTCAATAATTATAACAAACAACAAAATGTTTCTGTTTCAGTAGGAGTACCAATTTTTGATTGGGGTGTTTCAAAATCTAGACGAAAAATGGCAGAAGCCAACTTAGACTTAACAAAAAACAACATAAATCAGGATCGTCAAGAATTTGAGCAAGAAATATATTTGCACGTCCTCAACTGGTCCAATCAAAGAGATTTCTTGTACACCAATGAAAAGGCAAAAAATGTAGCTTCTAAAAGATATGAAATCTCTAAAAAGAGATACGTTTTAGGAAAAATTTCAATTACAGATCTCAACATTGCACTTCGTGAAAGAGATGAAGCTCTTATTAAATACCTAAATTCATTATCTGCGTTTTGGAGAGACTATTTTATTTTGAGACAACTTACGCTATACGACTTCATAAATGACAAAAAATTAGAAGTTGAAGATATTTTTTATGACTAAAACCCCATATTAATTCATACTTTTGAAGTATGGACTTCACCAAAACCACCGAAAAAGATTCCCACTATAATCATCTCGAAAAGATGAATATAGAAGAATTACTGTATAACATTAACAAAGAGGATAAAACTGTTCCTTTGGCTGTTGAAAAAGCACTTCCTGCTATTGAATTATTAGTGAAAGAAATTGTTAACAAGCTAAAATCTGGTGGAAGGTTATTCTATATTGGTGCTGGAACTAGTGGTAGACTAGGCATTGTAGATGCTTCCGAATGCCCTCCTACTTTTGGAGTTCCCCACGGATTAGTTGTTGGACTCATAGCCGGTGGCGATAAAGCCATTAGGAAAGCAGTTGAGTTTGCGGAAGACTCCACTACCCAAGGATGGGAAGATTTAAAAGCTAATAGTATTTCTAATCAAGATATTGTTGTGGGGATAGCAGCATCTGGTTCTACACCCTATGTTATCAGCGCTTTAGAACAATGCAACCAAAACAATATCATCACTGGATGTATTACCTGTAATCATAATAGCCCGCTATCAAAAACGGCACAGTTTCCAGTTGAAGTTATAGTTGGTCCTGAGTTTGTAACTGGTAGCTCCAGAATGAAAGCTGGTACGGCTCAAAAACTAGTTTTGAATATGATTACCACATCTACAATGATTCAATTGGGTCATGTAAAAGGAAATAAAATGGTGGATATGCAACTAAGCAATAATAAGTTGGTTGATAGAGGCACTACAATGATTATGAACGAACTAAATATAGCCAAAGAAGAAGCTCAGAAGCTATTGGATAAATTCGGAAGCGTACGTTTAGCAATTAAGAATTATAATGACAGAAACTAAAAGAACAGATAAAGAAATACTTGTAAAGGGATTAAAAACAATGGGAGGCTCTTTAGCCTGTATGTTCGCTGGCCCAACACTAATCTATATCTCTCAAACCAAATTAAGAACACCTATTGATACTATTATGCTAATAATAGCCATCATTATCTGTGCTCTTGCTGTTTTTTTTGCTTTTAAAGGTATCAATACTATTCTAGATAGTATGTTCAAAAAGAAATCTTCTTAATTAATCTTTAGTTACTGCTTTTGGTGTAGTTGGATTATAGCCAAAGTCCGAATCTTCAAAAGAAATATTCAGCCCTTCTAATATATAATTGATAATAGCGTAATGGTGAATGGTATGACTATTGGCTTGTGAAAAAAGTGAAGCTCGTGTATATTGCATTTTTATACTACCCATTCCTAAATCATCAACTACAGTTACAGTCTCATCCATTTTATTTCGACTAGATCGCAATTTGTCTTCAATAAATCCTAAATAAGATAACGCTGAACAACATTTAGATTCTACTTCCCTATTTCTACTTCTGGCTGTTAAGTCGATTATTTCACCAGAACTTGCCTTAAAAATACAATCATAAAAATCCAAAATATGTCTCAAATGGGTTCCTATACTAGAATAGTAAGGAGAAATAGATGCATTGCACAACTCATCGTCTGTGAGTTTTTCTAATAAGAACCTAGATTTTTGAAGGGTTTTGAGAGAAGATTCAATGATTATATCCATGCAAACTAAAATAACTAAATTAATTGAATTTAAAAATTTTAGATTTAGTCTTTGATTGTAGGATTCCTTACAACAGCGTCTCAATTTTGGCAAAAAAAAAGACCCTTCATGTAAAAATGAAGGGTCTTCAAGAAAGGCAACGACCTACTCTCCCACAAATGCAGTACCATCGGCGCTAACGGGCTTAACTTCTCTGTTCGGAATGGTAAGAGGTGAGCCCCGTCGCTATAACCACCTTAAGTTTTAAGTTAGAAGTCTAAAGGGATTGGGCATTAGTAACAAGTGACTTTTGCCTTTTCACTTTTGACTTTTAACTGCAAGCTACGCTTGCAAATATCTTAACATATTGAAAAAATTACATGAACTTGTGTTTTGTACTCTAAAAAGAACAGGCGTACAATAAGCCTACGGGTTATTAGTACTACTCGGCTGCGTGCGTTACCGCCTTTACACCTGTAGCCTATCAACGTGGTCATCTCCCACGACCCTTTAAAGAAATCTCATCTTGTGGTGGGTTTCGCGCTTATATGCTTTCAGCGCTTATCCCTTCCCAACGTAGCTACCCTGCAGTGCCGCTGGCGCGACAACAGGTACACCAGAGGTTGGTCCAACTCGGTCCTCTCGTACTAGAGTCAGATCCACTCAAATTTCTAACGCCCACTGTAGATAGAGACCGAACTGTCTCACGACGTTCTGAACCCAGCTCGCGTGCCACTTTAATGGGCGAACAGCCCAACCCTTGGGACCTTCTCCAGCCCCAGGATGTGACGAGCCGACATCGAGGTGCCAAACCCCCCCGTCGATGTGAGCTCTTGGGGGAGATCAGCCTGTTATCCCCGGCGTACCTTTTATCCTTTGAGCGATGGCCCTTCCATGCGGAACCACCGGATCACTATGCTCTTGTTTCCAACCTGATCGACTTGTAGGTCTCTCAGTCAAGCACCCTTATGCCATTGCACTCTGCGCACGGTTACCAAGCGTGCTGAGGGTACCTTTAGAAGCCTCCGTTACTCTTTTGGAGGCGACCACCCCAGTCAAACTACCCACCAAGCACTGTCCTCACATCGTGAGTTAGACTCTAGATAAGCAAAGGGTGGTATTTCAACAATGACTCCACAACACCTGGCGATGCCGCTTCAAAGTCTCCCACCTATCCTACACATTACTTATCCAAAACCAATACTAAGCTATAGTAAAGGTGCACGGGGTCTTTTCGTCCCACAGCGGGTAAACGGCATCTTCACCGTTACTACAATTTCACCGAGCTCATGGCTGAGACAGTATCCAGATCGTTGCACCATTCGTGCAGGTCGGAACTTACCCGACAAGGAATTTCGCTACCTTAGGACCGTTATAGTTACGGCCGCCGTTTACTGGGGCTTCATTTCAGATCTTCGCCGAAGCTAAACCCTCCACTTAACCTTCCAGCACCGGGCAGGTGTCAGGCCATATACGTCATCTTTCGATTTAGCATAGCCCTGTGTTTTTGATAAACAGTCGCCTGGATCTTTTCACTGCGGCCCCCCCAAAGGGGGGCGACTCTTCTCCCGAAGTTACGAGTCTATTTTGCCTAGTTCCTTAGCCATGAATCTCTCGAGCTCCTTAGAATTCTCATCCCAACTACCTGTGTCGGTTTAGGGTACGGGCCGCTTCCCTCGCTTTTCTTGGAAGTCGCTTCTCTGGATTATCACCGCAACCGAAGTCTTAGTGTACTATCGCCGTGTTGCCACTGGCTTCAACGTGCTATTCCGTCAGCACGCACCAAATATACGCCTCCGTCACTTTTAACGGGAGCGGGTACAGGAATATTAACCTGTTGCCCATCGACTGCCCCTTTCGGGTTCGCCTTAGGTCCCGACTAACCCTCAGCTGATTAGCATAGCTGAGGAAACCTTAGTCTTTCGGAGTGCGGGTTTCTCGCCCGCATTATCGTTACTTATGCCTACATTTTCTTTTGTAGCTGCTCCAGCAGGCCTCGCGACCAACCTTCAGCGCCACTACAATGCTCCCCTACCACTTATAAAGTCCATAGCTTCGGTAGTATGTTTATGCCCGATTATTATCCATGCAGAATCGCTCGACTAGTGAGCTGTTACGCACTCTTTAAATGAATGGCTGCTTCCAAGCCAACATCCTAGCTGTCTAAGCAATTCCACCTCGTTTATTCAACTTAACATACATTTGGGGACCTTAGCTGATGGTCTGGGTTCTTTCCCTCTCGGACATGGACCTTAGCACCCATGCCCTCACTGCTGTGTATATTTATTAGCATTCGGAGTTTGTCAGGAATTGGTAGGCGGTGAAGCCCCCGCATCCAATCAGTAGCTCTACCTCTAATAAACTAACCACAACGCTGCACCTAAATGCATTTCGGGGAGTACGAGCTATTTCCGAGTTTGATTGGCCTTTCACCCCTACCCACAGGTCATCCGAAGACTTTTCAACGTCAACCGGTTCGGTCCTCCACTGTGTGTTACCACAGCTTCAACCTGCCCATGGGTAGATCACACGGTTTCGCGTCTACCACTGCTAACTAAGCGCCCTGTTCAGACTCGCTTTCGCTACGGATCCGCACCTGAAGTGCTTAACCTTGCTAACAACGGTAACTCGTAGGCTCATTATGCAAAAGGCACGCCGTCACACGTAAACGTGCTCCGACCGCTTGTAAGCGTATGGTTTCAGGTTCTATTTCACTCCCTTATTCAGGGTTCTTTTCACCTTTCCCTCACGGTACTAGTCCACTATCGGTCTCTCAGGAGTATTTAGCCTTATCGGATGGTCCCGACAGATTCACACAGGGTTCCACGTGCCCCGCGCTACTCAGGATACTGCTATCTTAACGTCTCTTACCTATACGGGACTATCACCCCCTATGGTCCGTCTTTCCAAACGGTTCTAGTTCGATTCGCATCGAATGTCGCAGTCCTACAACCCCCACATTGCCGTAACAACATGGGTTTGGGCTAATCCGCGTTCGCTCGCCACTACTAACGGAATCACTTTTGTTTTCTCTTCCTCCGGGTACTTAGATGTTTCAGTTCTCCGGGTTCGCCTCCTTTCGGATGTTATGTCTTCAACATAACGGGTTGCCCCATTCGGATATCTGCGGATCAAATCGTATGTGCCGATCCCCGCAGCTTTTCGCAGCTTATCACGTCCTTCTTCGCCTCTGAGAGCCTAGGCATTCCCCATACGCCCTTATTTAGCTTATTGTACTTTTTGTCTTTTTAATGAGTTACTAATAATTGCTCGTTACAATTATTCTAGTTTTATTAAATATTTCTATCTAATTAAATTTCATGTATCTTTTTTCAATATGTCAATGAACGTTTCAATTAACAACTATTAATTAATAATTGTTAATCATCCGTGGAGAATACCGGAGTCGAACCGGTGACCTCTTGCGTGCAAGGCAAGCGCTCTAGCCAGCTGAGCTAATCCCCCTTGTTTGAGCCGGCAGTCCTCAGTCCTCAGTATTCAGCTACTGTGTACTGCTTACTGCGTACTGCAAAACTGGTTGCCCAACTTCTAGAATTTCCTTTCAGTATTTAATGAACTTTTTAAAAGCTACAAGTAAACTTTTAACTTTTAACTCGCAAGCTCCAGCTTGCTCAGTAGTCTCAGGCAGACTCGAACTGCCGACCTCTACATTATCAGTGTAGCGCTCTAACCAGCTGAGCTATGAGACTTTGTTTAGTCGTTAGCACTTAGCCGTTAGCTTTTAGCTTATGACTAACAACTAATGCCTTGTGACCAATATATTTTGAAAATTGACAGCAAAAGAACAGACTATCCTTTAAACTTAAAACTTTAACCTACCGTCGTCTTTCTCTAGAAAGGAGGTGTTCCAGCCGCACCTTCCGGTACGGCTACCTTGTTACGACTTAGCCCTAGTTACCGATTTTACCCTAGGCCGCTCCTTACGGTGACGGACTTCAGGCACTCCCAGCTTCCATGGCTTGACGGGCGGTGTGTACAAGGCCCGGGAACGTATTCACCGGATCATGGCTGATATCCGATTACTAGCGATTCCAGCTTCACGGAGTCGAGTTGCAGACTCCGATCCGAACTGAGACCGGTTTTATAGATTCGCTCCTGCTCGCGCAGTGGCTGCTCATTGTACCGGCCATTGTAGCACGTGTGTAGCCCAGGACGTAAGGGCCGTGATGATTTGACGTCATCCCCACCTTCCTCACGGTTTGCACCGGCAGTCTTGTTAGAGTTCCCGACATTACTCGCTGGCAACTAACAACAGGGGTTGCGCTCGTTATAGGACTTAACCTGACACCTCACGGCACGAGCTGACGACAACCATGCAGCACCTTGTAAGTAGTCCGAAGAAAGATCTATCTCTAAATCATGCAACTTACATTTAAGCCCTGGTAAGGTTCCTCGCGTATCATCGAATTAAACCACATGCTCCACCGCTTGTGCGGGCCCCCGTCAATTCCTTTGAGTTTCATTCTTGCGAACGTACTCCCCAGGTGGGATACTTATCACTTTCGCTTAGCCACACAGCCGAAGCCGCACAGCTAGTATCCATCGTTTACGGCGTGGACTACCGGGGTATCTAATCCCGTTCGCTCCCCACGCTTTCGTCCATCAGTGTCAGTACGTTGTTAGTGATCTGCCTTCGCAATCGGTATTCTAAGTAATATCTATGCATTTCACCGCTACACTACTTATTCTAACCACTTCACAACGACTCAAGACTGGCAGTATCAAAGGCAGTTCTACAGTTAAGCTGCAGGATTTCACCTCTGACTGACCGGTCCACCTACGGACCCTTTAAACCCAATGATTCCGGATAACGCTTGCATCCTCCGTATTACCGCGGCTGCTGGCACGGAGTTAGCCGATGCTTATTCTTACGGTACCGTCAAGCCCCTACACGTAGGAGTGTTTCTTCCCGTACAAAAGCAGTTTACAACCCATAGGGCAGTCTTCCTGCACGCGGCATGGCTGGATCAGGCTTCCGCCCATTGTCCAATATTCCTCACTGCTGCCTCCCGTAGGAGTCTGGTCCGTGTCTCAGTACCAGTGTGGGGGATCCCCCTCTCAGGGCCCCTACCTATCGTTGCCATGGTGTGCCGTTACCACACCATCTAGCTAATAGGACGCATGCCCATCTCTTACCGTAACCTTTAATCGAATGTCCAGGAGGACTCTCGATACTATGGGGCATTAATCTCCGTTTCCAGAGGCTATTCCCCAGTAAGAGGTAGGTTGCATACGCGTTACGCACCCGTGCGCCGGTCGTCGGCAGAGAGCAAGCTCTCTCCGTTACCCCTCGACTTGCATGTGTTAAGCCTGCCGCTAGCGTTCATCCTGAGCCAGGATCAAACTCTTCATCGTTAAATTTTTAGGTCTTTTGTTGACCTGTCTTAATTAACGAACAGTAGAATTTCAAGGTTCTCAAAATGGTCTATTCTCTTGTTCGAAACAACTCCGAAAAGTTGCTTCTTACGCTGTCAATTTCAATATGTCTATGAACTCTTTTTATCTTTACTAAACTCGCTTCCTCGTTTAGCGGGTGCAAATATAAAACCCTTTTTTTTACTCCACAATACTTTTTGATATTTTTTTTGAAAAAAGTTTTTTTCTGCTTTTTTCCCTATACAATATCCCTGTGAACGTTCGCACTCCCGGGATAGCTACCCCGTTTTTGCGGGTGCAAACATACGACCCTTTTCCGTTTCCGCAAGAACTTTTTCAATCTTTTTTGAATCTTTTTTGAACCACCTTTTTTAGCCCCTTAGAACCAAGTGGTTACAAAACAAAAAAAATACACAAAAATATATACCTGGGACAAATCGGAAATTACAAGGTACGGAAAATTTATTAAAACCAAGACCCAAGACCCAAGACCCAAGACTCAATGAACAATGAACAATGAACAATGAACAATGAACAGTGAACAGTGAACAAGGAATAATTAATAGTGAAGAGTGAAACAACAACTGAAGGCGGAGGAGCACATTTACAGATATACATATAAGATATAATGACACTACAAGTGACCCCGCCCCTATCTTGGCCTCGAGATTGTTCTAGCGGAATGTCGCGTTAGGGATGGAACGGCATGTCTGAAATCCTTTTTGCCCCAAAGCAAAAAGATTGAGTAGTGATAGCCCGACCGAGGAACGAAGGGAACGCCAATAAAAACTATTCTTATATAATAGGTGAAAATTATACTTATATATATATTGTGTGGATTTGGATATACTGTTATCTTTGCAGCCGGATTTTAATTTTATTTCATGATAAATATTACTTTACCAGATGGTAGTGTTAAAGCGTTTGAAGAAAACGTTACACCAATGGATGTTGCTAAGAGTATTAGCGAAGGGTTAGCCAGAAACGTGATTTCGGCAAATTTTAATGGTACAACCGTTGAAACCGTAACCCCTTTAACCACCGATGGCTCATTAGTATTATACACATGGAGAGATGATGAAGGTAAAACGGCTTTCTGGCATTCTTCTGCTCACGTACTAGCTCAAGCTATTGAAGAATTGTATTCTGGAGTAAAATTAACCATTGGACCTGCTATTGAAAATGGTTTTTATTATGATGTTGATTTTGGTGAGCATGTAGTATCTGAAAAAGATTTTAAGACCATTGAAGATAAAATGCTGGAGATAGCGCGCGGCAAGCATGAATTTAAAATGCGTTCTGCCAGTAAAGCCGAAGCTCTTGCATTATATAAGGATAATGAGTTCAAAACCGAGCTTATTGAAAACCTAGAGGACGGCACCATTACGTTTTGTGACCACTCTACTTTTACGGATTTATGTCGCGGTGGCCATATTCCAAATACGGGAATCATTAAAGCTGCTAAAGTATTGAGTGTAGCTGGTGCCTATTGGCGTGGTGATGAAACCAAACCTCAGTTAACTCGTGTTTATGGTATTTCGTTCCCTAAACAAAAAGAACTTAAGGAATATTTACACCTATTAGAAGAGGCCAAGAAACGTGATCACAGAAAACTTGGAAAAGAATTAGGTTTATTTACTTTTTCCCAAAAAGTTGGACAAGGTTTACCGTTATGGTTACCCAAAGGTGCTGCTTTGCGTGAACGCTTGGAAAACTTTTTAAAGAAGGCCCAAAAGAAAGCTGGTTATGAAATGGTGGTTTCTCCACATATTGGACAAAAGGATTTATATGTTACCTCTGGGCATTACGCTAAATATGGTGAAGATAGTTTCCAACCAATACATACTCCCAAAGATGATGAAGAGTTTTTACTGAAACCTATGAACTGTCCGCACCATTGTGAAATATACAATAGTTTTCAATGGAGCTACAAAGACTTACCTGTAAGATATGCTGAATTTGGTACTGTATACAGGTATGAGCAAAGTGGCGAGTTACATGGTTTAACAAGAGTTAGAGGATTTACTCAGGATGACGCCCATATATTTTGTACACCAGACCAATTGGATGAAGAGTTCAAAAACGTAATTGACCTAGTACTTTATGTATTTAAGTCTTTAGGTTTTGAGGACTTTACTGCTCAAGTTTCTGTAAGGGATCCACAAAATCCAGACAAATATATTGGTGATGTTGAAAACTGGGAAAAAGCGGAGCAAGCTATAATCAATGCAGCTACAGATAAAGGATTGGATTTTATTGTTGAAGAAGGTGAAGCTGCCTTTTATGGTCCAAAGTTAGATTTCATGGTAAAAGATGCTTTGGGAAGAAAGTGGCAACTTGGAACTATTCAGGCAGATTACAATTTACCTGAACGTTTTGACCTTACTTACAAAGGCAGTGATAACGAGCTACACCGACCTATAATGATACATAGGGCACCTTTTGGAAGTATGGAACGTTTTGTTGCTATTTTACTTGAGCATACAGGTGGTAATTTCCCGCTTTGGTTAATGCCAACACAGTGTATCATATTGTCTCTCAGCGAGAAATATGAAAAATACTCTGAAAAAGTTTTAAATTTGCTGGAAAATGCCGAAATTCGCGGCCTTGTAGACCATAGAAACGAGACCATAGGGAAGAAAATTCGGGAAGCCGAAATGCAAAAATACCCTTTTATGCTCATCATTGGTGAACAAGAAGAAAAAGAAGACAAAGTTACCGTACGTAGACACGGAGGAGAAGATTTAGGCATGATGACCATTGAATCTTTCTCAGAAATTATAAAAGAAGAGATTAGTAAAACGTTAAAATCGTTCTAAAGAAATAAGTTTAATTTAAAAATAGATAAGCCATAGCAATTAGAAGAAGAAGACAGCCTCAAAGAGTTATTAAAGAAGACAAACACAGAATTAACTCTAAAATTACATCACCAAAAGTACGTCTTGTAGGTGATAATGTCGAAGTTGGCATTTACGGAATACGTGATGCAAAAGCCATAGCGGAAGATCAAGGACTCGATTTAGTTGAGATTTCACCAAAAGCAGACCCTCCGGTATGTAAAGTTATGGATTATAAAAAGTTTCTTTACGAACAAAAGAAACGTGAAAAGGCCTTAAAAGCAAAAGCTAGTAAGGTGGTAATCAAGGAAATTAGATTTGGTCCTCAGACCGATGACCACGATTATCAATTCAAAAAGAAACATGGTGAGAAGTTCTTAAAGGAAGGTGCAAAGCTTAAAGCCTTTGTGTTTTTTAAAGGACGTTCCATCATATTTAAGGAGCAAGGACAAATTTTGTTATTACGTTTGGCTCAAGATTTAGAAGAGTTTGGTAAAGTTGAACAAATGCCAAAGCTTGAAGGAAAACGTATGACGATGTTTATTGCTCCTAAAAAGGAGAAGAAATAGATTGATGCTGAATAATTCAGCATGATAAAAGATTAAGCGAGATAATTAAAACTAGGAGAAGAAATGCCTAAAATGAAAACAAAATCTAGTGCCAAGAAACGTTTTAAGTTAACAGGTACTGGTAAGATTAAAAGAAAGCACGCTTTTAAGAGTCATATTTTGACTAAAAAATCTAAGAAGCGTAAGCTTGCGTTGACTCATGACACTTTAGTACATAAGTCTGACGAAGATAATATTAAAACCATGTTACGTTTAAAGTAACACCAGTTTTAATATTGGTTAAATAAATTATAAACCCTGGAGTGTGGCCAATACAAAGATTCTAAAATAAATATAGAACGCCCACTACAAAAAAATTAAAAATTATGCCAAGATCAGTAAATTCTGTAGCTAAAAGAGCTAGAAGAAAAAAGATTATCAAACAAGCAAAAGGTTACTTTGGAAGACGTAAAAATGTTTGGACAGTAGCTAAAAATGCGGTTGACAGAGCGATGCAATATTCGTACAGAGACCGTAGAAATAAGAAAAGAACTTTCCGTGCTTTATGGATTACTCGTATTAATGCAGGTGCCAGAGAACATGGTTTATCTTATTCTCAATTTATGGGGAAATTAAAAGCTAACAATATCGAATTAAACCGTAAGGTTTTAGCGGATTTAGCTATGAATAACCCTGAAGCTTTTAAAGCTGTAATTGACAAAGTAAAATAAGGCGCTTAGCCTATTGTAAAACATATATCTCGCTTAATAAAAATCCGATTCTAACGAATCGGATTTTTTTATTCTCCAAAAATAGTAACCACCAAGTTCCTAGCCCCGCCATAATTCCTATGTTCACACAAGTAGATACCTTGCCAAATTCCCAAATTAGGTTTGCCATTGGTTATAGGAATTTGAACCGAAGCTCCCAACAAAGAGGCTTTTATATGCGCAGGCATATCGTCTGAACCTTCATAAGTGTGCTCATAATATGGTGCATTCTCTGGAACCATCTTATTAAAATGACTTTCAAAGTCTGTTCTCACTGTATAGTCAGCATTTTCGTTAATAGTTAAACTTGCAGAAGTATGCTTAATAAAAACCTGAAGGTTCCCAATCTTGATATCCTTGATATTTGGGACTGCTCTTAATACGTCATCTGTAATTAAATGAAAACCTCTAGGATAGGGAGTTAATCTTATTTGTTCTTGAAAAAATTTCATTATTGTTATAAACCGGTTTATGTTTTCCCGTTTTTTTACAAAAGTATGTTGTGTAAAAAGCAAGTATCATCTAAACCAAATAGTAAAGTATTTAGGTTTTCTGCTTCTTTTTTCTAGCAGCAGGAAATAATACATTATTTAGTATGAGACGGTAACCGGGAGATGTGGGGTGTAAATCTAACTCTGTTTTAGAATCTCCTACCCTATGCTGATAATCCTCAGGATCATGACCACCATAAAAAGTAAAAAACCCTTTTCCTTTTATACCATGAATGTATTTGGCTTCGCCATTTATCTTATTTTCACCAAGAACCAAAACATTGGACTTAATTTCCTCTCTAGAAAAAGAAGTCGTCTGCCCCATAAACCCTTTTACCAATGCCGTATGGTTTTGACACAACATGGTAGGCACTGGATCCCATTTTGCAGAAAATTCCATAAGTGTAAAATAATCTGTTGTTCTGGACACACTCCGTCTTCTTGTCATATCTATAGATGAAAACTCATAGATAAGCGGACTGCGTTCTAGTATAAAATTTTCAAAGGCAAATGTTTTGGAATAGTCTATTTTGTTTTGATAGCTTGGCGAACTGCCGTCACCATCGAACATAGGTTCACAGATATCAGTACCTTCGGCCGATAGGGCAATATCAAAACTATCGGTAGCACTACACATGGCGAACATAAACCCTCCTCCAACTACATAATCCCTTATTTTCAAAGCTACATCGAGCTTTTGTTCAGATACTTTAGAATAGCCTAACTTAGCTGCTAAAGCTTCTGCTGTCTTCTTTTCTTCTATATACCATGAGGCTGCTCTGTACATGCCATAAAATTTACCGTATTGACCGGTAAAATCTTCATGGTGAAGGTGTAGCCAATCGTAAAGCAATAAATTATCATTTAATACTTCCTCATCGTAGACCGTTTCATAAGGAATTTCAGCATATTTCAAAACCATGGTAACAGCGTCATCCCATGGGAGCTTTCCTTTTGGTGTATATACTGCAATTTTAGGCGCTTTTTCTAAAACTACGGCTTCCATGTTCTTACTGGGGCTTGCAATATCCTCCAAAATCGTTTCGGCCATAGTGTTAGATATCACCTCGAAAGAAACACCTCGTATTTGACACTCCTTTTGAATTGCTTCGGTATCCGGAATTAAAAAAGAACCTCCTCTGTAGTTAAGTAACCACTTCACTTTTAACTCTTTTTTTAGCACCCAATAGGTAATGCCATAAGCTTTTAAATGATTCTTTTGATTCTCGACATCCATAGGTACAAGAATATAGGATGCAAAAACATTAACAGAAAAAGACAAGAATAGTATGAGGGCAACAACATGTTTCATTGCTGGAAAGATACTTAAATTTTCCTCTTGAATTAAAGCCTTTAACAGAAGATTAATTTAGAACGGAACGTCGCTATCGTCTTCATCATTGAAAGAACTACCAAACGCCTGGTCTGGGCTGGCTTTAAAATCATCAGACTTAAACGTATCGTCGTTAGCAGCAGCATTCATTTTAGAATGGAACTCGAACGGCGAATCGAAATCGTCTAGATTATCAAACTTACCAAGGTGCCCTAAAAACTTCAACCTAATATTTTCTAAACCACCATTTCTGTGCTTGGCAATTATGAATTCTGCCTGACCTTCGGTTGGTGAGCGTTCTTCATCATCCCACTCATCGATTTTATAATATTCAGGTCTGTAAATAAAACTTACAATATCGGCATCTTGCTCGATAGCACCAGATTCACGTAAATCTGATAACAACGGACGTTTACTTCCACCACGGGTTTCAACAGCACGCGATAACTGAGATAGTGCTATTACAGGAACGTTCAATTCCTTTGCAAGCGCTTTTAAGTTTCTCGAAATCATCGATATTTCTTGCTCCCTGTTTCCGGCATGGCTACTCCCCCCCGTCATAAGCTGCAAATAATCAATCATGATCAATTTAATACCATGTTGAGACGATAATCGCCTTGCTTTAGCCCTAAGGTCGAAAATAGAAAGCGAAGGGGTATCATCTATGAACAGAGGTGCTTTTTCTAGACCTTTAACCTTAACGTTTAGCTGCTCCCATTCATGTTTCTCTAGCTTACCGGTTCTTAATTTTTCTGAAGACAAACCTGTTTCACTGGAAATTAAACGGGTAATTAACTGCACTGAAGCCATCTCTAAAGAGAAAAAGGCAACAGGAATATTTTGATCTACAGCAATATTCCTAGCCATTGAAAGCGTCAATGCCGTTTTACCCATACCTGGTCTTGCAGCAACGATAATTAAATCGGATGGTTGCCAACCAGACGTTAATTTATCAAGTTTAGTAAAGCCTGTAGGAATACCACTTAAGCCTTCTTTATTAGAAATCTCTTCAATCTTCTTTTTTGCTTGAATTACCAGTTCTTGAGCAGATTCACTAGACTTTTTAATGTTACCCTGGGTGACCTCGTATAATTTAGATTCTGCCTTATCCAACAAATCGAAAACATCTTTTGTTTCATCGTAAGAATCCTCTATAATTTCGTTGGAAATTTTGATAAGACTGCGCTGTATGAACTTCTGCAAAATAATGCGAGCATGAAACTCGATATGCGCAGATGAAGACACCTTTTGTGTTAAGGAAATCAAGTAAAAATCACCTCCGACCATCTCTAGCTTCGCATTTTTCTTTAATTGCGTAGAAACGGTTAATAAGTCTATTGGTTCGCTATTTTCGAAGAGTTGAAATATAGCCTCGAAAATACATTGGTGCGCTTCTTTATAAAATGCTTCTGGACTTAAGATATCAATGACTTCATCGACACCTTTCTTATCAATCATCATAGCACCTAACACAACTTCCTCTAAATCAATTGCTTGAGGAGGTATTTTTCCTTTTTCTAAATTGATTAGAGTACTCTTATCTACTCTATATCCTTGGAGCTGGTTAGGTTGTTTCATGATTACGAAAGTAACTAAAATGACAATGCTATTAACAATTAGATAACATTGGATTTTAACTGACTGTTAACAATTCAACTGTTAATAACTTAAAAATATTGTGAATAAGACAAAAAAAACCTGAAGCTGGAAAACTTCAGATTTTATATGCTTTGGTTTTAAAAGGGTTACCCTTTATACACACCCATATTGGCATATTTATCCATACGTTTGGATACTAAATCTTTTGGTGATAAGTTTTTCAATGACTCATAATTTTTTAAAATGGTATCACTAACTGTTGCAAATGTTTTTTCCCTATCTCTATGAGCTCCTCCTAATGGTTCTTTGATAATACCATCGACCAATTTAAGTTTCTTCATATCATTTGCAGTAAGCTTTAAAGCCTCTGCGGCCTGCTCTTTGTATTCCCAACTGCGCCACAAAATAGAAGAACAAGATTCTGGAGAAATCACGGAATACCATGTGTTTTCTAACATGAGCACAACATCACCAACACCTATACCTAAAGCACCACCTGAAGCTCCTTCACCAATTATTATAGTGATAATGGGTACTTCTAATCTGGTCATTTCTAAAATATTTCTTGCAATAGCTTCACCTTGTCCACGCTCTTCTGCTTCTAAACCAGGATAGGCACCTGGCGTATCTAAAAGCGTAACTACAGGAATACCAAACTTCTCTGCCATTTTCATCAAACGAAGGGCCTTACGATACCCTTCTGGGTTAGCCATTCCAAAATTTCGGTATTGTCTTGTCTTTGTATTGTAACCCTTTTGTTGGCCTATGAACATAAAACTCTGGTCACCAATTTTCCCTAGGCCTCCAATCATGGCTTTATCATCTTTAAAGCTCCTGTCACCATGTAACTCTAAAAAAGAACCCCCACAAATGGCCGTAATATAATCCATTGTATAAGGTCTATTGGGGTGGCGTGACAACTGAACGCGCTGCCATGGTGTTAAGTTTTTATATAAATCTTTTCGTGTTGCTTTTAACTTCTTCTCTATTTGAGCACAGGTCTCGCTTACATCTACTTCACTTTCCTTTCCAATAATTTCACACTTCTGAAGCTGTTCCTCTAGATCTTTTATTGGAAGTTCAAATTCTAAATATTCCATGAGAATTCCTTTTGGCTATTAATTTTGGTTAGGTTACAAATATAAAAACTTTAAACTTGTTTAACCTCTAAGTTTTTTTCTTTTTAGTCTTCTTGAATTTTTGAGGATTCCGTTAAAGAGTACTGTTATGAGTATAATTATTGCACCTATGTAGAAGGACGGCGTCATTTTCTCTTTTTCTGGAAATAGAATTATCGCCATTAAAATGCCATAAATTGGCTCTAAATTATAAGTTAAAACAACTGTGTATGGACTAATATATTTCATAACATGAACCGAAGCAATAAAAGCATAGGCCGTACAAACCGAGGCTAAAATAAAAAGATAGACATAGTCTGATTTGCCAATATTAAAGAAATCTTGATGAAACTCATTTGTGAAAAATACTAGGTATAGACTAATAAAGATTACACCACTTAAAAATTCATAAAATGAAATTACTGTAGCCGTATGTTTTTTTAAAAAACTACCGTTTAGCACTGCAAATAAGGATGAAAAGAATGCAGAAGAAATTCCAAGTACGATTCCAGAGAGATATTTTATTTCACTACTTGTTATTATGAATACTCCTATTATAACTATGATTCCAAAAAGTATTTCATACCATATCACCTTCCTCTTGTAAATTATGGGTTCTAAAAAAGAAGCAAAAAATGCTCCTGTGGAAAACATGGCCAGTGCTATAGATATGTTAGCTTCATCTATAGCTCCAAAAAAGCAAATCCAATGTGCAGCGATAACAATACCCGCTAATGATAGTTTTATAAACGACTTTAAGTTTATAGCAAGCCTAACCTTTTTAACCCTGATATAGATGAGCATTAACAAGGCAGCCATAACCATTCTAAACCAAACCAAAGGAATGGCTTTAATGCTGATAAGCTCTCCTAAAATAGCAGTAAAACCTGCAATAAAAACTAAAAAATGTAAATGAAAATAATTCTTAAGATGGGAGGTGTCACGAAATAAGGTATTCTTAGCGTTTGGCATTATATAGAAGGTATCCTGCTAAAATACCAAAAATGACATTAGGAAACCAGACTGCTACCAACGGTGGGAAATCTGATTGTTCTGCCATGACACCAAAAACCTTGTCGAAAAAAACAAAAACCATGGCGATACATATCCCAAGAGCTAAATTCACTCCCATGCCACCTCTCCTTTTTATTGATGATACCGCTACAGCAATTATGGTCAAAATAAAAACAGACACGGGGAGACTCCATTTTCTGTAAAGCACTAATTTAAACCTCCCTACATTAGCAGACCCCCTTGCCTCTTCTTTTTCAATAAAGCGTTTTAGTTTACCATAAGTTAAAACTTCAGCAGCGTAAATTGGAGGGGTTAAGTCGGCTACATTGAAATCGAATAAAGTATCTTTGGAAGTAAGCCGCTCAAACACATCTTCATTTTCTCCGATGGTTCTTTTTACATAATCACTCATCTTGAATATTGTATCTTCCTCAATATACCTTATGGTGGTAGCTGTTATTTTGTAACTTAATTTGTTGTCTTCGAAATGCTCTAGCGTAAAATTACGTCCGTAGTTAGTATTGTCATCAAAACTACTCACATAAATAATTTCGTTGTCGTTAATCTGCCTGAAGACATTACTATTGTCTCTATCTTTTTTATTCTTTTTAAGATAAGTATAGGTAAACCAATTAAAGCCCTCACTTGCTTTGGGTGCCAAAAACATACCCAGAAGCAAAGAAAAAAGGGCTACAACTGTAGCACCAATTAAATAAGGCCGTAAAAAACGCGTAAAGGATACTCCAGAACTTAAAAAAGCAACAATTTCTGTATTATTTGCAAGTTTAGAGGTAAACCAAATCACCGATAAGAATAGAAATAACGGAAATAGTAAATTTGCAAAATAAATGGTGAAATCCAAGAAATACTGCAAAACTTCTGGCAGTGGCGCTTCACTATCTAGAATCTTTCCTATTTTTTCGGCAAGATGTACTGTTATTCCAATGGGAACGAACAGGAGCAACATCATAGTAAATGTTAGCAAATACCGCTTTAATATATACCAATCTAGTATCTTCATTAACTTCTACAAACGCTTATCCATTTGTTTTACCATTTTGTCTTTCCAAACTCTAAAATCTCCTGCTAATATATGTTTTCTAGCTTCTCTAACCAACCATATATAAAAACCTAAATTGTGAATAGTGGCAATCTGTTTTCCCAGTAATTCGTTAACAGAAAACAAGTGGCGTAGATAGGCCTTACTGTACTCAGTATCCACAAAAGTAATACCCATCTCATCAATTGGTGAAAAATCATCTTCCCACTTTTTGTTTTTTATGTTGATGGTACCATGTGCGGTAAATAACATTCCATTTCTTGCATTACGTGTTGGCATAACACAGTCAAACATATCTACTCCTAACGCTATATTTTCTAAAATATTGATTGGCGTACCAACACCCATTAAATATCTTGGCTTTTCCTCTGGTAAAATATCACAAACTACATCGGTCATGGCATACATTTCCTCTGCGGGCTCCCCTACAGACAGACCACCAATAGCATTGCCCACAGCTCCAGCATTTGCTATATATTCTGCAGATTGCATTCTCAAATCTTTGTAAGTACTCCCTTGAACTATGGGGAAGAATGCTTGGTTATAATCGTATTTTAATGGTGTCTTTTCCAAGTGTACTATACATCTGTCTAACCAACGGTGTGTCATGTGCATAGAACGTTTAGCGTAATTATAATCGCAAGGATACGGTGTACACTCATCGAAAGCCATAATTATATCTGCTCCAATGCTACGCTGTATTTCCATAACATTTTCTGGTGTAAAGGTGTGGTAACTCCCGTCTATGTGACTTTTAAACTTAACACCTTCTTCTTTAATTTTTCGGTTTGCTGAAAGGGAATAAACCTGATATCCACCTGAATCTGTTAGAATATTCCTGTCCCAGTTCATAAATTTATGAAGTCCACCAGCCTTTTCTATAATATCTGTTTGCGGTCTTAAATACAAATGATAAGTGTTTCCCAATATAATATCGGGATTAATATCTTGTTTCAACTCTCTTTGATGCACCCCTTTAACAGTAGCTACTGTACCAACGGGCATAAAAATAGGGGTTTCAATAACTCCATGATCGGTTGTTATTGCAGCAGCTCTAGCTTTACTATATGCATCTTTTGCTTTTAATTGGAACTCCATTCTACGCTTTTCAATAGCTGACAAAGATAATTAACTGAAAAAAGATAATGATTGTATTAAAAAGAAAATAATTTACTTTTGGCAACGTTTTTGATAATGTTAAACAAATCTTAAAACGAACAATTATGAAATGTATTAAAAGTTTATTTTTTGGGTTATTTATTATGGCCTTAATCCCTAATCTGCTAGAAGCACAGACATCTACTGGCTTAGGTTTAAAAGGCGGGCTAAACTACAATGCCAATGGCGATTACTTTAACTCCATTAGTGAAAATTCTAAAAACCCCGACCGAAATATTGGTTACCATTTTGGTGTGTTTGGAAAAATAGGAACCAAATTCTATTTTAAACCCGAAATCGTTTATACAAGTACCAAAAGCGATTACAACGATGATAGTTTTGAAATGCAAAAATTAGATGCCCCTATGTTGATAGGTACAAAAGTTATAGGCCCTTTAAGTGTTTTTGGAGGCCCTTCATTTCAATATATATTGGATTCTGAGTTTGATGGTATATCGATAAATAATATTGAAAATGATTTTTCGGTAGGTTTAAATTTCGGTATCGCTCTAAACTTAAACAAAGTTGGTATAGATTTAAGATACGAACGTGGTTTTAACAAAAACGAGGCATCGTTTTTAAACAACAATATTAACAACATTGAGGATAGATTAGATACTAGACCGGACCAGCTCATACTTAGCTTATCTGTAATCTTATAAAAAATTAATTTTAATTCATAAAAAAAGCCTCGCAATTGCGAGGCTTTTTTATTTATACTTTTACTAACATTTTAGACGTTTGATTCTGTTTCTTCTGGATCTAAATATTTTGGTTTTCCATTTTTACCAATATCATTTGTTGGATCTCCGTCTCCATCAATATCTTCATTAGCTGTCGGAACACCATCCCCATCATCATCAGAATCCAAATAGTTATAAATTGGTATACCAGTCCTTGGGTCTAGATCTTCATCGGTATTGTCATCTCTCACAAAACCATTGTTATTTAAATCTTCTTTATAAGATGGTATACCATCGTTATCATGGTCATTCTCAGAAGTATCGAAAAGTTCAAATTTAAATGCTATGGGCGTGTAAGGCTCTATGATTCCTGCGGGAGGTGCGTTAAAATAAGCTAACCCAGATGGTAAAAACATTACACCCACACCATTATTGCTATAACTAAACGTACCATCGCCATTTTCCATAGGACCAGATCCGGAGGTATTAAATAGACTAAGAACTTTTCCCCAACCCACTATTAAATTGGTTAAATCGAAATTAACTGGCGTAATAGCGCTATCAAATACTCTATTATCCAGTAAAAAGCCTTCGTAGTTAATAACCACATTATCTGCTATAGAAGGTGATTTATTGCTACCGCCTTCATTTAAGGTCAACACATAATACTCATAGGTAATATCTGCAAATGGCGACGTTTTGGGAGCTCCAACCGCATTAATTAACAGTGAATCTGCATTTTCAGAAATTGACAATCCTTCGGTACTTTTAATTTGCAAATCGGCTATTTTTGGGTCGTTATTACCTTCAAAACTACTTTTGTTGTAGTAATGTGTTTTTAAGTAATCTTCTAAAGTAACAATATCCAATGCTTGCTGTTCGGCTCTATCCCTTATTTCTTCTTCGGTAAAATTATTTCCACCATCATCATTTTGACAAGAAAACACAACAAAGGCAAAGCACAAAACTATAAGACCTATCTTTTCTAATTTCATATACAAACTTTAAATGCTAAATAAAGCACCACTAAAAACAATGGGATTACCTAAACTTAATAATGCTTATTTTTGATTGCGCAAGATACAATTTTAATATAATCTTGCACAAAAACATTAACGTTGTTTTAGCAATAATTATATGCGAATAGACAAGTATTTATGGTGTGTTAGATATTACAAAACAAGATCTTTAGCGACTACCGCTTGCAAAAAAGGACAGGTACGTGTAAACGATGATATTGTAAAACCCAGCCGAGAGGTTTATCCCTTAGATCGAATAGAATTACGGAAAAACCAAATTAATTACAAACTCACAGTCAATGATATTCCAGAAAGCCGAGTGGGTGCAAAATTAGTAGATATTTACCGAACCGATACTACTCCAAAAGAGGAGTTCGAAGCACAAGAACTACTTAAATATTCTAAAGATTATTACCGAAAAAAGGGAACGGGGCGACCAACTAAAAAAGACAGGCGTGATATTGATGACTTTACCGAAGGTTAGGATTAACTTTAGCTCCAAGCTTTTTTTAAAACTATTTTTTCTCACACCTTTTTTTATGAAAGACCTTAGTATTCAATAGAAGATTAAAAATTTAAAAATGAAAAAAATCATGTACTTTTATACTTTAATTTTTACGTACAAACCATGACCGCAAAAAATAATGTCATTTTAAATCACACCGAGATAAACCATAAAATTAGACGTATTGCTTTTCAGATATATGAGACCAATGTTAATGAGGAAGAAGTAGTGCTGGCCGGTATTGATAAAAACGGTTATGTTTTTGCAAAAAAATTAAAAATTGCTCTTCAAAAAATATCTGATATCAATCCGATACTTTGCAAAGTCAGTATTGATAAAAGAAACCCGCAATCTGAAATAAAAACCTCAATCCCCGAGGCAGATTACGCTAACAAATCTTTAGTTCTGGTAGATGATGTTTTAAACTCTGGAACAACCCTGATATATGGCGTAAAGCATTTTTTAAATGTACCCTTAAAAAAGTTTAAAACAGCTGTACTTGTTAATAGAAATCATAAAAAGTATCCTGTTAAAGCCGATTTTAAAGGCATTTCGCTATCAACTTCCCTACATGAACATGTTAACGTAGTATTGGAAGGTAAAGTTTATAAGGCTGTTTTAGAATAGTTTCAAAATTTCCTCTGTGACTTCATCTTTAGTCTTACCATCTGTAACTATTTGGTATTCTGCTTTGCTATAAAATGGAATACGTTCAAATAAATGCTTCCCTATAAACTCGAGCATTTCATTTTCACTAGGTATATGAGCAATTAATGGTCGCTTTGCTTTTTTCTTAAATAGCTTTTTTGCCAACTTGGGTATAGATGACTTTAGATAAATACTTTTTACGTTTGGCGCCTCTAAAACCATGTCCATATTATTTCCAAAACATGGTGTACCACCTCCCAAAGCCAAAATAAAATCATGCTCTAGTTTTAAGAGCTCGCTTAAGTATTCTGTTTCCTTTTTTCTGAAGTAGATTTCGCCTTTAGATTTAAAAATTTCTTTTACCGAGGCTGCTTCCTTTTCTACAATATAATCATCTAAATCGATTAGTGTATTACCTGTTTTTTTTGCCAATCTTCTACCAATCGAAGACTTCCCAGACCCCATATAACCTATTAAAACAATTATCATTTTTTTCGCTATAAATTGATTATTAAAAACATACGTTTAAGCGACGCAAAAAAACAAAAATTTATTCAAAAAAAGTATTGTTTTATTAATTAAACATTATATATTTGCACCCGCAAACGAGAAGAATACTTGTTTAGCAAAGACCGGGTAGCTCAGTTGGTAGAGCATCTCCCTTTTAAGGAGAGGGTCCTGGGTTCGAGCCCCAGCCCGGTCACTTTTTTAAAAGTTCTTCATACATATGAAGAACTTTTTTTTTGAAAAACACCTACATACTAAAATGATTTTTAGTTTGGTATGAGTTGTTTAGTAAAAGGTTTCATTTTTAATAAGTTACTTAGTCAATAATTAACTGGAGACCTTACTTGTAAATTCATTTTTTTGAAGATGAATTTATATATTTGCAGCCATAACAATTTGTATCACAAACTGCACACGTGGCGGAATTGGTAGACGCGCTGCCTTGAGGGGGCAGTGTCCTTAAGGACGTGGAGGTTCGAATCCTCTCGTGTGCACTAAAAAACTTGATGATTCTACAATAGTAAGATCATCAAGTTTTTTTCTTCATACTTTATTGAATGCTATCTTATTTTTTATTTTTGACTCGTATTAAATGAAAGAATTCCTCTAATCTTTAGTTTATAAACCCAACTGTTTACTGAACGATAGCATCTAACACGATAAAAGAAATATGAGCACACAAAAATTAACAATTGTAGCAAAGATTTTAGCAAAACCAGAAAAAAGAGCCTTGGTTAAAAGTGAACTTCTTAAACTAATCGATACAACTAGGGCCGAAAAAGGATGTATAAATTATGATTTACACCAAGATAATGAAAATGAGAACCTGTTTTTATTTTATGAGAATTGGGAGAGCAAAACACTGTGGCAAGACCATATGAACAACCATCATATTACTGACTATATTAATGCTACAGAAGGTGCAGTAGAGGATTTTACTTTAAATGAAATGACACAGATTAAGTAAAAAAAATAAATCTGAAGCTCTACCTTGTAAACAACAACTCTCTGTACTTGGTCAATGGCCTAATATCGTCATCTACCAATAATTCTAGTTTGTCATAATGATTTAAACCATCTTAAAACAACAACTTATTTTGTTTTGTTTTTCCAAGGTTTATAATTTTTATAGGCAGGACCTTTCAACTTAAGACGTTCATTATTACCCACACTTATGGCGACATATTCAGCTACATTAGTATCAGCCCATGGTTTGCGGTTTTTATATTCAGGTCCTAAAAGTGATTCTTTTCTTTTAACCGAATACACTGTTACCGGAATTGTTTTGTGTTTCCAAGGCTTGTAGTTTTTATATGCTGGTCCTATTAAATCAGTTCGCTTTACATTACTTTTTTCTTGGGCAAATGCGCATAATGATATAAAAAATAAACCTAAAAATAGTATTTCTTTTTTCATGACTTTTCGTTTTAAATTCTATCATAAATTTACTTACAGTCATTGATATTCAGAATTACCGAAATTCCTCCATTTTTATATCCGTATTTATACTGATGCTTTTTTTTAAAAGAACTTATATAAGATTGATTTTAACTGCTTTTTTTATAAGCTCTGCAGTGTTTTTAACTTCTAATTTTTTTAAGATATTAGATCGGTGTGTTTCTATTGTCCTTGTACTCACGAAGAGTTGAGCAGCAATTTCCTTTGTAGTTAAACCCTCTGAAATTAGTGTTAACACCTCCATTTCTTTATTTGATAAAACATCGTCACTGACATTATGAGTAGACATGAAGTTCACCATTTTTTCAGAAATTTCTGGACCAAAAAATTTTTTACCCTTATTTACCGTTCTGATGGCCAAAGTTAATTCTTCTTCGTCAGTATTTTTCAATAAATATCCATAGGCTCCATTCTTTGCACATTTTGCAATATAATTACCATCCCCATGCATAGAAATAACAATTGGCTTTATAGTTGAATTAAGGGCTTTCATTTGTTTTAACACTTTAAAACCATCCATTTTTGGCATGGAAATATCTAAAAGTACGATATCAGCCTCAAAATCACTTTTCATAAGCGCTGTAAACTCTTCGCCATCGGCAACAGTTTTAACTATTTTTATATCGTTATGTTTACCTAACAATTCTGCTAATCCATTTCTAAAAAGCTTATGATCGTCTGCTATTACTATTTTAATGATATTCATATTTGTATGGGTAATTCAATTTCAAAAGTCGTACTACCTCTTCTGGAGTTTATCTCAATTTTACCTTCGCAAATCTCTACGCGTTCTTTGATATTAACTATTCCAGAACCTAATTTAACATTATCTACATCAAAACCTACACCATCATCAAAATAAAAAAGCGATATAAACTCATCAAATTCTGAAAGCGTAATTCTGATTTGTTTCGCTTTGGAGTGTTTTAAAGCATTATTGATTAACTCCTGACTAATCCTGAATAAATTGATGCTTTGATGGTTTGTTATTTTTGTGTGATTTCTTTTGGTTAAGTCTTCATACTCTATATTTATTACTGTTGATTTATTTAAACTATCCACAAAATTTGTCAACGCTACTCCAGCACCAAAATCATCAATAGTAGAAGGCATTAATGAGTTAGACATGAGCCTGATTTCAGAAATGGTATCATCAACAATCTGTTTCATTTCAGATTTTCTTTTCGTATCCTTAATCTTGTTTTCTATGTAGTGTTTCAATGATGTTAAATATGGTCCTATACCGTCATGAAGTTCCCTAGAAAGTCTTCTTCTTTCATTTTCCAAACCATCCACTAGCATACGTTTTGCCATAGTTTTAGTATAAGCCTCATTATTTCTAAACTCTTTAAGTTTATCTCTCATTGTTATTAAACTTTTACCCAAAAGGTCATCAGAACTTTTGGGTTCATAGTCAACATTCAAATTCATTTTACCTATATCTTCAGAGAACTTTACCGCTCCTCTTAATGAAGCTTTTAAACTTGCCAATGCATAAAACATGTCTTTAATCTCCTTTGAATTTTTGGAAGACATAATATTCTGGTTATAATCTCCCTTTGCCATAACCCTTAAACTTTTTTGCATATTACTTATGGGATCGGCAATTACTCTTGTAAGAAAAAGAGACAAAACAACCGCTATTAGAAGAATTACCAAGGTTAAAGTAATGAGCCTTGATTTTAACTGATTTAGTGGTTCTATCACCTCACCAACATCAATTTCAGATAGAATTACTATCTTAAGGTTAGACACCTCTATTAAACCATATACACTATATACATCTATACCACGATAATCTTTGAAAGTACCTTTACCGTCAACACCATTTAACGCATTAACTACGCCTTCGGTTTTTACAATTAAGGAATATGGTATTTGATCTGGAAAAAAACGCGATTGTGATCGCATGTGATAATCTTCACCTACAATATAAGACTCACCACTTTTACCCATTCCAGTGCGTTCAAGTAATATTTTTTTTATTTTTTGATAATCTAAAATCTTAATTTTTGTAGTGTCGTGTTTATTTGATATAAGAACTATTGAAGTTTCTTTATTTATATGATTTTCTGTTAAATCGTAAATTCCTTCCATGTTCTTAATCTTATCAGGAAATGTGAAGGATGAACTATCTAAACCTATATAACTTGAATCAGTTTCTGAAAAAACTTTCCATTCAGACGCTATTAAATTTTCAAGTTGGATTTGCTTAAGTGTTTTAATAGAATTAAGCTGAAGTAAAATACGATTATTTAAAACCTCCGAAAACTGTTTGTAAAAGGAAAAGGACAAAACCCCGACCACTAATGCTATCAGGCTATTAACAAGTATTAGTATTAAAGTTCTAATGCTCATTGAAGAATCAAGAAGTAAATTAATCGTAAATATTAAACTGCTATTACTTTAGTTTTTAACGAGTAAATAACAACTCTCTATATTTGGTTAATGGCCAAATCTCGTCATCTACAAGTAGTTCTAGTTTATCGCAATGGTAACGAATATCCTTAAAAAAGGGTTTCACTTTGTTACAGTATGTTGTAGCCCTCTTTTCTACAGTTTCAATTTTGTTAGCTTGCCTGCGCTGATCAATCATATCGGTTACTAGAGCATGAATACTCTCAATATGTCTGGAAATTTGCTGAATTAAATTAATCTGCTCTTTAGAAACCGATTTAAAATCCTTATCGAAGATTTCTTTTAATCCCTTAACATTTTCTACCAAGATATTTTGATACTTCACAGCAGTAGGAACAATATGATTTCTAGCTATATCACCTAAAACACGAGATTCAATTTGAATGTGTTTTATATACGCTTCTAGCTCTATTTCATATCGCGCCTTGGTTTCTATTTCACTCATCACTGCCATTTCCTTGAACACATCAATACTCTCCTTAGCAACTTTTGCCTGTAAAGCCTCTGGTGTTGTTTTATTGTTGCTCAAGCCTCTTTTCTCAGCTTCCTTTTCCCAAACTTCATCATAACCATTCCCTTCAAACAAAATAGGCTTACACGACTTAATGTATTCTCTTAAAACATTAAAAACGGCTTCGTCTTTCTTTAAACTTTTGCCATTAATAAGTTTATCGACTTCAACTTTAAAATCTTTTAATTGTTTGGCCACTATTGTGTTTAAAACCGTCATGGGATTAGCACAATTTGCTGTAGACCCTACCGCCCTAAACTCAAATTTATTTCCTGTAAATGCGAATGGCGATGTTCTGTTTCTATCGGTATTATCCAAAAGCACATCGGGTATTTTACCAACTACATTTAGTTTAAGCTCTGTCTTTTCCTTAGGCGATAGTTTGCCTTTGGTCACCCCTTCAAGCTCCTCCAGAACTTTGGTTAACTGTTCCCCGATAAAAATAGAAATAATTGCTGGTGGTGCTTCATTTGCTCCCAGCCTATGCTCATTACTAGCAGAAGCTACAGAAGCCCTCAGTAAGGCTTCATAAGTATGCACAGCTTTTATGGTATTTATAAAAAAAGTTAAAAATTGAAGATTGCTCATTGGTGTCTTACCTGGGGATAAGAGATTAACTCCTGTATCTGTAGATAGCGACCAATTATTGTGTTTTCCAGACCCATTCATACCCGCAAAAGGCTTTTCATGCAGAAGTACTTTAAAATTATGCCTGGCCGCTACTCTACCTATAACATCCATAAGTAAAGAGTTATGATCTACAGCCAAATTAGCTTCCTCAAAAATAGGTGCCAATTCGAACTGATTAGGCGCTACCTCATTGTGCCTTGTCTTAGCAGGAATACCTAACAGCATGCATTCATTCTCTAAATCTTTCATGAAATTATACGCCCTAGTTGGTATTGCTCCAAAATAATGATCATCTAGCTGCTGCCCCTTTGCCGAAGAATGTCCTAACAAAGTTCTGCCTGTAAGTGTAATATCTGGTCTACTGGCTGCCAAGACTTTATCAACCAAAAAATATTCCTGTTCCCAACCTAAAGATGAAGACACTTTTTTTACGTTCTTATCAAAATATTTACAGACTTCCGTAGCTGCATCGTCTATGGCATGAAGCGCTCTTAACAAAGGCGTTTTATTATCTAAGGCCTCTCCTGTGTAAGCCACAAAAATTGTAGGAATACAAAGTGTAGATTCGTAAATAAATGCTGGAGATGTTGGATCCCAAGCCGTATAACCTCTGGCTTCAAAAGTGTTTCTTATGCCCCCGCTCGGAAAACTCGATGCATCTGGCTCTTGTTGTACTAATTGGCCACCATCAAATTTTTCAATTGCCATACCCCCACTAACAGTTTCAAAAAAGGCATCGTGTTTTTCTGCTGTGGCACCTGTTAAAGGTTGAAACCAGTGCGTGTAATGGGTTACACCTTTTGACAACGCCCAGTCTTTCATCGATACTGCAACCTGATCGGCTATATCGCGTTTTATTTTCGTGCCATGCTGTATGGCATTCATAACACTTACAAAAGCATTGCGAGTTAAATATTGTCGCATGGTGTTCTCGTTAAACACATTTTCACCAAAAATCTCCGATCTTCTTTTGGTTTCTTCTATCTGCAAAGGTTTACGCGCAAGCGACTCTTTAACGGCATGAAAACGTAGTGTAGGCATTGACTTATCAATTTGATTTATTATGAATTACAAAATTAACTATAGTAGCTAAACCACAAAAAATAGTGTTGACAATTTTTCAGTATATATATGAAAAACTATACTTTTTTTAATATATACCCTAAAAAAATGGGGGATAAATAAAAATAACATAGTAAAATACTAAAAGCCCCCTTAATAATTTAAAGTATTTATATAAAAATATATATTTGTACTTATAACAATTTTAGATTACAAAAAACAAATATTCATTATGGCAAAAATTAAATTAGAATACCTTTGGTTAGATGGTTATAAGCCAACTCAAAACTTGAGAAGTAAGACTAAGGTAGAAGAGCACGAGAACTTTCAAGGAACTTTAGAAGAAATTGGCAACTGGTCTTTTGATGGATCATCTACTAGACAAGCAGAAGGTGGTTCTTCCGATTGTATCCTAAAACCTGTGGCTATTTATCCAGATCCAGAAAGAAGAAATGGATACTTAGTAATGACTGAGGTATTAAATGCTGACGGAACTCCTCATGAGTCTAATGGTAGAGCTACTATTGATGATGATGATAATGATTTCTGGTTTGGTTTTGAGCAAGAATATTTTATAATGGATACGCATACACAACTTCCTTTAGGTTTCCCTATTGGTGGTTATCCAGCTCCTCAAGGAATGTACTACTGTTCTGTAGGTGGTAAAAACACTCACGGTAGAGATTTAGTTGAAGAGCACGCAGATTTATGTATCGATGCTGGATTAAACTTTGAAGGTATTAACCAAGAAGTTGCCTGTGGACAATGGGAATTCCAATTATTCGCAAAAGGCGCTAAAAAAGCTGGTGATGAAATCTGGATTGCAAGATACTTACTAGACAGATTAACTGAAAAATATGGTTATTACATTGAATACCACCCAAAACCATTAGGGAAAGATTTAGATTGGAATGGTTCTGGTATGCACGCAAACTTCTCTAATACTACTTTAAGAACTTGTGGTGACAAAGCTACTTACGAAGCTATTTGTGAAGCTTTCCGTCCAGTTGTAAAAGAACACATTGAAGTTTACGGTGAGTTTAACGACCAACGTTTAACTGGTGAGCACGAAACGCAATCTATAGATCAATTCTCTTATGGAATTTCAGATAGAGGTGCTTCAATCCGTATTCCTGTTGCAACAGTAGAAAGCGGTTGGAAAGGTTGGTTAGAAGATAGAAGACCAGCTTCTAACGGTGACCCATACAAAATTGCTGGAAGAATTATTAAAACTGTTAAATCTGCTAATGTTTAATTAGCATTAGATTTTGTTCATAAAGTTGAAAAAGCGCTTACCAAATGGTAAGCGCTTTTTATTTGAATCAAAATTACAACTGATTAAAAACCACCTGAAACCCCAATTTTTTGACCTGAAATAAAAGAGGCTTCATCTGAAGCTAAAAAAACTGCAACACCTGCAACATCTGCTGTTATTCCTATTCTACCTAGTGGTGTATTTGTTTCTACATACGTTTTAACATCCTCACTCATTTGATTACCTTCAGTTTGTGTTGGCCCTGGTAATACGGCGTTCACTCTTATATTCTTTGCACCTAATTCTTGAGCCAATACTTGGGTAGCAGCATCTAAAGCGCCTTTAGTTGCAGAATAAAGCGCCGTCATTGGTGTAGGTTTCACTGTTGCAATAGAACTAATATTTATAATACTACCACCAGAACTAAAAGATTTCAAAGCCTCTTGAACAACTAAAAAAGCTCCTAAGACATTGGTACTGAAATGCTCTTGGAACAGCTCCTCTGTAATTGCTTCTACAGGTTCAAACTTATAAACCCCTGCATTATTAATAAGTGTAGTAATTTCTCCAAACGCTTCTTGAGACGCAGCAAAAAGTGTTTCTACATCTTTCTTTTTGGTTATATCTGCTCTTACGGCAATAGCCTTCCCCTCTACTTGTTCTATACTTGAAACAACCTTCTCTGCGCCAGTTTTATCTGTTTTGTAATTAACTATAACTTTAGCACCTTCTTTTGCCATGCTTTTGGCTATTTCTGCACCAATCCCTTTCGATGCTCCAGTGACTAAGACTACTTTACTTTCTAATTTCTTCATTTTTCTATAATTGATATTATTTAGTAGCCAAATCTAATGGGCTCAAGAATAGAAAAGATTGCTATTTGGCAAGAAATTGTTTTTTGGCTCTAATTCTACTTAAAGTATATTCAGATATGCCAAGGTGAAGTGCTATATGCTTTTGGGAGATACTCTGAGCCACGTTTGGATATCTACTAATGAATTTTTTATATTTAGTCAATGCATCGTCGACAAGCATTTCATTCTTTATAGAAAACTTTTCTAAAAGCGCGCGTTGTTTTAATTCATTGATTATTTCTGAAAAATTCGAAACCTCTTTTTCTAGTATTTCAAATGATGTGCGAGTCAATGTAAAAACCTCACTTTCTGTTAAAGCCTGAATGTTTTCAGAAGAGGGAGTATTGTAGAAAAAACTATTTAAATCAATTAAGAAATGGCCTTTAGTAACAAAATATTTGATGTATTCGTCACCAGTGTCTTTGTAACTTGAAACTTTGAATATTCCACTTTCAACAAAACCAAGTTTGTTACATACTTTACCCGCTTCGTTAAAACAATTTCTCTTTAAATACCTATTGAACCTTAAATGCTTTTTTATCAAAAGCGCTTCCTCTTCAGAGATAGGCAAAATAGTATTAAAAAGCGCTATTAAATTATCCATCGGAGTATTTGTAGTTAGAGGTTAACCTGAAAGGGAGTTTATCCTCTTGTAAAAATAAAAAACATAAGAAGTCCATAAGCACCAACCAAAACCATTCCTTTTATTCTACTTATTTGCATTTTTTTAGGTAGAAAAATCAAAGGAAATAAAACAAAGGCAAAGCCGAGCATCCAGAAAATATCATAACTCAAAATGCTATCTTCTGTTACAGGTATGGGTTTAATTATAGATGTTAAGCCCAAAACAGAGGCAATATTAAAAATGTTAGACCCTATTAAATTACCTAGAGATATAGCTTTCTCCTGTTTAGCAGCAGCAATTACAGAAGCTGCCAATTCTGGAACACTTGTTCCTATGGCAATTAATGATAAACCTATTACACCCTTACTTACACCTAAAGTCAAAGCTACTTCCTCTGCGCCTTTAACCAACCATTCACTTCCAAAAAATAATGCCGCCGCACCAATCAACAACCACAATGCTATCTTAAAATTTGAAACCTTGGCTAAAGTATCATCTACATCTTCGATGACTTTATCTTTTTTTGCACTTTTAATTAAAATGAAAAGAAATACGAGCAACCCAAAAAACAAAGTAACTCCTTCTATAGCAGAAAGAACCTTATCATTCTTCAAAAAGAAATAGAGTGCTATAGAGAAGAGCATCATAACTGGCCAATTAAGTTTATAAAAAGACCTATCTACAGCAATAGCACCAACCATAGCAGTAACGCCCAAAACAAGGCCAATATTGGCGATATTAGACCCTACAACATTATTAATGGCAATGGCAGGTGACCCCGATAAAGCCGCATTTAAACTCACTAAAAGCTCTGGTGCCGAAGTAGCAAAAGATACCACAGTCATACCAATAACCATTTTAGAAATATTGAATTTAAAAGACAATGCCACCGAAGAACGCACTAAATATTCACCTCCAACAACCAGTAAAATAAAACCAAGGACTACCCAAAGCACACTCATACAATCAATTTTATGCTAATATAAACCAAAGTAAAAAGTGGAAAGTAAAAAGTAGAAAGTTTTTTAAAAACTATAAAAACAGTTAAATAACTACAAACATAGTTGTTTAACTAAAAAAATAGTTTTAGGTTTGTTATATCATTGCCTGAATTAATAAAATAAAGCATAATGGAAAAACTAACGAACAAGGAGGAAGAAATCATGCACATACTATGGAAGCTCAAAAAAGCTTTTGTTAAAGATGTGCTTAACGAAATTACTTCAGATAAACCTCATTATAACACCCTTTCTACTATTATTAGAAACTTAGTAGACAAAGGTTATGTTGGCTATACAGCTTATGGAAAAACACATCAGTACCACCCTATTGTTACCAAGGAATCCTATAGAAAAGGATTTATGAACACGGCCATAAGCAATTATTTTAACGACTCTTACAAAAACGTAGTTTCGTTTTTTGCCAAAGAAGAAAAAATAAGTGTTGAGGAACTGAAAGAGATTATAAAACTCATAGAAAAAAACAACTAACCATGGAATACTTGTTAAAAGCCAGTGCTATCATTCTAATTTTCTATGCTTGTTATAAAATTTTTCTACAACGCGACACCTTTTTCGAGTGGAGCAGGGCTTTTTTGCTAGTTGGCCTAGTTGCTGCTTTTTCGGTTCCTTTTATTATTATCCCCATATATATAGAACGTTCTCCAATGATACTCGATGATTATATGTTCAACAACACGATTCCAGTCATTACTCAACAGGTGTATGATGCGACTTTGAGTCCGTTAGATATTATTACCTACCTCTATTTTTCTGGTGTGGTATTTTTTTTAGTTAGGTTATTGTTTCAGTTATCATCTCTAACTTATCTTCTCGTAAAACAGAAAAAAACTAAACAAACTGGATTTACCTTAGTAGAAACAGATTCCAACACCAATCCTTTTTCATTTTTTAGATGGATAGTTTACAACCCTAAATTATTCGACAAAAACGAATTACAACAAATTCTAACACATGAGAAAGTACATGTAAATCAGTGGCATTCAATCGATATTCTCATATCTCAATTGGTAAGCACCATACTCTGGCTCAACCCTATTATATGGTTATATAACAGAGATTTAAAACAAAATTTGGAATTTATAGCCGACAAAAACACACAGCAAAAAGTAGCTTGTAAAAAAGATTATCAAAACATATTGCTCAAAACAAGTATGCCAACTCATCAATTGGCTTTAACCAATAATTTTTATAATTCATTAATCAAAAAACGAATCGTTATGTTACAAAAATCAAAATCGAAAAGAATAAATCTTTTCAAATACTTGTTAATTCTTCCTGCTTTAAGTTGGTTTTTAATGAGTTTTAACACAGTAGAAGTGTACATTGACAAACCTATCTTGAACAATCAACAATTAATTGATAACACAATAGAGATTAAAATACATAAAGATCTCTCTAACATATTATTAAAGGACATTGAAACCCAATTAGTAGCAAACAATATTACATTCACTTATACTAATTTAAAACGGAATAGTAACAATGAAATAACCAGTATTGATACAAAATTTGAAATTCAAAATGGTGGACACTGTACATTTAAGGCTGTAAATAACAATAATAACCCAATACATTCCTTTTATTTTTATAAAAATAACGAAGCATTTGGTGTTAGAGCTGAAGAAAGAGAAAGTCAAGAAATAGAAAAGTTTATTATTCACAATAACTTTACCGATACCCGACTTAAAACTTTAGAAAAGGATTTAAATGACAAAGGATTTCAATTTAATCTAAAAGAGATTGGAAGAGATGCAGGTCATTTTATTAATTCAATATTTTTCACAATTAGTAAAAATGATGCAGAAGAATCTTATAGAATAGCTTCTGCTCATCCCTTAGAGACCATTCTTATCCAATTTAACAAACAAGAAAATTATTTTAATATCAATACCGTAAATTTTATAAGAAGTCTTGAATCTGCTAAAAATGAAAGTGATATTATTAAAATAATAATGAATAAAAATGCTACACCAGAAATCTTGACTGAGCAAAAGAAACGCCTCAAAGAGCAATATGATATTGATTTTTCCTTCGAAATGTACGAATCTAAACGCAGTGAAGGGCATTTAATGTCCTACAGTATAGGTAAAGGAAAAAATTTGAGAAAAATAACAACTTCGGCTGAGGAAACATGTGTGATTTTATACAATCCAAAAACTAATTCAACGATTGCATACTCTTTAGATAAAAACAATAATCCTAAGTATGGTAAAGTACATCATCTAAATACAATAAGTGAGCATCGTTACATATTAACAAAAGACATTTCTAATAAAAGTTTAAAAGTATATTCTAAAAACTTACTAGAAAAAGGCATAAAAGTCAAGTTTGAAGACCTAGAAAGAAACAGTAAAGGAGAAATAACCAAGATTAGTATAACTGCTGAAAGTGAAATAAATAAAATCAGTTCTACTTGGGACGACAATAATAACCCCATTCCACAAATAGAAGTTGGCAACGACATGAGTGGCCGAGTTATTGTTAGAACCTCTAACTTAAAACTTCCTAAAAATAAAAAAGACAAAGACTTCTCTAAAGTCAGCGAAAAACCTGTATTCAAACAAGGTGGACATATTATTAACGCAGATTCCATTATTTGGAAATCAGTACGTAAAAAAGTAAATACCAAAGATCAAACTGATGATAAAAGCCAAGATATTCAAAATCCCATATTTATAATTGACGGAAAGGAAGTTGAGAAGTCTGTATATGAAAATATGTATTCAGACCAAATAGAATCAATTACTGTATTGAAGGGAGAAAGTGCGACTATCCCTTTTGGTGATAGAGGCCAAAATGGTGCTGTAATGATAAAGACAAAATCTAAAACAAGTATAAATCCTAGGACAATCAAAGTAGGTAGAAATGCCTTATCGGACTCTACATCACTCAACAAACTTAGATTATTTTCAGTAGACGAAAAAAACAAAACCCACACTATCAAGATGAGTAATGAGGGGCAAAAAAATAGAATCATTTACTATGAAAAAACTGGAAATATTACTTTTGAAGGTCATTCAATAGTTAAAATAAATGAAATAGATTTAGTATTTATTGATAGTAAAAAATCTTCTTTAAGAAAAGCTAAAAAACTATCTCCTAAAAATATTAAATCAATAAAAGTTCTAAAAGGACAAGAAGCCAAAGAAAAATATGGGATAAAGGTTAAAAATGGCGTATTGGAAATCACCACGAAAAAATAGAATAAACCTCCAAAAAAACACATACTTAAGCACTCTTTTTTAAGAGTGCTTTTTTTATTGGAACTATTATATAAAAA
Organism: Seonamhaeicola sp. ML3; assembly: GCF_023273855.1. Lineage (NCBI taxonomy): Bacteria > Pseudomonadati > Bacteroidota > Flavobacteriia > Flavobacteriales > Flavobacteriaceae > Seonamhaeicola > Seonamhaeicola sp. ML3. The sequence continues at coordinate 2,416,711 of NZ_CP096884.1, read as the reverse complement.
AGATAAAAACATCCTAAAACTACTTTTTCAAAATAAAAAGCCCCTAGGTTTCAAAAAACATGCTCAAAAAACACCTATAATTATTACGAATTATAACAAAAAACGAATATTAAAACTACATTTTAAAACATAAATAAAGCAAGTCACTTATTTCACAAAACCAAAATCATTTTTGTACTTACAATTCTATATTCAATTTCATCGATTTTTATTAAAACGTTTGGAGGACATATTCCTGTTTATATATCTTAAAAAAACATTGATATAAAAACCATTTATTAACCCTTAAACCACTTAATAAAATATGATAACACTTGCCAAAATTGTAATTGATTTAGTTCTTTTAATCATTACAATGTTCTAACACCCAAAATATGTAAAACTTAGTCTAGAATAAGTTTTACTATCTTTAAACTCTATAAGAAGATTCCATAGATGCAGAAGAAACTATTTAAAGTTTTAGCTAAGATTAACAAAATACTTTTACCTAGTTACTCTAAAAGAGGACTTGATCTTGCAAAAGCTTCAAAATTACAATTAGCTTTAATAGGTTGGCGCTGGTTTGTTACTAAAAACTCGTTAGATTAAACAATTACTTATTAGGGTATACACATTTTCCAACCTAAATCATTTGTTCTTTCTGCTTACTTTTCTTCAGTGATTAGACCTTTTTAAACCCACTTTATAGCCCCAAAAAGCATAGAATAGAATAATAATGTAACAGGGTAAAAGCACCCAATAACCGTTTGTTGCAGATTCTGTTATTGCAGTAGCTTCATTTAAACCTGATTGGATAAGTTTCTCTTTGCTTGAGTCTACAATGTAGCCATAAATTGGCGGGATAATAGCTCCTCCTGATATAGCCATTATTAACAAAGCTGAACCCTTTTCTGTAAACTTGCCCAACCCGGTTAATGCCAAAGGCCAAACTGCTGGCCACACCAAAGCATTAGCTATGCCAAGTGCCGCAACAAAAATGATGGATGTAAACCCTTCTGTAAAAAGTATACAAAACGAAAAAATAATTCCTAAAATAGCACTAGACCTTAAGGCTATAGACTGACTAATGTATTTAGGTATTAAAAAGACTCCCAATGCATATGTAGCCACCATGGCTAATAGCGTAAAGGATGTAAAGAACTTGGCTTCATCGGGAGAAATACCCAAAGAAATACCATATGTAATGATGGAGTCTCCTGCAATAACTTCAGCACCTACATAAACAAACAAAACAAGCACACCTAAAAGTAGATGTGGAAATTGTAAAATGCTCTTTTTAGTTGTTTCTCTGTTATTTTCATCAACAATAGGTTCTGCTGAAACGTCTGGCAGTGACACCTTTCTTATAAGCACTCCTAAAATGAAAAGAACAACAGCCATAACGATGTATGGCACTACTACCTCGCTAGCAGTATCGTTTAACAAAGATTCCTTTTCTATATCTGTTAATACTTTGAGCTTCTCACTAACGCCGTCTATACCCGTTAACAGGATGGCTCCAAAAATAATAGATCCTAAACCTCCTGCTACTTTATTAGCTATTCCCATGATAGCTATACGTTTTGCCCCGCTTTCAATAGGTCCAAGTATGGTGATATAAGGGTTTGATGCCGTTTGAAGTAATGTCATACCCGCTCCTTGAATAAAAAGTCCTGTTAAAAACATCCAGTAAGTTCTAGCATTGGCAGCTGGAATAAATACCAAAGCTCCCAAGCCCATAACCACTAAGCCTAACGACATACTTTTTTGATATCCTAACCGGGATATAATGTTCGAGGCTGGCAATGCCATTACAACAAAAGAAATATAAGATGCTGATGCCACTAGAAAGGATTGTGCTTCGGTGAGTTCGTTAATAACTTTCATGTATGGAATTAACGCCCCATTAACCCAGGTAACAAAACCGAAAATGAAAAATAAACCGCCTATTATTAAAATTGGAACAAGATAATTGGCATTAGACTTGTTGGATACTTCTTGTTTGGACATGATATCTAATAAATATTATTGTTCTACTTTACTACCCTTAAAATTTAATTTATTTAGTGATAGCTAATCTTTCAATACATCTTTCTCATAAAAAAACATAAAAAAATCGTAACTGAGAGTAAAACCTGTTTTTTTATTAGTTTTTAATTTACAAATAAAAAGAGGTGCATCATTAAACACACCTCTAAATAAGTTTTATTAAAAGCCCTCTATTATTTATCTCTAAATATAATATCAAGAGAAATCACTTAGCCAACTCTTATATAATATCTGTAGTTATTCGTCTTCTTTCATCCAAAAAGGAGTGGCTACAAACCAAACGACTGTACCTATGAGCATAAGCATTTTCATATTCGCAACTTCTATTGAACCCAAAAATGAAAGTATACTTACTAATAGAATTAAAACACCTATTGATACAACACTAACTAATTTAAGTATTTTCATAATTTAAGATTTTTGAAGTTTCATAATAAGCACGTACAATACACTTGAAGCTATCCAACAAGGAATCACCGCATAGGCAGGGAATAAACCTTTAGCAAAAATAAAATACAACCCTAGACCTACAGGAATAACCCAAGCCAATAAAACAGCTAGATTAAAACTAGATCCTTTCTCATCGGCATAATCTTGAGTGAATCCCATTTTTTTAGCAAGATAGTGATTAACAAATATCACACCTCCCATAGGGCCTAATATTGTACCATATAAGCCTACAAAATCGAGCAATTTACTTGACAATGTTGGAAAAATTCCAGCTATTGTTGCTACGATACCTGCTAAAATCACACCAGAGTATGCTTTAGATTTAGACGAAAACAAACTTTGAAAAGCTAAACCTGCTCTATAAATAGTAGGGTTAGCAGTTGTCCAACCAGCTATAATCACACATATAATACCAGTCCATCCCACAACGCTCCAAGCAAGAGCACCTGGGTTAGCAGAAATATCACCCGTTAATTTGATTTGGGCTGCTAACATAAATGAAGCGCAAATCCATGCCATGTAATGTCCTAAAAACATTCCTATGGAAGGTCCCCATCCTGCGCGACTGTCCTTGGCAAAACGCATGATACTTAAATCTGACATTCCGAAATGCATAGCCGCATTACACAACCAAGCAAAAATTACAATTTTCCAAAAACCAAAATCTACTTTACCATTAATAGATTGCACTACACTAATCCCTTGATCCCACTCTGTTATTAAACTTTTCCATGAATCAACATCCATTTGCGATAATGCCGATATACCACAAGCAGCAAAAACTACAATCATCCAAGGCGCCGCAATATTTGCAAACTTAGATACCATATTATAACCAGCTGCTGCTACAATAGTCATTACTATACCTACGATAATAACTATTATTGAAAAGGAAGTACTACTTAAACCAAAAACACTTTCAGGAACAGAAAAACTCACATCAAATGGAATTCCTACAGCACTCGCAGAAACCGTAATCATCGCTCCTGCTAAGAAACAGAAAAGTACGCCATTTACAACATTATATATCTTTACCAAATGTTTTCCGGCAATTTTTTCTAATTGATAATACAATGTTAGCTTGTTGGATACAGCTATAGGAGCTACTATATAACGCCAAGTAAGAATAGCTAAGATATTACCAATAAACAGCCCTAATATTAAATCCTTTAAACTGGCTCCTGCAGCTAAGAACAGAGGACCAATCATAAATTCAGTACCAGCAGCATGTTCTCCTGCATACATACCTAAAAAAGATTTCCAACCTTTTAATCTCGAAGCGGGTACCGGGGTTCTTTCGAATTCTCCCCCTGAATTATCTTCAATGGTTAATCCATCTACTTGATTTTCTGCCATAATTTATATTTAGTTTATTTGTTAGTTTTAGATTTCATGAAATGAATTCAAAAAAATCGTAAAAACGAATATAAACTGCCTATGAAGTTTTTCTATCCTGTACTGTACTGTTTAAAATTTTATAAAACAACCCTTTAAAAATTTCTCTTCACAGGAATGCTTTTAAACTGTTTAGCTCAATATCTCCTCTATTTTAATATATTTGAAGGAAACAACACTTACCAATAACTAAAATTTAAAATGAAGAAATTAGTTTTTATCCTATTTAATGTATTTGTCCTATCAAGTTTTTGCCAAACAACTGATGTACAAAAAACTCTTGAAAGTATTAACAACAGTTTTAAAAACACAGAAGTGAAGCTATTAAAATGGCCCAAAAGCATGCAGTCTAAACTGGGCGAATTAAAGGACACTGCTTTTATAGCCTTCCCAAAAAAAAGTAAAAAAACAAAACTCCCGCTTCTTATTTCACTTCATGGAGGAGGTGGAAAAACATGGACTATAGAAGAACAGCTTAATCGCTCTTCTAAGGTAAAAGGGCTTCATCTTGCCGAACTAGCTGGAAAAGAACTCATACTTTTAGAGCCTAATTCTCATGGCAAATGGAATCCTGACACCCTCAATACTATGCTAGACTACATACTTGAGACGTATACTGAAATTGACAGAAATCGTATTTATGTTATGGGCCATAGTATGGGTGGTCGAGGTACATGGGATTGGATACAAAAATCACCAGAACGTTTTGCAGCTGCAGCACCTTGCGGCTTTAGTGGTATTTCACAAAATGAAAATGTAGATAAACTCATTAACCTTCCTGTTTTTGGAATGGTTGGAGGTTCGGATGGTAAAAACGTGAGTTCCGTAAAAACAATGGCTTCACTTTTAAAAGCAGCTGGGAACCCTAATGTAGAGTATATAGCATTTCCAGAAGCTAATCATGCCCAAGGAAACAAAGCGGTATTTAGTCATGTTCAATGGATAGATTGGATGTTAACGTTTCCAGTACATTAACAAAAAACATATTTCAGAATAGAAAAAGCTCAGTTAATAAATTAGCTGAGCTTTTTTTAATACAGTCTTAATAATTGTTGGGTAATTAACAGACCATTCAACACTTCTCTTAGCCTTAAACTAAAAGATTGTGAAATTCTATTGTTATTTTATCAAATGGTTAGGAAAATCGGTAGTCTTTTCACAACACAACTGTTCCATAACCTGTTGTAATTCTGTTTTTAACAATGATATGGTATGGTTACCTCCTTTTTTACCTAAAGCTGAAACTCCGTACATAAATGAGCGCCCCATAAAGGTAAACTTAGCGCCACTAGCCATAGCTCTGGCGACATCTGGACCAGAACGTACACCACTATCCATCATTACTTCAATTTGGTCTCCGTACTTTTCAGCAATTGTTGTCAAAGGTTTTACGGTAGATTCTCCAGCATCCAATTGACGACCTCCGTGATTAGAAACGATTATTCCATCTAGGCCCAATCTAATAGCCTCTTCAGTATCGTATTCAGAAGCTACACCTTTAAGAACTAATTTACCTTTCCACATATCGCGAATTGGTTTAATTTTTTCTTCGTTAAGTCGACCACTAAAAGTTTGATCCATAAACTTACCTAATTGCTTTAAATCTAAGCCCTTTGGCATATATGGTTTCAAGGTTTCAAAACTAGGAATACCATATTTTAAAGTTTGCAAACTCCAATGAGGATGTGTAAAACCTTGTAAAATATTGCTTAATGTCATTTTAGGAGGCATTGCCAGTCCATTTCGAATATCCCTTGGTCTAAAACCAAATGTTGGCACATCACAAAGAATAACCAATACTGGGCATTCTGCAGCTTCTGCTCGGTTTATGATATCATCTCTAAGTGAATCTTCGGCAGGATGATATAATTGAAACCAAGCCTTACCCTCTGTTAATTCACTGGCACGTTCTATACTGGTTGTAGTAACCGTACTTAGTATAAAAGGTATATTATGCTCAAAGGCAGCCTTTGCTAATATTTCAGGAGAATTAGGCCACATTAAACCTTGAAGACCTACTGGAGCAATTCCAAATGGTGCATCGTATTCTACACCAAATAATTTGGTTTTTAATGATGAACCATGGTGCTTTCTTAAATAATTAGGCTTTAATTGTACTTCCCTTAATTCAGAGGTATTACGAATTAAATTTACATCCTCGTTACAGCCACCGTCAAGATACTCAAATGCAAATTTCGGTATCTTTTTTTGAGCTTTTTTCCTTAAGTCATCTATTGAAGGATAACGTGTATCAAAACTTATTGCCATAATTTTATGCTAAAAATTTCTTTCTTAAATCTTCTACTTGTTCATCGTTTATAGGCACCATATCGCCCAGAGAACTACCAAGAACAATAGATTTAGCGCTAAATTCTGCCACTTCTAAATAATCAAAAGTTTGCAGCAACTTATCTCCTGTAATGATAACTGAATCATTTTCAATAATCAAAGCTGTTGGACAATTGTCAACTATTTCAGAATTATTGTTTTTTCTGAAATGGTGTCCGTATTTGACAAAATTTATGTCTTGTAAAAATATCCAACTTTCTGGAATGGTTCTTACATTTAAATATTCTCCAGTAACACCAAATGCCATCAGGTAAGGTGATTGTGTCATAATAATGGAGTTAACATCAGGATTTCTATTATATATTTCTTGATGAATCCATGTTGCTCTACTAGGTATTTTTCCAGCTTCTCGTTTTCCGTCTTTTATTTGAACAATATCATCTAAAGCTAAGTCCCAACGATCTACATCGGTTGGTGTAATTAAAAAATCGTTGTCATTCCAGCGCATTGAAACCGTACCATAAGACCCAATCATTAAACCTTGTTGACAAGAACGTTGTACTATTTTACAAATTTCAAGTCGTTTCTCAACTTCCTCAGAAGTGTATTCTACGCTCTCCATTTCGGGTAATACTCCAGTAGCTTGAGATTCAAACTCATCGATTTGCTCGTCTGTAAGGTATTTAGGAGTTCCTATCTGCGAACCATATGCAATTGTTCTTGCACAGAACTCTAATGCTTCAAAACGATCGTATGCATCAGTTAAATCGCTTCCTCCTAGAACAGTACCATGGTTTTCCATGATAACTGCCTTGTAACCTTTTTTAAACTCATCAGCAATAACATCGCCCAAATCTTCACTACCTGGTAGTCTATATTTGGCATAGCCAATAGGCCCACATATGTGTTTTGCTTGAGAAATAATATTTGTGTTTGGAATTTGTCGTACAATACTGAAAGACACTAATGCTGGTGGATGTGCATGAATTACCGATTTAATATCTGGCCTGGCTTCGTAAATCGCCTTATGAAATGGAAACTCTGACGACGGTTTATGCTTTCCAACAATGGTTCCATCCTTTTTTACACATATAATATCGGACGCTCTCAAAGAGCCCTTATCTACAGCAGAAGGTGTAACCCATATATCGCCATTTCCGTCTATGATTGAAATGTTTCCACCAGAGGTTGTAGTCATACCTCTTTTGTAAATTCTGCTAATTATCTCGGTGATTTGGTCTCTTGGATGAATTAGCTTAAGATTTTTTGACATAGTATTTAAATTTTAGGGAAAAAGACTTCCCCTTGAAGCCTACTTCCCTATATTATAGTTTTACAAATTTTCAATGAAGACTATCCGTTTATGATAAACGGCACATGCTTTTTAAGCGCATAGTTCTTTTTCAAGAACTTTGAATTCAGTTTGGTATCTGAAATTGCAATCGCTGCTCCTAAGGCAGAACCTAAAGACGCTTTTGTTGTTCGTAATTTCATACCTCTTAGATAATGAGACAATAATTTGATATAAATATCATTATCACTAAAGCCTCCATCAACATAAAGCCTGTCAATCTTTTCTAAATCTGCAATCCTCTCAATATTTTCTACTTGTAGTTTTACTAACTCTAACATCAAATGATGATAGGCGTCTTCAAAAGTACTGTAGTTATAATTTGTTTGTTCAGGCATGTTTTTATGCTCTATAGATTCCCATTTAAAGGAGTACTTAAAATCACTATTAATTCGAGCGTAAGTTTCATAATTAAACGCTACCGTTTTATGATAATCATCATCTTTACTAAATTTTTCAGATAATTTAGCAACCTGAACTTTATATTCGTTTCCTAAAAATAATCTTGAAGATTTTACAGGTTTTCCATTAATACGCATGTAATTAATACAATCTGAATTAATATCTTCTAGTGTTAAAGGAGTGTCTACAAAAGGATTCAAAGATATACTCCAAGTACCTGTAGATACCAAAACGAATGGTTTTTTTACACTTCTTACGTAAGGTAATAAGGCAGAAGAACTATCGTGTATTCCAACACCAATTTTTATTCTTTTACCATTGTAATTCATGTTTAAACTTGTTTCTGTAGAAACAATTGGAGGTAAAATAGCATTTATACCTTCTTTGTATACCCATTCCTGATAATCTTTGGTTTCGTAATTCCATAAAATGGTATGACAACCAATACTTGTGTATTCACTTAGAGGGACTCCTGAGAAAATATAACTTAAATACTGAGGTAAATGTAGAGAATATTTTATCTTTTTGAATACTTCAGGCTTTTTGTGTTTTAACCAATACAATTGCAATCCAGAATTTAATAATCCAGGTGATTTTGATGAACCACTTGTTCTCATTAATTCTTTATCATTACCATACTCATTGTAAAATTGTTCTACAATTTCAGCATCAATTTCTTTGGTATAATTGTACAAAGGAGTTAAAATTTGACCATTTTCATCCAAATGAACAAAACTAGCGCCATAGGTAGAAAAGTTTATGGCTTTTACCGAAAACTCTTCTGATTTTAAAATATTGTCAAAAACATCTTTTAACCATTGTTTTAATGCAGGTAGGTTTTCTGTAGGATGCCCATCTTCATCTTCAATTTCTTCAAAAGAGATATATTCTTTATGAACCTCTTTGAAGTCTTTGTCGAAAAGAAAAAACTTTTTGTTAGTTTTACCTATATCGAAAACGGCAGTTACTTTTTGTTTCATCTCATTTGGTTATAAACCAGTAGCAACTGTATATTTACCTCTTTCCTGAATTAATCCTGCTCTTACATCAAGTCCGCGATAAGCATGAATTGGACTTAAAGCTCCTCCGGCATTTAAACGTGCTTTTTCTAATAGAGGCCTTACATCTGTTCTGTAAGCTCCTTGTAATATCTCTTGACACTTTACAACATCGTTATCCAATTGTGCTGCTTTAAGTGCATCTTGATCTATAAGCATTGCTTTGGCATAGGCTTCTTGAATAGCTTCTAGAGATTGTATTAAATCTTCTAAAGGATCTTTTACGTTATGGCTAGCATCAATCATCCATGCTAATTCTGGATTTTGTGGATTGTTTTGCATACCATAAACTAGCTCATTGAAAATTAAGAATAAAGCATAAGGCTTGATACTTCCAACGGTTAAATCGTCGTCTCCATACTTACTGTCGTTAAAGTGGAAACCTCCTAATTTACCTTTTAATTGTAATATTGAAACTATTTGCTCTATATTCGAGTTTGGTAAGTGATGTCCTAAATCTACTAAAGTATAGGCCTTATCACCACAACCATTAGCCAACATCAATGATGCTCCCCAATCTTGAATTACCGTGCTGTAGAAGTTTGGTTCGTATGGTTTGTATTCAACTAACATTTTCCAATCGTCTGGTAACGCTTTGTAAATGTCTACCAAACTATCTTGAGTATTTTGAAATGCTGTCTGGAAGTTATTTTGTCCAGGGAAACAAGACCCATCTGCTAACCAAACTGTTAATGCCTTAGAGCCAAGTTTATCACCAATATTAATTACATCAATATTATGTTGGATAGCTTGCTCTCTTACGGCTTTGCTGGTATTACTTAAAGAACCATACTTATAAGTTTCAGCAGCATCTTTTTGATCTTGGAAAGTGTTTGAGTTAACAGCATCGAATTTAATGTTCAAAGCATCGGCTTTTTCTTTTATGGCTGCATAATCTGATGGAATATCCCATGGAATATGCAATGATACCGCTCCAGCGGTTTGGGTTAAACTATGTAAAATCCCAATATCATCAATTTTTTGTTCTAAGCTCGATGGCTCTCCGTAGAATGAAAATCTCCCGAAACGAGTTCCTCCGGCACCTAAAGCCCAACTAGGAATAGCCACTTGGAAATCGGCTAACTTTGATACAATGGAATTTACATCTTTTCCTTCCTTACTTAATTTGCTTGCTAAAAAATCAAAACTTTCTTTATGACTTTCTAAGCCTTTCTTGTTGAACTCTAATACCTGGTCTTTTTGGATTTTCATACTACTTAATTTTCTTTAAAGAAAAGAAACTCCCATAAATAATCTATTTATGGGAAGCTTCTATTTCAACTAAACTGAACTAAACTAATCTTTATAATTTTTAATATTTATACTTTCTTATCTATCTTACAAAAGCATTGGCCATACCACCATCTACATTGATAATATTACCTGTAGATTTATCGAGTATACCCACTAAAGAGAACACACCATTAGCTATATCATCTGGTGTAATGATTTCGTGCAGTAAGTTTCTTTTTGCATAAAAAGCTGGTAGCTCTTCAACGGTAATCCCGTTTGCTTTGGCTCTACCTTCTGCCCATGCACCTTCCCAGATCTTACTTCCAACGATAACACCATCTGGATTTACAGTGTTTACTCTTATTTTGTCTTTTGCTAATTCTGCTGCTAATAAACGTACCATGTGCTGTTGTGCTGCCTTAGCAGTTCCATAAGCTACGTTGTTAGGTCCAGCTACTAATCCATTTTTACTTGCAATAGCAATATAATCACCACCTAAACCTTGCTTACGGGCTATAGCTGCAAATTGTTTTGCTAAATCGAACTGACCTTTTACCAATATATTTTGCAAAATATTCCAGTCTTTGTCTGTTGTATCCTCTAATGGTTTAGATATTGCTAATCCGGCACTGTGTACTATGATATCTACTCCACCAAATTCCAATACAGCTTTCTTGTATGCACTAGCTATAGATTCTGTGCTTGTTACATCACATACTGCATAAGTGGACACATCTCTTTTGTATGTTGCATTAGCTTCTTTTAAAGCTTCTTCGTTAATATCAGTAAGTACTACGTTAGCACCTTGTGCTGCCAATTTATCTGCAATAGCTTTACCTATTCCTCCACCTGCTCCAGTAACTAAAGCAACTTTACGAGATAATGGTAATTCTTTTGGCATACGTTGTAACTTAGCCTCTTCTAATAACCAGTACTCAATATTGAATGCTTCTTGTCTTGGTAAAGAGGTGTAAGACGTAATAGCCTCAGCACCACGCATTACGTTAATAGCGTTGATGTAGAACTCACTCGCTACACGTGTAGTTTGTTTGTTTTTAGCAAAACTAAACATACCAACACCTGGGTATATGATGATTACAGGATTTGCATCACGAATAGCTGGACTATTGTCTACTTTACATGTATTATAGTAATCTTCGTATTCTTTACGGTAAGCTTCAAATGCTGGCTCTAATTTTTTCAATATAGCATCTGCATCAGACAAGTCTTCATTTTTATCTAAATCCAACACCAACGGTTGTATTTTAGTTCTTAAGAAGTGGTCTGGACAAGAAGTTCCAAGAGGCGCAAGGCGCTCAAGGTCATTACTGTTGATGTACTCCATTACAACATCGGTATCGGAGAAATGACCAATCATTCTGTTTTCTGAAGAACATAAACCTCTTAATAAAGGCATTAATTGCGCTGCTTTTTCTAAACGCTCTTCTTTTGGTAAGCTTTCTACTTTTTGCCCACCAAATACTGGTCCACCTGCTTCAATTTTCTTTGTGATATAGTCTGAAGCCATTTCTATAACCTCTAAACTGTTCATGTAACACTCGTAAGATGTATCTCCCCAAGTGAATAAACCATGACTTCCTAAGACGATACCTCTAATACCTGGATTGTCGGCTAAACACTTTTCTAACTGTAAACCTAAATCGAATCCTGGTTTTTGCCATGGTACCCAACCCATAGTATCTCCCCAAATTTCTTTGGTAACTTTTTCACTATCCTCGGCAGCGGCTACTGCGATAAGAGCATCTGGGTGTAAGTGATCGATATGTGCAAATGGTAATAAACCATGTAAAGGCGTGTCTATAGAAGGTGCTTTACTATCTAAATCGTAAATACAGTGGTTAAATAAACCAACCATTCTATCCTCATCGTGAAGTCCTTGATAAACATTTTTCAAATCTCTAAGTCTGCCAGTGTACAATCCTGCAATACCAGAACGTGTTAAGGTACCAATATCTCCACCAGATCCTTTAACCCACATAACCTCAACTTCTTCGTTTGTTAATGGGTCTTTCTCAATAGTTTTACAACTGGTGTTACCACCACCATAATTCGTGATTCTTAAATCCGCTCCTAATACATTGGACCTATATAAAAATAACTCCACTTGATTATCTCCTAAAGATGCTGCTTTTGCTTCATCCCATAAGTAATCAACATATTTAAAACTCTTTACAATTTCGCTCATTTTTAATTTTAGTATAAATTTCGAATCCAAAATTAAATCTGAAAACCATCTTTTCTATCCTGTACTGTACCGTAATTTTTAACATTTAAAATTAAAACTTTCTAAACCCACTTAGTAAAACAAAAAAACCTGCTTCAAAAAACACTCAAAATGCTTTTAAAAAGGGGTTATACTTCAAAATAACAAGAAATAACCTACAGCTACCTTATTTTTTTTATTCTTTGGCGAAAACCTCATTTATTTTTGCCATATAATTGGGGTTTTATTTAGGCTTTTTGTACTTTTCTAATACCTTTGTCGCAAGGAACTTGTCGCTTAAAAAAAGGAATTATGAAAATGATGAAATTTATTCAAATTGATGAGAACTCAAGGGTACCTAAATACCAGCAAATAATAGACTCCATTATTCATAATATTTCTACTGGAAATCTTACTATAGACCAGAAAATACCCTCTATAAACATGTTTAGTGAGGAATTTTATTTATCCAGAGATACCGTAGAAAAAGCATACAGCATTCTAAAGGAAAGGAACATTATAACCTCCATTAGAGGTAAAGGATTTTATATTTCCAGGACAAAACTAATTTCTAAGATTAACATCTTTTTTCTTATAAACAAACTCAGTAATTACAAGCTGAGAACCTACAATCATTTTATTAATAGTATTGGGCCTAATTCACATACCGATTTGCATGTATATCACTGTGATGAAACCCTCTTCTTGAACCTTTTAGACAAAAACAAAGCTGCTTACGACTATTTTGTTATAATGCCTCATTTCAAAACAGAAGACCAAAGGCATATTAGCTTTACAGATAAAGTTTTAGACAAGCTTAAAGAATTACCTCCTGAAAAGTTTATTCTTTTAGATAATAGTAAGCCTATTTTTAATGGAAAAACCAATGAGGTATATCAGGATTTTGAAAATGATATTTACGAGGCACTCACTAAAGGCTTGGATAAAATAAAAAAGTATGAAAAACTCATGCTAATTTATCCAGATAGATCGGTAAGCCCTTATCCAAGAAGGATTCTTCATGGCTTCCGTAAGTTTTGTGTAGAACACAAGCTGGATTTCGAAGTTTTTGATAATGTATATGACGATATGATCTTAAAACGTGGTGATTTATTCATTACTATTGAAGAATCTGATTTGGTTAGTTTAGTAAAGCAAATTCGTGAGGACGAATTCAAATTGGGAAAAGATATAGGTATCATATCTTATAACGAGACACCCTTAAAAGAACTATTAGGTATAACAACTATATCAACAAACTTTAAGGTAATGGGCGAATCTGCTGCTAAGATAATTCAAGACAAATCCTCGGGTTGTAAAATAAAAGTACCTTTTAATTTTATAGAAAGGGAATCTTTGTAACAATATTATTTTTATTGGAAATCTAAAGAGTATATTAGTATCACTCTAATTAATTGAAAACCAATCTAAAAAGACCTCACCCTTAAAACTCAAAACAAATGATTTAACATCTTCTAAATTACTTAAATCACAAGATGTTATAGTATATGTTTCTGTTTTTTCTACCTCACATAAACCTATAATCTTTCCTTCTCCAGATTTAACTTCAATTTTTCCACCGTTTAAGCTTAACACATTAAACTTAATCGATTTTTTGTCCTTTAAATTATAAAGATTAGGAAAAGAAATACTTCCGTCTTCAGCAATATTTTTTATTACAAAACCATTGTTTAATCCATCTTTTTTTTCTGTGCGTGTTGACCTCATGTACCATTCTGCTTCAATTTTATCCCAATTAGCATCATATTGTCCAACCCCCATAGCAAAATGCTTATCTAAAAAATTAGTATCGGTTACCATTTCTCCATTATCCTTGTAATGTAAATAGGAGATATAAGACTCTCTATATCTTGCCACATCTTTTCCCAAGTGAAAATGACACCATGTATGAAAACTTTGGTCATTCCAATCGAAATAATTACCATGCGCTTTACCATCTAATCCATAATTACTATTTCCTGAGTTGCCCACTTTAGTATAAGGTCCATAAATATTTTTAGAAGTAGCATAGTGTGAGCCAGCTGACAAATAAAAAATCCCGTTTCTTTTGTGTAGTGTAGGCTTATCACTACCCCCTAATACTTTTGCATCTCCAATAATCTTAACCTCTTTTGGTGTTTCGGCTAAAGAAATCATATCCTCACTTAACTTGGCAATCATATAATAAAAATCCGGATGGTTAGAACGATGATGCCCGAATACAATATAGGCTTCGTTATCATCATCAACTAAAACAGAGGGATCGTATTCCTTAATAGGTGTTAAATCTTCAGGAAGCATTGGTTTTCCTAAAGCATCTTTAAAAGGTCCTGTTGGTGTATTACCAACCATTACACCAGTATCTGTATTGCCGTTAGAAAAATAAAAGTAATATTTTCCATTTTTATAAGCGGCGTCTGTTGCCCAACATCGTTTAGATTTTCCCATATAGGTTTCTGTAGGCTCAATGGTGCGTTCTAAATCCCAGTGAACTAAATCATCTGAAGACCAAATTTTCCAATCCGGCATAACAAACTTCTTAGCTGTTTTATCCTCATCCCTTGTAGCATATAAGTAAGCTTTGTTATTAAATATCCTGATATGCGGGTCTGCCATACCTACATTTTTAACTAGCGGATTCCCTTCTTTAAAAGGTTTCTCGGTTTCGGTGTTTTCAGTTTGACTAGCTATTTTTGAGGCACTGTTCTTACATGAAAAATTGTTAACAAAACATAGGGCTATAAGAATTAATATGCTTAAAGTTGATTTAAAAAACTTCATTAGTAATGTTTATATGTTCTTATTTGAACACTAGAAGGCGTTTTCACTTTAATCTCCTCGTCCAATTTTGTTAATTTCCCAGCATCTTGGTCTCTCTTAAATACAACGATATTATCTGTAAACATGTTAGCGACTAATAGATATTTCCCTGAAGGGTGAATTGCAAAATTTCTTGGATGCTTACCTCCTGTATCTACTCTTTCTACCAAAGTTAATTTTCCGTTGTCCTCATTTATTTTAAATACGGTAATAGTATCTTCTTCTGGTCCTCTATTAGAAACATATAAAAACTTTCCGTCAGGTGAAATATGAATGTCTGCTGTTCTATAAATATCCTGCTGCTGACCATAAGACAGGTTATCTTCTACAAAAACCAAGTCTCCCTTAATATATTGATATACATCAACTCTACCGCTCAATTCGTTGGCCAAATAGCCAAACTTTCCATTAGGGTGAAATGAAAAATGTCTTGGTCCGCTACCTAGTTTTGTTTTTATGTCTTTTTGATTTGTAAGTGCTAATGAGTCTTCAGTATTTAACAGTGAAAAGCCTCGGATTTTATCGGCTCCTAAATCGTGAGCAAAAACATAATTACCATCTGGAGAAAAATTGGCTGAATGTATATGAGATGCTTCCTGTCTACTCTTAATAAGACTACTATCCTTAAAATGTAACACTTGACTATATGCTTCCAGAGTTCCATTTTCTTTAATTTTGAAAAGGCTTAAACTACCATCGGAATAATTGGAGTTTACTAATAGTTTTCCTGATTTGCTTACCTCTAAATGCGCTGGGTTTAAACCACCACAATCTTGAATATTTAGTAGGTTTAGTTTAGCATTTTCTGCATCTATCTCAAAAGCGCCTACCTTTCCGTTGTAGGGCATTTGCGCATCTAAAACCGAGTAGATATACTTACCATTAGGTGATAATTCTAAAAAAGATGAGTTTGTTAAACTATCTACCGTAGATTTTAATTCTGCTTTACCATTTTCATCATCAAACTCATAAACATAAATACCTTCTCCTGGTTTTTTATCAGTAAAACTTCCCACGAACATTAGGGTCTTAGTATTTGTTTCTTTTGTTTTACAGCTATGAAAAAACAGCCCCAATAAAAGTATTGCCCCTGCAAATACTACTTTATTCATTATTAAATTCTTTATAATACTTGTTCTCTGCACCTGTCTCAATGGTTTCATTTTTATAGTTTAAGGTTTGACCATCGCCAATATAAATACTTTTTAAGGAATCATCTTCATTTAATGTAATAATCGCAAAAGTCCCTTCAAAATGTATTCCTAAGGTATCACTTTTAAACACTTGGTTTTTAGATTGAGTGATTATAAATTGAGTTATAGTTTCAGAAGGTAACTTACTTACAATTTTTAAACCTTTATATATCCCATCTTGTTTAATTTTAGTCACCGATTGGATAGATGGCGCTTCCATATCATTGTAAGGCTCAAAAACCACCACAAACGGATTCTTCCATGCTTCACCTTCTTGTCTAATAACCAAGGTAGGCGTTGGCAAATCGTTATAAGGTTCGGGAGACTCGAAAGTAGTTGGAGCCTTTACTTTGGTATAAGTTCTATTTTCAAAACCGGGAATATGGAGTTCCATAAAAACCGCACCCTGCCTTAATTTTTTAGTATGAAATTTTGCCTTTACATCATCGGTATATGATTTTGAAGTTTTTACATTCTTGAAAAAATGCCATCCTGGATGCCTGTAAAGTTTATTGCGTTTCCAAGGTTCGTTTGCATTCGCCATATATCTTTCAGGCGTTTTTTTAAACTCTAAATCCTTGTTTTCAAAAGTGAGTTTGTCTCCTATATTATGATACAAATAATCATGATATTCATTGGGTAATCTGGATTTTGAGCGAAATACATCCACATAATACCCTGTTGTAGACGAAGTTCTAATTAAAGCTAAAGTGCGTTCTTGACTTGCCTCGGCTTTATCACCTTTATCATCTTCAAAACTTGTTAAACTAAACGAATGGTATGGAGATACCCCTTCTTTTCCAACTTCAGGCTCCATAGCAATCGGCTTTACCTTATTTATACCTAAGTTTACCCATCCGCCTTCGCCTTGAGAGCTTCCATTCACGATTACTGTATTGTGTGCAGCAAAAATCCTGGAATAATTTTCATGTAAATCTTTACCGTATTTTTTTCTTCCGTGGTCTACACCTAATACTTGTCCTTCGCCATAAAGTTCAATGTTCATACCTTCTGCATGCCCATGAACCATGTGCGCACCACCAACAAAACACATTAAACCATCTTTAGGATTCTTGGTACTGCTTAAATTACGTTGCATAATAATGCCTGCATGATATACTTTGTCGGTTCGAGGCAATTTGATAGATGCGGGGGCATCTTTAAAGTCATCGTCATACCAAAACAAAGCCTCAACCCCTTCGCGTACATATTTCCCTTTTTTAATTGCGGTACTAATAAGTGGTGCAAATTTGTTTTGAATTTTCGTTAGGCCATCCATCTTAGCCAAGGCAAATGCATTTTCATAAGCCTCGTAGGGCGCATGAGCTCGTCGGTGTCCATCACCCCAACGTACAATGTCGTTATTTGGATACACAAAATAATCGAGTCGCGGTAAAGCATGCAACACATTAGGATACTTCTCCCCTAATTTTAAAGACGGATTGTATTTATTAACTACTAACATCAATCTTGCTAAAATAGACGTGGTATGATTTAAATATTGAGAGGTTTCTGGCCAAATATCTCCTTCATTTTTATAATTTTTAACCATAATATCCAAGGCATCTTGGTTCTCTGTACTTTCTGTTAAAAAATAAGACAACCATTTTTCTCGCTCCTTTTCATCATCCATTGCTAAGGCATTAAACACCAAACTAGGCGCTTCTAAAGCACAGTGGTTTGAGCCTGTTTGTCCATAATTTACTGTTATGTTTGCGTAAGCCTTAAATACCTTTTGAGCGTCTTCAAAAGGAAAATTCACTTTATTGTTTTTTACTATATCAAAAGCCTTTCCTTCTTGTTTTAGATAAGGATGTATAAAATCATAAATTAGCGGTAGTTTATACCCTATAACACGAACCTCACGAAAGCCATCATAAGGAAATAACCAACCTCCTCGACCTCTCCAAGCAGATACTTCTGATTGCTGAACAGATTTCAAAAATGAATACAAAATGCTACTCGCTACATAGGCATATTTTTCATTCTCGGTTAAGTAATACATAACTCCGCAGTTTAAAGCTACTTGCAAGTTATTTATTAATAATTCGGCGGGTTGCCACTCTTCATCGGTGGCATTATCCAAATTCTCTTGAACACCATTGGCAACATGTGTTGTTTTTAAAAATGAAGGAAACTGATTTTGCTGTTTTTTAGACCAATCAAATGGTAATTGTCTCACGAAAGCTTCAGGATTTCCATAGAAAACCTCAACTTGCTTATCAGTTTCCTTTTTCAAGTTGGCATATATCTCATTTGCCCAATCCTGGTTTTCTATTTTATCGAGTATTTTTTGACGTTCAGAAGCCTTTACCAAAATAAATGGGCGTTCTTGGGTTTGAGACCATACCTTAAATTGAGTTATTGTAATACATGCCAATAATACGAAGCAACCTATTATTTTTATTTTTTTTTGTAGTTTCATGCGCTATATTATTTCGTAATTTCTATTACTCATATTTCATCAGTTTAATTGTTCCGGCGATACCTACAGAGGTTAAAGGCTCATTTTTATATCTATTTGTCCATCTGTTTACAGCTGGAATATTTAAAGACCTACAGTAGTTAGACAACACGGTTGTGTAGTGAATTTCAATATCATTTTCGCCTTCTTCTATAAAATCTGATACTGGATATATCGCTTTTCCGAACCAACGTTTCCCAACTTTTTTACCGTTTATGTAAAGTTCTGTAATGCCTTCATTCACATTGCCTAAATCTAAATGCGTAATGGCATCTTCAACAGTAATTTTAGCTTTATAAATTATAGTTCCTGCAAATGTATTTTGTGTTTGATCTTTTGATGCACCAAAATCCTGTAAAGCAGTCATGCTCCACGTAAAACTTTCACCATCTACCCTTTTCCCTTCTACCGCCCAATTCGTTCGTATTTCTTTTGAAAATACCAACTCGGTTTTCTTATCTTTAGAAGTAACCTCTGGTTTTTTGTCTTCAAATACTAAAAGTAAAGACTGAAGTGGTTCTAAACTGATGTCTAATTCGTTTGAAGATGTTTCAAAATAATAAAGCTTGCGTTCACCTGTTTCGGGATTCCAGAGATATGGATATTTATTTTGAAATGGAAATTTCGCTATAAAATTTGACGCCTTATAACGATTGACATTTGTAAAGAAATAAATGATTTCTTTTGAAGTTGTTTGATGGATTTGAAATACGTTTTTACTGGGATTATTAATTTCAACATCTGGTGAGAGTTCAGATGTCTTCAAAACTTCTTCCGTCCATGAGAATAATTCCTCCATTGAATTTGGTGAATTCACACTAATAATTGATGATGCATAATTATTTTGAATATCAGTCATAATTCGTGAAACAAGGGCATCATTAGTTTGATAATTACTGTACCCTAGAGATTTATCAGGTAAACCATCAATAACAACAACCTTGCCACCAGAAGCCACAAAATCTTTCAATGTTTTGGCTACTTTAATATCTACTGATTCCAAATTAGCTAAGACAAGTAATTTAAAATTCATGTCGCCATAGGTTAAAACGCCAGCGTTTACCTCAGCATTCGCCAATACATTTTGGTTGATATAATCGCAAGAATATCCTAACTGACTTATAGGTTCCCACAACCTATATAAATACTCTGGTTCTAAGTGAAATGGTTCTCTTGCCAATCCTTTATCACCCCACAAATCGGAAGTTGGTCCTAAGATGGCAATAGATTTTTCAGCTTTTGAGTTTTGAAATACATAAGACAATCGCGCATTATAATCTACCCAACTACTTAAATGTTTCCACCATGGGTTTTGCTCACTGAAATAAGCACCATAGCGAATCCAACCAGGAAAAGGTGCATCTTTAGGCGAATAATTATACCCATGTAGAACCGAGTGATTGATACCGGTTATGAAATTCATATCGTCATGCTGTTTAATCTCCTCCAATGTGGTTCTAAAAACACCATTGGTATTGGTCATAGTTTCGCAACTGGTTATTTTTTTACCCGTTAAATGCGCTCCTGACGAAGCGTACAAATTCCATATCATGTAGCCATGAGATTGTCGCCATTGCCAGAGCGAATCTCTCATTTTAGCCGAATAAATCCAGTTATTACTTTCAGGAATATCGGGTATCATATAACCATCCATCATTCCCATTAAAAACGGGGTTCCGTAGGCTTGGTAGCGACATAAAATGCCATTTTCTTCACAGAACGCTTTATACGTCTTGGTGAAATTCTCGAGAAAAGTTTCCACCAACATGTTGTTATAATCAAAACGCACACGCTTTACCTGCGTTTTAAAATCTTCTGAAAATTCATCTAAATATTTACTTTTAGAATAGTCGTGATGCCCTTCATAGAACACGAAAGCTAACCAAGGCTCAAGTTTGTAGCCATACCTTTTGAAAAATAACTCAGAAAAACCATCGCTCCAATTGGCTCCAGACACCTCTATGCTATCACAAAACAGTGCTCGGATTAATTGGTTTAAAGGAATACCCGAACGCTCCGAAATTTTCTTCATCCTATTTAAATAAGCCAAAGTCATTTCCTGTTTGTAATGGTCAATAACAGGACCAGCACCTCCTGGTGCTCCCAAAGTAACATCCCTAAAATCTTGTTGCAATAATTGATACGACAGATAATAACTCCCTTCCCCATTAATGGCATATGAAATATTACCTGAGTCATCCTGATGTCCTGTAAGGTTGATTATTTGAGTAGAAGAATTGCAGTTGACAGGTACTAATGAGATACTTGATAAACGCCATGTTGTACGTTTACTGTTGCGTTTTTCTTCACGGCTGTTCTTGAATTTATTTTTATAATAGTCGATTAAATAGCCTTCACTTACCTTAATAATATCCCCCGATTGGTACAAAATTTTATCTGAGACCATGCGTTGACAGGTTTGGTCTTCAGTTAGAAACTCCCCACCAAAAGGCCAACCCGTTCCAGCTATAATATCAGCAATCATGCCCAAATCTTGCGTTTTTTTACAGGCATGTACTACAAGGTCTACCCACTCATCACTCATCCAAACCAGAGACTTTTCATCTGTTGGCGTCGCATTAGGCATAGCGATAGGATTTATTTCAACACCACCAAACCCCACATTTTTTAAAGATTCTAGCTGCCTGTCTAACTCCTCTTTTTTTATTTTGTTGCCATTCCACCACCAGCGCACAAAAGGTCTTGCTTCGGCAGGTGGATTTTGAAAACCTTTCAATAAATCTTGAACTAAATCTCCAGGTTGATTCGCTGTAATTTCATTGTTGGAATTACAGCTTACAATTAAAATAAGTAATGCAAGACACAGGACTATTTTATTAAAAAAGAATACGATTTTTTTCATGAGGAATGGTTAAAGTGTAATTACTTAGTTTCAAGTAACAATTTGAATTCACATTAAGAATAACAAAATAGTTATTACAACTACAAAAACCGTCCTGAACTATCTTGACTACTTCTTATAAACTTTGAAGTTTTTATAAATTGCCGAACGTCGATACATGTGACGAATACCAATTCTACCTTCTTGTATTGGTTTTACTTTAGAAATATCCCATTTAAAGGTTTCTTCATTTCCTTCATTTTCCATTTTAAAAGACAATGTATCTTTCGATTTTATTGCAGTAATATGATACTTTTTACCCTTCTCAAAAAAGCCTTGTTCATCGTAAGAAGGTTCCACCACAATGGCATTAAATGGTTGTCCTTTGGCTTTAGGATATCTTCTCGATCTAACATAATAAAATCCATCACCTTTATTTCCAAACGCTGCATAACTAATATGAAAAACGTTCATATTTTCAAAATACTGTCTCATGGCAGGAACTTCACGTTTCTTTTTCCACTTTGAAATGTCTTTTTCATGAACTCCTTCTTCGTCTCCAGTGGCCTGAATATAAAGTATATTCACAAATCGATTTTCATCATCTGTTTTGATGTAGTCAAATTCAATTTTTACATCTCCAGTATATGAATTTTTTGTCCATAAAACCGCATGATGTGCATCATTATAAGCTTCAGGACCTGCTTTAAAATGCATGCCTTCCTTAGTGTTTTCAACCGTTGCAATTAATCCATCTAAAGTCCATTGTTTTGTCCAATCTTTGGTACAATCATCCTGAAAAGCTAATTTCCAATCATCTTGGGTATCGCTGTTCTTTTCTTTAAGAGGCTTGTTTGTTTTGCAGGAAACTACAAGGACTAAAAACACTAATAAGAATACATTCCACTTCATAACCACTATTTACTTAAGAAATCTTTACCCCATTTTTCTCTTAGCTCAACCGCAAGTTGATTTACAGTGTCCTGAAATTCTGGTTTTTCAGCTAAATTATCTAATTCTAAAGGGTCTGTTTTATGGTCGAATAACATACGAGCGTAGGCAATACCATCATCTTTAACCCATTCGGTGTAAAACAAATCACCTTTAATTAAGGTAACCATATCTTTAAATTTAGACACACCCCAATCTTTTTGTGGCGTTTCCCCATCGATTATTGGTACAAAACTTTGTCCCTCAACGGTTTCAGGACTATCCAAACCAACTAAATCCGCTAAACTTGGATAAATATCTATGTATTCTGTTATCGCATCCGTTTGTTGCCCGCTGGTTTTACCTGGCACTTTAATGATAAGTGGTGTTCTTAAAGCGGTTTCAAACGTAACATGTTTGCACCATAATTTGTGGTCGCCTAAATTCCAACCATGGTCTCCCCATAAAATTACGATGGTATCGTCTTCTAACTCTAAACGCTTCAATTCGTCTAAAACCAAACCAATCTGTGCATCTACATAGCTAACACAGGCATAATAGCCGTGAATCATCTCTTTTGCCATGTCTTCTGAAACGTCTCCTTTTTTAGGGATATTACTATATTTACGTAATTCCCCAAATTTATGAAAGGCCTGTTTAGGTGTCGTTTTTGGTTGTATGTAGCTTTCAGGAAGCTCAATCGTACTTCTATCATACAAATCCCAATACTTTTTTGGCGCATTGAATGGTAAATGTGGTTTCATAAAACCAAGTGCCAGAAAAAATGGTTGGTTCCCTTCTTTTAGTTTTTGTAAATCTTCTATCCCTTTTTTAGCAATTTTACCGTCAAAATAAGCACTGTCTTCAACAGCTATATTTTCAAAAGGAGGTCCATAACCTGTTACTATAGCTTGCTCCCTACTTTCAGGTATTTGATAATCTCTAACATTTCCTTTAGGGAACCATCTCGAATCCCAAGCAGTATTATCGTCTTTACCGCCATGGTATATTTTACCAGTTGATATTGTTTTATATCCATTCTGTTTTAAAAGCATGGGTAATGATACTGCCTCCGGATAGTCATGGTCTTTTTCTGTTTTAGCATCAATAAAACGATGACGTGTTGGTCTTGCACCCGTAAGCAAACTTGCTCTTGAAGCTCCACAAACTGGCACGTTACAATAAGCTCTATTAAACACCAAACTTTCGCTGGCCAATTTATCTAAATTGGGCGATTGGATATGATTGGCGCCGTAGAAGTTCAACTCTGGACGTAAATCGTCCACAGCAATAAATAAGATGTTTTTAGGTTTGGTTTCCTGGGCTACTTCGGTGTTCTTCTTCTCCTCTTTACAGGATGTAAAAATTAGCAGACAGGCTATAAGTATTGTGAAAGCACTTTTCATGATATAATAATTTTACCAGTGTTCTATGATGGTGTGGTCTTCAATTGTTAGTGTGTTTTTTATCTCGTCAGGAATTTGACGCTTTTTAGTATCCTTATCCAAACGATTTCCTCTTCCACTTTTTGGAAGCAGTAGTGGCATATTACCGACAGTATTGTCCAGAAAGTCGCCTTGAGATTTCATCCAAGCAAACAAATCGTTTCTTAATTGCTCTTTAATGTCTTGTAATTCTGGATTGTTAATAAGATTTTCCCTTTCAAAAGGGTCGTTTTCTAAATCGTATAATTCTTCAAAACGTTCCCTTTTATGAGCTTCTGCACCGCGCTTGATAAAGAAATCTACATTTGGTTTTCCTGTTAAGTTTTTATCCACAACCTCTACCGAATTGAAATTCCTAATGTATTTATAACGCTGGTTGCGTATCATACGCGACGGAAATACTTCAGAAAATAATATATTCTGATTGGTTCTTACACCATAAACATAGTCGTTTATCTTTACATCTTCACCTTGAAGCAATGGTAAAAAACTGCTTCCATCCATATCATCGGGTGCCTTCCCTCCTGCTAGTTCCATAAAAGTTGGCAACACATCGGTATAATGAATTAATTGATTGGATGTTGTTCCTGCTTTTATCATTTTAGGCCAACGTGCCACAAATGGTACTTTTAAGCCTAAATCTTTTACGCTAAACTTACCAGACACACCATGGTCTGCACTATAAATAAACAGCGTATTATCATCTAGATAACTATCTACAAAGCTCAATACTTTTTCTAATTGGGTGTTATCTTCTTCTATACTTCTGTAGTACCCTGCTTTTTTCTTTATGTAATCGGTGTCCTCTTTTTTATTGGCATTAAATGGATAAAACTTAATATCACTGGCTTTCGGATTTTCTACATCAAAATATGTAGCATGTGGATAAGCCGATGTGATAAACATACAGAAAGGTCCTTTGGTTGTTTTTAAATAGTTTTCAATACTGTCTAAAGGAATATAAGGTCTTGGAACATCCTTTCTATATACCGGATGCCATTCTTTATCCCACTGATAAACATTTCCTGGTTTTACATGACTTTTACCTGCTAAAATAACTTCATAACCTAAATTTTTCATGTGCGTGGTTACGCTTTTAATATCCGGTTTTGTTGCTGTATGGTTCGCAAAACAGCCATTTTTTAACGGGTATTTACCAGTAAATAATTGTGACCTACTAGGTGCACAAATAGCTTGTGCTGTAAATGCGTTGGTAAACAGCATGCCTTCTTTTGCTAATCTATCTACGGCCGTGGTGTTTACTTTTTCATTACCATAACAACCATAATCCTGTACATCTTGGTCGTCTGCAAGGAAGAAAATAATATTTGGTTTGGAAGCGGTAGAGTTTCTAGAATCGATATTACCTTCCTTTTTTTCTGCTTTATGGGCACAACCGAAAGCAATGCTTAAAACCAATAGTATTACTACTTGAAGTTTTCTCATATTTACCATTTAGTATGGTTATTTGCTCAAGAAGTCCTTACCCCATTTTGCTCTTAGCTCCTTTGCCAAAATTGCCACTTTTTCTTGATAATCGGGTTTTTCAGCCAAATTATCCAATTCTAATGGGTCCGTTTTATGGTCGAACAACATTTTAGCATAGGCTATTCCATCATCTTTAATCCATTCTGTGTAGAATAAATCACCTTTTATTAAAGTAACAGCATCTTTAAATTTTGATACTGCCCAGTCCTTTTCTTGAGATTGTCCTTCAATTAATGGCACAAAGCTTTTACCATCAACAGTTTCAGGGATATCTAATCCAATAAGTTCAGCTAAAGCTGGATAAATATCTATATATTCAGTTATGGCATTTGTTTTTTGACCACTGGTTTTACCGGGTACTTTTATTATCAATGGTGTTCTTAGGGCAGTTTCAAATGTAACATGCTTACACCACAACTTGTGGTCACCTAAATTCCAACCATGGTCGCCCCATAAAATAACGATGGTATCTTCATCCAACTCTAAGCGTTTTAGTTCATCTAGAACCAACCCTATTTGAGCGTCTATATAACTTACACATGCGTAGTAGCCGTGAATAAGTTCTTTAGCTAAATCATCTGGTAAATGACCATCTTTAGGAATATTTTCATAATTTCTTAATTCACCATATTTATGAAAGGCTTGCCTAGGTGTACTTTCTGGTTGTATATAACTTTCAGGTAATTCTATACGTTCTCTATCGTATAAATCCCAATACTTTTTTGGTGCTGTAAAAGGCAAATGGGGTTTCATTAAACCCATGGTCAAGAAAAAGGGTTGTTTTTCTTGCTTTAATTTTTGTAAATCCTTTATGACTTTTAATGCTAATTTTCCATCTCTATATACGGAGTCGTGCACCTCTGCCATTTCCATTGGCAAGCCTCTACGGGTATTCTTTCTTATCTCTTGACTTTCGGGTAACGCATAGCTCCACAAACCATCTGGTTGCCACATTTCATCCCATGCGTTTTTATCATCTGTTTTATGATGATATATTTTCCCATTAGAAATTGTGGTGTACCCATTCTGTTTTAACAACATTGGTAATGATATTGCTTCCGGAAAATCACTGTCTTTTTTTGTATAAGCATTAATAAAGCGCTTTCTCGTTGGTCTAGCCCCAGTCATTAAACTTGCTCTAGAAGCACCACAAACAGGCACGTTACAATAAGCACGATTAAACACCAAACTTTCTCCAGCAAGCTTATCTAAATTTGGAGACTTAATATGATTTGAGCCATAAAAATTCAGTTCAGGGCGCAAATCGTCAACTGCGATGAATAAGATGTTCTTAGGTTTTTGTTCTTTTGTAGTTTCCTCTTTTCCACTTTTACAAGCCAACAAAAGCGCTAATAAACTAATACCGTAGATAACTATTTTATTCATTTCAATTTTTTATTGTTTAATAATTTTAATCGTAGTCTCATTTTCTAAACCTACTTTTACGAAATAAATTCCTGCAGGTTTATTTGAAATATCAATATGCACCTTACCTCCATTTACAGTATAAACCTGGTTTGATATTAACTGACCATAAACGTTAAACATTCTTAAACCTACCTCTTTAAAGTCATTTGGAATATAAATATCAAACATACCCTTTGATGGATTTGGATACGCTAAGATATTTTCTAGCATATTTATTTTTTTAGACAATTTACCTTGACAGTCCGCTTTGGCCTTAACATCAATTTTATCACCATGAACTACATCTATTTCTATGTGTTTTTGGTTTGTTGTCATTAGCAATTCGCCATTTTTAATGATAGTATAAGGTCCTTCACCACTTTCAATAGCAATGGTTGCCTTGTCTTTATTTTGGGCTATTTTACCAGAAATAGAATTTCCTGATTTAATTTCTAAACTAAAACACTGTTTAAAATCTTCGCCATCAACTGTGATACAGAAATCGTAATTTCCGGGACTCAAATTTTCAATGGTTACATCTTTTGTAAAACTATAATCTACTCCTGCAATTTGTACATTATAATCTTTAGTTTTTAAGGTGTTAATAATAATCTTACCATTATTTTTACCTGTACATGTCTCACTAATGGTCTCAATATTGAAATTATTTGAAGGTAATACTTCTTTAACGTTAACACCACTTAATGCAATAGTATTAATTGATAATTTAGGAAGAATAATTTGGCCTGCCCCCTCTTTGATTAGAGATAACGGACTATCGTTATAAGGTACGGCACGTTCTTCATCTACAGCTGAAAACGTCATAGCTTTATGTATGTAAGTATCTGTAAAACTTCCACCGTCAACCGACACATTAAAGACCACATCCTTATCGGTTAAATTTAAAGCCAAAACAGTAGCTTTACCATCTTTCCAAACTACCCTGGCGCTTACAGCTTTTACGTCTTCAATAAGATTTGGAGACTGCATGTCACTACCTATTAATGTGCTATTTTCAAGAATACTTCGGGTAATTTCGTAAGCCGACCCAAATAAAGTTTTTTCTAAAGGATATTTTATTCTTTCTTTAGTTCTACCTTGCCCATCTATATATTCTTCCCAAACCAGCATTGAATTCAATTTACCATTGGTACTAAACCAATTGGCACGCTCAAAAATATCCTGATTTTCGCTCATCATTAAAAAACAATCTACAGCTCCCAGTGCAGATACCGCATTAGGCCCTCCAGATTTTACACCCCATTCGGTTAACCAAATAGGTTTGTTAGTAACTTTACGTGGATAATCTGTAATTGAAGCTAATAAATGCTTTCTTGCTGTTAAGGCTGTGCTAAATGCTTCATCGCTGTTACTAGCATCATCTGGATCTGAACCTACATAAGTATGAATAGTAACAGCATCAAAATAAGATTGATCTACGGTTAAGTCACTATTCCAATTTGGGTTAGCCCAACTATCACGCCTTAATAAAGGTATAGATACTCTAATGTTTGGATCTAGCGCCTTTAGAGCAGCAGACATAGATTTTGCTCTAGCAATATAATCTTCTGCATTAGGTATTATTGAACTACGCTGTCCTGGATAAAAATTCTCATTACCCATTTCAATATTTTTAACTTCAAACCCTCTATTAATTAAATCTTGATAACGTGCAACACTTTCTGGGCAACCATTATTAAAATTAGTACCATCTGCACTCATATTAAAGGTCCACATCATACTGAATCCCTTTCCTGTATTGGATTTACGTTCCGTATTTAATGTGGTTAAACCATCAATTCCTACTTTAATATTATTGTTATCAAAAACATATAAATTTGCCAAAAAATCTACCTCTTTCATTCTAGGTGTGCCATTAACGCCCTGTTTGTACTCAAACTGCTCTTCACCAAAAAGTCTGGATACATCCCTTCTCCAATCGTACCAATTAGCCCACAACCCATGAGGAAAACGCACTGAAAGTGGGTTAAACAACCTCACAAAATCTTTTTCTTGATTCGTGCTAAAATGATGAATATTGGTTCCTAGTAATAAGTTATTGAAGCTTTCTTGAGACTCTGTATTCAAATTTATGGTTACTTCGATATTATCTGGTAAATTGAAAGGATAATTTTGTGCATTACTTTGTATAATCACAATTAAAAACAACAGTAGTACTTTTATTTTCATAACATTTTTATTGTTCTGATTATTTTAGAAGTAATATTCATTTTTCTAAGAATGAATTAAGAAATAAAATTACTTAACTTTTACGCTTTACCTATCCTGTAGTATGCCGTAAAAAAAATTATAAAAAAAAACCAGAGATAAACTTCTGGATTTTATAAGACTTTCTGATTAAGATAGATATCACCCGAAAACTAATTAACCCTAAACCTCAACTAGTTTTAATTTTCGCCGCTAGTACGCGCTTTCTGTTCTACAAAATAAGGTTGAAACGTGTATTTCGATTTTTCATCCCATTTTACATTTATAGTAGGCAATAATTGTTTTAATTCCTCAATTTTTTCATTGTACTCCTCATTACCTGCAACATTCGTCCACTCGTTAGGGTCATTACTATGGTCGTACAATTCTTGTGTACCATCTTCATATTGAATGTATCTAAACTCATTGGTTCTTACCGCATGGTTATTCATACCATAAGTTGTTAATGCATGAGCGTCTTCAACACCTTCGTCATTGGTCATCATGGATACTAAACTTTTACCTTCATTTCTTGAATAGGCCGGTAAATCACTGAGTTCTAATAGCGTCGGGTAAATGGATAAAAACTCCACTGGTGCGTCAATCTTTTTACCTTTTGGCAAACTTGGACCAGCGAACATCAATGGTGCTTTAGTTGCTGTTTCCCATAATCCGTGTTTAGCAAAAGTTTCTTTCTCACCCAGACGATACCCGTGGTCTGACCACAAAACAATAACCGTATTATCGGCATATTTGCTATTTTCTAAAGCATCTAATACACGCCCTAATTGGTTATCTACAAAACTAATACACGCTAAATAAGCTTGTACAATTTTTTTCCACTCACCACTTTCAATCGCCCAATTTGTGGTTGGCATCATCGGTAAATCGTTAATTTGTAAACCAACATTGGGAATATCAGTCAAATCATCTGCTTTATAAGGCGGTGTTTCAATATCTTCCAAAGGATATAAATCAAACCACTTTTGAGGGACATATAACGGTACGTGCACGCGTAAAAATCCAACCCCTAAAAAGAAAGGTTGGTCATAATCTCTTTGTAAACGTTCAATGGCCCAATTTGCAGAAGCATGGTCGGGCATCAAACTATCGGTTTCAGGAAATGCACCCCAATCGGTACTCGTTCTACCATGAACACCTTTGATACCTTTTCCGTAGCCATCCCAAACAAATCGTTTTTTAGGCAATGGCCCAAAACCTCTAACACGTCCACCAGACTCATGAAACACACTATCGGGAGCATGATTATGAAACAACTTGCCTATACCCATAGTATGGTAGCCATTGTTACCAAAATATTCTGGTAAAAAGGTAATATCTTTTGTTGCTGAATTTCCATCTCGTCTTACGTCATTGTCATGAGCCATTCCGTAAATACCCGTATTTGATGGTCGCAGCCCCGTCATAATTGAGGCTCTTGAAGGCCCGCAAAGTGGTGCTTGAACATGCGCATTGGTGAATGTTACACCCATATTTGCTAACCTATCAAAATTTGGTGTTTTTACGTTTGAAAAGTTATCGATTGGCCCTATCATATTGTTCAAATCATCTACAGCGATAAACAATACATTGGGGTTTGAAGGTTCTTGCGAAGTAGCTCGCTCTGATGCAGATTTACTTTTACAAGAACAAATTAGTAATCCACAAACAGCAATTAATGTGAGTAATTTTCTCATGTTAATCTTCTATTTTATTTGATGTTTTCATAAAACGATTGCAAGGTGTAAAAGGCTTTCTTTTTGTTTCCTGTTTCTGATATCAAGCCTTTTCTGTTCCAGCCGTTTTGATATGGAATTAAAGTACGTCTTGGTGACCTAAAATCGACTAAAGTCCATGGTGTAATACCACTTATTCCAGGTATTTTAGCCAATGTTGGTAAGGTTTCTTCATATAATAATTCCTGAAATTCTTCACTCCAACGTGTCATATTATCTGCATGATATCCTTGAAGCGCACCTGCACCAAACTCTGAAATAATTACAGGTTTATCGATATCAATTTCCCAACGTATGTTTTTGATGTTATCAATTTTACCTCCATACCAACCATAGTATTGGTTGAAACTTAGCACATCCACAACCTCAGCAAATTCATCTTCTACAATCATGATGTTTTTGTTTTCTTTTTTACCATGGTCTTCTAAAGCGGCACTAATTAAACGCGTGTCATCTAATTTTCTAGCCGTGGTTGCTAAATTGGTTAAAAAAGTTAAACGCTCTTTAGACGTTGGTGTTTCGTTGGCCATAGACCAAATGATGGAACAGGCTCTATTTTTATCACGTTGGATTAATTCTGACAACTGTGTTTCAGCCTTGTTATAGGTTTCGGTGTTCGTCCACTGTATGGTCCAGTACACAGGTATTTCTTCCCAAACTAAGATACCCATTTGGTCTGCCAGACGAATCATGTTCTCATTATGCGGATAGTGCGCTAAACGCACATAATTACAACCCAATTCTTTTGCCCAACCCAACAATACTTTAGCATCTTCAATAGACCAAGCTCTACCGCCACGCATTACGTTTTCTTCATGAATGGAAATACCTTTCAGAAATATTTTTTCGCCATTTAATAAAATTTGCTTCCCATTAGTTTCAATATTTCTAAAGCCAATTTTATCCGATATTTTATCGTTTGAAATGGCAATGTTTACATCGTATAGTTTCGGATTTGCATCACTCCAATACGACACACGTTTCACAGGAAATTTTATCGCAACAAATCCGTTAGTATCCGTTGTAAAAGATTTATTAATTTTTAATTCTGGGATGGAAAGGCTAACGTTTTGATTCCCCTTATTTTCTCCATTCAATTGAATGTATCCGGAAACCTCCTTATTGTTGTTTTTAGTCAGTTGAATTTTATAATCTTCAATAAACGTGTCATCTAACTCATAAATAGTAACATCTCTAGTAATACCGCCGTAATTCCACCAATCTGTACTTAATGTTGGCACCTCATCAGCAGCACGTTTGTTATCTACTTTAACAATTAAAAAGTTGTCTTTTTCTTTAAAAAGATGGGTCACTTCGAAATTAAACGGTGTGAATCCACCAACATGAACTCCTAATTTTTTACCATTCAAATAGACATCTGCCCTATAGTTTACTGCTCCAAAATGTAAATAGTAACGTTTAGACGCATCATAATTTTCAACATTAAATGACTTTTTATACCAAACGGTGCCTTCGTAATAAAACAGTTTTTCCTCCTGAGAATTCCAGTCACCGGGAACAACCATAGTAGGCGCCGCATCAAAATCATACTCCACCCTATCCGTTTTATTTTGTGGCTTCTTATTTAAAAAGTAGGCACTAGAACCTGGATTTTCGGTACCATCATGAGGTTCCATTCTGTAATTGTAATACCCTGTTTCGTAAACATCTACAATGTAATGCCACCTACCGTTAAGGCTTTGTCCGTTTCTTAAGTAACTATTCTGTAACAGAGGTTCATTTGCAAACGTGCAAATTGAAATGAACAGTAGGCTTATGCCAACAATATATTTCATGTGTTTTTAAATAACTTTGATTGTAATTTTAACTTGATTTTTATCTTCAAAAGGCATAATTAATGGCACTGCTTCTACGCCAGGTACCATATTAAACAATCTACCTTTTGGCGTGTCTTTTATTTTTATAACTGAACTTGAAGTGATTTTTACCGTGCCTTCTGGCTTTTCGATAGTAACTTCATGTTCTGAAACTTGTGTTACTTTTTCCCCTGTTGGAGATACGATTGGTAATACAAAAGCAGTTGGTGTTTTTATAGCCTCATCGGTTGTCGCAAGTATTTCTAATTTTTCCGAAGTTGCGGAATAATCTAAACTGAAATTTGAAGCTGTTTCAGTTACCGCCTCAAAAGCTTCGTTTTTTAGTTGTACTTTGGCTTCGTATTCCAAACTATCCGACTCATCTTTTGAGGTAAAAGTGGCTTCTAAATCGAATAAATTGGTATACCAAGTATCATCTTTAAAGGTTTCTATTCTTGGTGTCAATGCAAAATCCTCTCCAGGTTGTTCCTGTTGATTGTGCGCTTCTAAAAGTTTATAAATTGCCAAACTTGTAGTACACAATAACCCCACTTTCATGTGATATAAGGTACAAAGCGATGCGCCCGTGGCTTGCCTTACATCTTTTCTGGTACTGTAAATGGAATCGTAAGCAGATACTGTTCCTCGCCAATCGCCTTTGCCAAATAAAGATACATCTAACTCTTTAAAATAGGTTTCTCCATTGGCTACTGCTCTTGGAAGTGGTGCAGTCTTATCAATTTTAGGTAAATGGTCCCAATGGTCTAAAATGGTAGCCAATGGTTTGGCATGGGCAAAGGTGTGATGTACACTGGCCTCAACACCATGCGACATATAATGTAAACCACCATATAACAAGCCATCTTTAGTACACTGCCTTAACAATTCTGTATTATTAAATGTTGCGGTTCCCAAAGCGGGATTATCCCCTGCCATAAATGAAAATGCAGGTTGCATACCGTCACTTGTTCTACTACCCCAATAGGTCCATTTAAACATGCGGTTCCCAAAGCTATTGTCTATACCGCCATCGGGCAATATAAATTGTAGATGTGAGTTTAATGATTTTTTTAGGATTTGTAAAAGCTCCTCATCTTTTGCTTCCAATGCATACAGCACCAAATTATTAAGAGATTCTTCAATGTTGTAGCCCAAATCTATCCCTGGTAAGCCTTTAGGACTCAGCGCTTTTTTATTTTTATTTTGAATTTCGCCAAAAAGTAAAGCGTTTGGTTCAGAGAAATGGCTTTTAATCTGATTAGCCATATCCTTACTTCTTTCTAAATACTTTGTATTGTTAAGCATATTGCCTATTAAATGCAAAGCATAAATTGTGGTAGCACTATAGTTGATATTAGAATTACCTACTACATGAAATCTATTATACACAAAATCCATAGCTTGCTCCAAACGCATATACCAGCGTTCTTTTCTTGTTTCATCAATTAAATCGCCATGAAACTTTAAAGTATCTGCTAATGCAATGGCTGCAAAAACGGTTGTGCCTTCCCAGGATTTAGGGTCTACATCGTTAGTCCAAGCACCATTGGGTTTGGTAACATTTTTACCCCATTCAAAAACAGCAATACCAGCATCTAAATATTTTTGTTCGCCAGTAATTTTAGCCATACAAAAAAATGGATACACGGCATCGATAACGCGACCGTGCATCCATCCTGTTGGGCATTTAAATTGCCCATGTACTGTTGGGTCTGATGGATTGATGATTTGAATTTTAATCATGCCATCACACCATTCTTTCAACAAATTAAAAACTAAAATTTTGTATTCAGATGAATGGGTTTCGTTTAATCTTTTACCACATGCACTTAAAAAACTGGTAGCGGATAACGATAATCCCACACCAGTTATTGTTGATAATTGAATAAAATCTCTACGCTTCATCTGAATATTATTTTAGTAACAATTTGAATTATTCCGCTCTAAATGCTGTAATTTTTGCGGTTAAATCCTCAACGATATTTGGATTTGCGTCTGCAATATTATTTTGCTCAAATGGGTCCTCTTCAATATTGAATAGTTGTACTACCTCGTTCTTTTTCCTTTCAGGGTCTGGAATGATAATTTTGTAAGGAGGAAAAATGGCCATGTTGTAAAACATACTATTTTCAATCGTATCAAAATCGTGTGCATATACCTCTCCAAAAATACCCTTACGTTCTTTTAAGGCTTCTTCATCTAAAACACTTACTCCAGGTAAATTTTCTGGTTTTTCAATGCCTAAAATATCCAATACTGTTGGCACCATATCTATACTACTCGAAATGGTTGAATTATCCATTTTAGGTGTAATTTTCCCCTTCCACTTGTACATGATTGGTGTACGAATACCCATATCGTAAGGCGCACGTTTAGAATGTTTTAAATACCCATCTTTTTCTGGATTTTGCGCCCAACCATTATCACAAACATATACGAATAACGTGTTTTCTGTTAAGCCTTTTTCTTCAAACATATCGAACAATTGTCCGCAGGTTTCATCAAACCACTCACACATCGCCCAATATTTAGCTAGTGGCTCTGAATCTGTTTTTTTCAAATACTTATCCAATAAACGTTGCGGTGGTGTATGTGGTCTGTGCGGTAAAAATGGTGCATACCATAAGAAAAATGGTTTCTTTTCTTTTAGTGCTAAATTCACATAGCTATTTATTGTATCTAAACCGTTTCTTCCAATTTTTAATCCGTAATCACCATGACGTCCGCCTCTCTTAGGGTCACCGTGAGTCATACCATAATCGAAACCACCAATCTTGTGGTTACCATGCCACCATTTCCCCGTTTGAAATGATAGGTAGCCTTGTTCTTTTAGTATATCTGGAAGTGTTGTTTGCTTTTCGAAGGCAGATATTATTGGTTTATATGCTTCTGCTCTATTCTCTTTTCGGTTACCCGAACGATCATAAACCTTGTCATTTCCTAAAATACCATGGTCTTTTGGATATAACCCTGTTATTATTGTTGCCAAAGATGGCGAACATAAAGGTGTAGGTACATAGGCTTTTTTAAACGTTAAACTTTCTGATGCAAATTGGTCAATACGAGGGGTTTCAATATTTTCATCACCCATAAAACTATAATCAGTCCATGATTGGTCGTCAGATAGAATGAACACTACGTTTGGCTTTTGTTCAGTTTCTTTAGCTTCTTCTGTTTTAGACTCTCCTGAGTTTGTTTTATTTCCGCAGGAAAAACATAAGGCTATTAGCATTATTAAATACCCTAATTTGTTTAGTTTTCTCATTAGTATTACGTGTTTGATTTTTAGTTATTTATTTATAAAATTTAATTATTTTAAAACTTGTGCTTCCTCTTTAATCCTTAATACCGCACCATTATCGCCCAAAAGATACAGTTTTTTATACTTTTCTCCTGGTACGTTTTGTGCAACAATAATTCGCGCATCTGGATACGCATTTTCTATTAACGCCGATATTGAAAAACTGGAATTTTGTTTTCTTAAAAACGTTTTGGTTTTCGTAAATGTTTGACCTCCATCTGAACTATCATACCTGTTTACTTCGCCAATACCATTATCATTTTCTTCGAGATAAAAGCTAATATTTTTAGAAGAACTCACCTCTATGTCGCCATCACCAATGGGTAATCCAGTATTTTTAGCATGCATCCATCGTGTACCATTCCATTTAAAATAGTTTAAGGTCTTTGAAGCACTACGACGCGAACCTTCAATTTCGGCACCTATGGTCATGCCCAAATGGGGGTTACCAAGTTCATCAATATCCACAACACCTTGAAAAGTCCAATTGCCTGGAGTATGGGCAACAATAGCTTTATTATCGGCTATTTCTCTTGTTACCGGTACTTCTAGTTGCTCACCTTCAACATTACTCCAAACACCTGTTGTGGTATTAAAGGCCATGTAATACACACTATATCTCTTTGCAATATGACCTAAACCTTGTGTTTTGGGTGTTTTATCACTACATAAATGATAGTCGAAAACAATATGTAATTTATCGTTTTTTCCTTTTGTAATCCAAGGATACCAAGAATCTACAGCCGCCATATCTGTTCTACGCTTGTATTTTAAAAATGAAACAGGCGCTTCAAAAGTTCTACCATTATCTGTAGATTTTTGATACACCCAATTACTTCGGTGTGCACCATGCCTATAAAACAAGTAGATATCCCCATTATCCATTTTTATAAATTGGTTATAGGTACCAAAAGGCGAAATATTTTCTAATTCTTCCCAACTAGAAATATCTAATGGGTTTTTAGAAACTGCATGTTTATTTTTACCATAGTGATGATTACCGAGAGGGTTTTCTCCATACTTTTTTGTACCTCCATGACCTCCAAAAGTAATGTGAATATAACCTGCATCATCTATCATTATTGAAGGTTTTCCGTGGTTATCTGTTTTTCGGTTTGGGTCTTTACCCATTTCGCTCACACCAGCTTTGTAAGGTCCTTTCCATGCTTTGGTCTTGTGATTATATGACACCACATAGGGGTCTTCCAAGGGGCCTTGATAACAAACGTAGGTGATACCTTTATGATAAATACCTGCGGGATGTTGCACAATAGCAACGGCATTACCAAAACCATTATCTGCAAAGTAATCTACATTTTCTTGGTCAGTTATGCTTGATGCTGTATTTTTTGTCTTAGAAGCACAACCAACAACTAAGAGACAACAAAACACTTTAATTAAAAACTGAAATTTTATCATCTATAAAAATTAATTCACTATTAGTTTTTTGGTAAATTTATTTCCTTTTTCGCCTTGAACGACAATAAAATACAAGCCTTTTGTCATTTTAAGCTGATTTGTATCAATTTCCAATCTATTTTGAACAGTTTCATTTGAATATACCCTAACTCCTAGGATATTATAAATATTCAGGCTTTTCCAATTTGTACCATAAGATTGTATGGTAAACACATTGTCCGCTGGATTTGGATAAACTTCAAACTCCGATAAGAAATCTATTTTAGATAGCATAGCGCCTTGGCATTCAATGCTTGTTTTTACAACAATTTCATCACCTTGTGCTGCATCTACTGAGAAATTCGCCGATTGCGTTTCAAAAATCAAACTTCCATTTTTTATAACTTTATACGGTGCTTCACCTCTATCTACTGTTATCGCAACTTTACCTTCTTTAACAGGACT
This sequence comes from Seonamhaeicola sp. ML3, assembly GCF_023273855.1. Classification (NCBI taxonomy): domain Bacteria; kingdom Pseudomonadati; phylum Bacteroidota; class Flavobacteriia; order Flavobacteriales; family Flavobacteriaceae; genus Seonamhaeicola; species Seonamhaeicola sp. ML3. Next base: position 2,378,767 of record NZ_CP096884.1, on the reverse strand, counting down.
GATTTTACCTGTAACTGAAAGACCTTCCTCAACAGTTACTTGATAACACTGTTCAAAATCATTGCCATTTATAACTATACAAAAATCATAAGTTCCCGGGTTTAAATCTTCAACAGTAATTGCGTTTGTAAAAGCATAATCGGTATTATTTATTGAAACCTGATAATTAAAATTTTCTAAAGCATTAATTATTATTTTACCATTATTCTTTCCGGTACAAGTTTCGCTTATTACCTCGATAGTAAAATTATTTGTAGGTAACTCAGAAAAGTATTCATAATCTAGAGTGAATTCCTTGTACGCCTTTCCTGCGGCATCTCCTGTGATTGTTTCGTTCAGAAATTCTAAATTACTTCCTTTTCCTAAATACAAAGAAACATTTGTTTTTCCATCTTTTATTGCAGTACGCACAATACCAAATTCGCCTGTAAAATTAATATCATGATGAGAAACTGAAGTATTAGAAGCGTTAGAAAAAATGTAATCTGTTATTTTAGCACCATTTACTTCTGAAATGACTTTTGCGCCTGTAATAACCTCACCATTCATTATATGCGAAACGGACTTTACACTAGGGTTTGTAAATTTAGTAGGCTCAAAAATATACACATATGGTTTATCCCATGCTTCACCTTGTTGTCTTACAGCTACTATTTGTGTTTTCTTATTCACATATCCATTCAGTGCTTCACGTGTCGCAGGTCCTAAGGCTTTTGTATACTCTCTCGTTACTCCAGCAGGTGCAAACATATTCATATAAGAATTGGTTGCTTCTAAATCAAAACGAATAAAAACAGCTTCACTAGTTGGTTCTGTTACATTTGTATTTTCAAAAAAGCGCCAACCTGGAGATTCAACTGGATCTCCTATATCATTTTGATATCTGTTCGTGGTCGAAGTAGGAAGCGTTGAACCATCTAAAGTTTGAATAGTTGTAGCATCACCTATGTTGTGATAAACATAGTCGTGAAAATTATTTGCATTTAATGATTTTGAACGAAACATATCAAAATAATAGGCTGTTGTTGGGCTTGTTCTTATGGTACTTAACGTACGTTGTTGATCACTATTATTTATATTATCATCTAAAAATTGAGTAGCAAAACTGAAGTTTGGACTCAAAGGGTCTTCTAGATGTGCTGGTTCTGCTGCCTTATTAACTGTTGTATTTTGCCATAGATAAGAATTGCTGGACCAAGACCCTTGTTGCCTTCCTTTAGATGTACCATTTACAATTACAGTGTTGTTACCTGCATAAAGCCTAAAATAATTAGTGTGTATTGGTATTTTACGTTCTGCAACGGTTTTAGGCATACCTCCATTAGGCGCCATGATATCACCTAGCCCATATAACTCCATTGTAATACCAGTGGCATGAGAATGCACATAATGTGCACCACCAATAATACCACACAAACCGTATAACTCGTTATTATTTACTGTGTAGTTACGTTGCAACGCAACTCCTGCGTGCTTTACGATAACAGTAGGTTTATAGTTAAATTCCTTAGTTGAATTTAGTGGGAATTCTTCTCCCCAAAATAAACCAAGATGATCTAGACCACCAAAAGCTGAAGTACCAAAAGCTTGATTTCGTCCACCTTCAGCGTTGTAGTATTGTGCTAGTGCTGTTTCTGCTTTATCTTGTAAATCTGTTAATCCTTTTCTTTTTGCAATACTTAATACATATCTGAATAAAGATTTAGATCCATCATTATAGCGTTTAGAATCGCCATAACGGACATAAGACCTGTTTGGATGACGAAGGTTCTCAAATAAGAATACTCCATCCAATACATTTCTGTATTGAGGAATTACGTCTAATTCTGGCTTAATTCGATCTACCATATTTAACACCAACTGAATACGTGACATAAAACTATAGCTTGTAGACTCTGGCCAAATACCTTGTTCTCCAAAGATTGGCATTACAGTTTTGGTGAAAGAATTTTGTCTTCGTGTACCTGTATTCCAAAACACATTAAATAAACGTTCTCGTTCAGTATCATCATCTATACATAAAATTGCTGCTAAAGCACCAGGAGCTGTAAGAATAGGGTGATTAGAAACCAACTTGCCATACTTATTATCTACCCCTCCAGATTCTAACAATGCATTTCCTGCAACGTTTTTCATTGCCTTTTGTGCGGTTTCATTATTAAAGGGTATATGCGTTCCTGCGGTTTTATCGTAAACTTGTCTACCTTGTGTATTCAAAAAATTATAGATAAAATCATAAGCATATGCCAAATGAGGATAGGTACTTCTAGGATCGAAAAAGTAATTTCCACAAATTGCCGTTGTTTCAGGAGTTCTAGGTGCTAATTCTTGAAAATAATGCCAAATTATATCAGCTGCATATTGAGCGTAATCTTCATCTTCTGTTAAATAATAAAGCATCCCTGCATGTGCTGCTGAACTAAGTACTTTAAAATGTTCATTATTTGCACTACCAACTTCGCTTTCTGAAAGATTATCATCATCTGCCAATGCAATAATTGCATTAATAGTTTGCGCCGGATTTGATTTATGAGCAGCAACTTTAGCATCTACACTTTTCTTGAGTTCATTTTGTGCAAATTGAGCCCAACCGTATTTGCTAATTTTATCTAAAACTTCAGCACGCTCATCTGCAGTTATGTGAATGATAGGGTGTTGTAAAGATTGAGCTGAAAGCAACAGTCCTTTTAACAGTATTAATAAAAATAAAATTTTTCTCATTGTAATGTATTTAAATTTTTAGTTATAGAACTGATTATCTTAACCGGTCCTAACAATCCTGAAGTTGATAATTCGTCATTTTTAGTATAGTGATTCCAACTTACAAATGTTGTTCTTTTTGATTGACGTTCTGTTTTATTCTCTAACCACTCTGGAAGTGGTTTTGCTCTTTTGCCTTTTCTTGGATAGTCTAATTTTAGTTTTTCATCTCCAATTAATCGATTGGACCACAAATTTGCTATTTTAATTTCTAAAGTATTCTTTCCTTTTTTTACAAATTCGTCAATAGGTATTCTAAAAGGGGCTTTCCATAATACTCCTGCATTTTTTCCATTGATGATGATTTCTGCAATAACGGATACACTACCTAAATCTAAAGTAAAACTTGTATTCGATTGTAAATTTTCTTCAGACAAGAAAAAATCTTTTTTGTAAGAAGCTGTTCCAGAAAAATATTGAATAGCTTCATCATTAACAGCTGTCCAAGATATTAAATAAGGAAACGTTTCTTTTTTTGTATTATCTGAATTAATAGGAAATGAAACTTGCCAATCTTTTGATAGATCGATTGGTTTTGGTACGGACTTCACTTCTACCACTTTTGTTTCTCCTGAGGCGAGCGTATAATTAACTTTTCCTGCATAAGGTGTTGTCCAATTTATTGTACCATCTTCAAATTCTAGTGTTGGTTGTGGTCTGTCTTTAGATAATTTTAAAAGTTGTCCTTTTGGAATAAACAACGTACGTTCTTCTCCATCCGTTTTATACGTAATCTTTAAAACGGGTTTATTGCCTTCAGGAATTATATTGTTTATCAATTGATTAGACACCAAAATATCATAAGTCTCTGAATTGACTGCTTTTTTAATTTTATCGGTAACATCAAACGTTTTATAATTCTCAGGAATACCAATGGTTTGTGCTTTAAATTTTCCAAAAACAGCTTTTAATACTTTTAATTTTTGATTGCCAGCATGAATTTCTATATGCTCACGTTCTTCTGCATAAACCTGTTTTTTAGTATCGCCAATTTGATACTCCATCCTGAACTCCTTTTTGTAGCCCATGGCAGGATCGCAATCGCAAAAGGCTCTATTCATTTTAAAATCGAGCTTGTTACCTTTAATTACGTTAGCAACTTTATCAGTAATATCTACCAAACCTTCTTGTAAAAAAGTGCCATATTCTGCTTTTACAATTTCTAAATTAGAGAGCGGTGCTACTTGAGATGATTTTAGTTCCGTTGAAACTTCTAACAAATGATTCGAATTCACAGGTTTTTGAAAAACTACAAAAACCGATTCTTCCATACCCAATTGCAAAGGCACTGTTGTTGTTCCATCTTCATTTTCTTTAAAAACGACCACATCTTTTATTGTACCTTTTTCTGAATTCCAAAGTTCTGGTTGCTTTCCTGTAAGTCGAAAACGCACTGTTATTTCTCTGGCTTCTTTTCTAGCATTCGCTATAAAATAAATGTCTGCGTCCGCTGTTTTTCTATGGACGAAACTCAAATCTGAAGGATCACTACTTTCAATTTTAAAATCAGGTGTCTTATAGTTTAAAGCTTCTTTAATAGAAATCTCTTTTACCAAGTTGCTTCCCCATAATCCATCAACATAAGTTGTAACGGAATCATCGCAATTTGGATAGTTGGTTAAACTTGGCGATTGGCTCGGTTTTTTACCAATTACTTTTGCTCCACCATCAACCAACTCTTTTATTTTTTGTAGAGTTTCTTCTTTGATAAAATTTGACTCTGGTAATACCAAAAGATTGTAAGTATTACCAACTGATGAATATATCGTTCCGTTTTTTACTGTTAAATCTTTTAATTTATTAGCTCCAATCAAATCATAATCAAAACCCATGGCTTTAATTTCTGGTTTAATAAAGCCTGTATTTGGAGATGATTCTCCTGTAAATACTAAAACATCAGCTACATTTTTACCTTGTTGTAACAAATATTGAGAACGTGCTAAGTAATCCATATACGACTTACTTTGTTTCCACCAAGTATTTAAACGGTTAAAGTCAAAACCATGGTAACTTAAGGCCAAACCAGGAGCTACATCCCAAGGTTGATGCACGTAAGTATGAAAAATGAATCGTGTAATGCCTTCTGCCCAAGCTCTATCTCCAATTGACTTTATGTTTGCTGGGTGTTTGTCCCAACCTCCAATTCCTGTAAAAGACTCTGCACCGACAATGGAACTTCCATTCAAATGCGCTATAGATGACACAAATTTTGGTGAATCGAAAAACGGATAGCCTCCGCTCCAAAATTCGCACATCACAATATCACCTTGAGCACCCACTTGCATATTATCGAAAGGTCCCCAATACGGTTCTACAGAAAATTTCAACTTGTTTTTATGACATAATTCTCCAAAATGCGCATAATAATTCGTTGCGATTAAGTCGCCAATAGTTCTTCTAAAATCCCATAAAAATCGTTCTGAAACTTCTCCACTTTCTACGTAATAACCTGCTAAAGTTGGTAAATATGTAGTTAAATTGTAACCTCTTAAATTCTCAAACTGCGTATTAAAACCGGTAGTCCAATTGGTCGTTTCTACTTCGTAGCTATCAATCAAACAATTATTCACTGTTGTTCCTACTAAATCGCCTAATTTGTCAATTATAGGTTGTATACCAGCTTTCCAATAGGCATCCACAGCCTTTTTGCTCATTTTATCTACCTCTAAGCCTTTGGCTTCTGGTGGGGCTGGTCTGTTGGTTGTTCCTATTGGCGTATGCCCTAATCGTAAAATAACCCAGTCGCCTTTAGGCACATCCCAATGTAAAACTCCATCATCAGAAAATTTTGAGGTTAGATTGATAATTGTTTCTTTTCGAATAATAGCTTCTTTTTCAATCGCTTTTGTATCTGGTAACAAATGATTTCGAATGCGTTCAGAAAGCATTTTATAGTCTAAACCATCAATCTTTATACTCTTTTTAGGCTTTGGAAAAGCTAATACTGCAATGTCTTTGTAATACTCAAATTTGGTTTTCGGTTTTGGTAAAGTCTGTTTGATTGTTTTTCCTCCTTTAACCGTAAGTTCGCTAAAAACGACAGTTTGCATTGCGTTTTCTTCTGTAACCCAAGGCCCACCAGAAGATGACCAACCAGCACTGTTGTGAAATGCCATTTCTAAATCTAAACGTTGAGCTTCTTTTGCAGAAAATTCAAATAAATCTAACCATTCTTCACTTAAATATTTTACAGAACCTTGGGGAGCTCCCAAATGCACATTAAATAATTGGGCTTCTTGAATGCCAACAGCCTTCATCGCTTCTAAATCTTTGGTAATTCCAGATTTAGACACATTTCCACTAATCCAATGCCACCATGTTCTGGCTTTAGCTTCTTTTGGAGGATTGTAAAAACCTTGTTCTAAAGTTGACTTCGGAGTTGTGCTTTCAGTACAAGTACTAAAACAAAAACTCAAAACTATTATAAAGATGTAGCTTATTTTTTTCATTATTCAGCAATGTCTTTCTTTATAATTTTTGAAGTAGAAATGGTAACTGGCCCTAACAAACCTGATGGCAATAATTTATCTGTAGCTTTTTGGAACGAATACGCACTAAATGTTTTACGGGGTCCTTCTGGAAGTGGTTGATTATTTCGAAACCAATCTGGCATTTTTTTAAACTTCCCTCTATAATCTTCATCTCCAAAACCTTTTTTAGTTCTTCTTACATCATAGCCTGTTTGGTTTGGTAATTTTTCATCGCCAATCAAACGATTTGTCCACTGGTTGGTCACTTCTACAACTAAGGTGTTTTTTCCTTCTTTTAATGTTGAAGTAATATGAAAATAATGAGGTGCTACCCAACTTAACCCAACTTCTTTTCCGTTTAAAATTACTTTTGCAATTACGTTAACTTCTCCTAAGTTTAGTTGAAAACGTCTTTCAGCATTCAATAGATTTTTATCAATTTCAAACGAAGTTTTGTAAATAGCATTTCCTGAGTAATGTTTGATGCTATCATTATTACTTGTTGTCCAATCGAAGAGTTCTTTCGTTTTTACTTGTCCTTTATAAAAATCTTCCTCTCTAAAATCTATAGTCCAATCTCCATTAATAGTAATCGGCTTTGGAATATCGTTTATAGAAACATTCCATTGTTCTGAAGTATTCAATGTACTGGAATAATTTCCGTTTTCGAATACTTCCATTGTGATGGATTTATGTTCTTCATCAATAGAAAATAAAGGATTTAATGACGCTTTCGTTTCTACAGATAGAATTCTTTTTTTGTTTTCTGAAGCATTTCTAAAAACTACAAAAACAGATTCCTGAGGTTGTAAATGAAGTGAAATATTAGTTCTACCGTCTTTATGATAATATTGTCCCAAGTTTGTAATTTCTCCAGTTGTTGCATTCCACAATTCTGGCACTTTTCCATCTACCAGAAAACTACAATCTAATGTTTCTGGTTTTGTTTGATTGTGATTGTAAATGAAGTAAATGTCTTCATGATCAGTTCGTCTGTGGTAATAATTAAAATCGGGTTGCCCCTCAACAATCAAATCCTTTTGAATGTTATTGGCTTCAAATATGGTTTCCCATTCCGCTTTACTGTAGGTCTTTTTATTAGACCATACTTGCTGAACAAGTGTTTTGAACTCCTCTTTCATTGTTTGCGTGTTGTTGTAACCACCCAAAGTTTTCGGTTTTGACCCGATGATTAAAGCCCCATCTTTTGCCAATTTTGCAATGCCTTTTAAAGTTTCTAGATTCATCACATCATGCCTTTGCAATACCAAAGCATTATATGTTGTTCCATTAGGTAATTTTAGCTTACCATTTTCTACTTTTAAGCGATTGATAATTACATCTGCATTTACACAATCGTATTTATAAGCTGCTGGCAATTTAGGTCGCATTTGAGTTTGATGAACTACATGGTTAGGTGCTCTATCTCCCACAAAAACTAACAAATCTAACACAGGATTTCCTTGACGTAACATATACGATCCTCTAGCCAAATAGTTAAACCACTCAGGACCTCCATTTTCCCACCAAGTTTGTGTGCGGTCTATATGAGAACCCACAAAACTCATACTCATTCCCGGTTTTACATGTGTGTTGGATTGGTGTGCAAAACGATGAAACATGTATTCGTTAATTCCGTTTGTCCATTCGTAATCTCCTTTTTGCTTAGCCATTCCAGGATGAAAACCCCAATTGTTTTTGGTACTTGTAAATGCTTCTGCAGAAATGATATTTTTATCATAAATATGTCCAGAAGAAACTGCTGCGCGTTTGTGATTATTGGGTTTGCCTAGCCAAAACTCGCCCATAGGAATATCTGCACTTCTACCTGCATCTAAGCTGTTGAATGGCCCTACAAAACCATAAGGTTCTACATAAGATATCAATCCATCTTGGTGACATAATTCTGTAAAATAATCGAAGTAATTGGTAGCCATTAAATCAGAAACCAATTGTTTCATATCCCAAAAAACGCCTTCTATGGTTTCGTTATCTTCTATATATCGCCCAGCAAACAATGGTAAAAAGGGAGTGAAATCGTAACCAAATCTTTTTTGAAAGATGTGTTCCATATCATCAGTCCAGTTTTGTGGACCAACTTCATAGCTATCAATTTCCACATATTGTAAAGCATTGGGTGCATCAATTTTAGCTTGTTCTATTAACTTCCCTACAAAAGCATCATAATGAATTTTTAATGCCTTTTTACTAAATTTATCTACTTCCAAACCAGTACCTTCGTCTGAAGCAGGTTCATTAGTTGCTCCAGAAGCCGTAAAACCAAAACGCATAATAGTCCAGTTTCCCTTTGGTAACTTTACTTTTAGAACACCGTCTTCATCCATTTTGTCTGTCAAAACTAAAATATCTTCTTTTTTGATGTAAGTTTCAGGGGATGGTTTTCCTGTTGGATATTTTCGTTTTCGGTATGAAGTAAATTCCAAATAATTTTCTAAAGTATGATTCGCCGAAAGTTGCAACTCATAAACACCAGTATCTAAATCTGTGATAACTCTAAAATAACGCGCTGTTGTGGGTGTAAACTGGTCGTAAAAATAGCACTCGTCTTTACCTATACGTTCTTCATTGGGTGTATGAACTTTCGTGAAATTGATACCATCATCAGATTTTAGCAACCTAATTTTTCCTTTTCGTTTGTTGATAAAAACAGACAGCGATTGTATAGTTTTGGATTTGCCATAATCAAACTGTATCCACTCGCCTGCGCTTAAATCAGCATAAGTGTTGATGTTATTATCGTTTATTAAGCTTGAATTAAAATTGGTATTTGAAGAGGTGATTTTAGGTTGGAAACTAGCATCATCAAGCTCTGAGGCCAATGTTGGATAAGCAACTACAGCAATATCTTTATAAAAGTTATGACGCTGAGGAGGTTGTGCTAGTTTAATTTTTACATTTTTACCACCTTCAACTATTTGTTCGCTATGCACTACTATTTTCATAGCATTTTCGGGAGTTACCCAAGGTCCTCCACTTGAGGTCCAGCCATCGCAGTTGTGTACGCCAAAACTCAATCCGAGCTTTTCGCATTCTTTAGCTGCGTGGCTTAAAATATCGCGATGTTCTTTTGAGTTGTATTTTACATCACCTTCTGGCAAACCCATAGATACATTAAATACTAAAACACCTCCAATACCAGCCTCTTTTATAGCTTGTAAATCTTTGGTAAAACCTTCTTTTGAGGCATTACCACTGTTGACATGATACCAAGTTCTTGGTTTAGAAGCTTGAGGTGGATTTTTAAAATTCGTCTCTAGTTCCTTATCATCATTAACTTGAGCATAGGTATTTAAACTTACAAGGACTAATAGAACGAATTGAAGTATTTTTTGCATCTATCATTTGATATTAATCAATGAACAACTCGTCAATGTAAGGTGCGCTCTCTCCTGTGGTTTCTAATCTGATATTATTAGCTCCTGATTGCAGTACGATAATCGTGGGTACAAACTTCCATTCTTTTTCCCAGCCACCAGTGGCTTTGAATTCTATATTCCTAACGTATTCATCATTTACATAGAGTTTCATAGGGTGCGATTTCCCCTCATTATTGTGCATATATCTAAAGCGAATGCTGTAATCTCCGGGTTCACCGTCATTTTCTTGATACCAAGTAATTGAGCCTTCTCCACCTTTAAAGTCCACAAAGCCACCACCTTTAAAACGACGTGCTCCTCTGCTCGGTTTTGCTGAACCTGTTAAAATACCGTCCTCAGCAGAAATATTAACGCCTCTGCCAATCCACATATCTGCAGAATGTTCATCTCCCCAGAAAAGACCTTCGTTTTTACCGAATGTTTCTTCCATAGTTAAAACAAGAACGCCGTTTTGTTTTACAATAGCTTTTACAGTAGTACCGTCTTCAACTTTAAAAGGTTGAGTGTAAGCTACACCATCCGTTTCTGGGTTTTTACCATCTATCGTGTAAAGTACTTCAAAATCGTTGGAAGCATCATTTCCAAATAAGGGTACAGATTGTACATCAATAGTAATATCATCCGAAACATATAAAGCTTTATCTCCTAGAATTGAACCTACAATTACAGAAGCCTCTTTTGCGTTTTGACCTTCCTCCAAAAACAATCTGGTTTTCCCGAAAAACATGCTCCTGTAATCGGCTTTTGTTCTGCTGGTTGGGTCTATAGGATTTCCATTTTCCATAGACACTTTATCCACATCACCAACAACATTATAATAAACTCTATTTTCGGCATAAGGATTCAAATTATCGTCAGCATCCATTCCTTCTGAAGTTAAAATATAACTCGCTCTAAAATCTCCTTCTGCGTCTAATTTATTTACAGTATTCTTTAAAGCAGATGGTTGTTTTGCTGTTGAAAAAGACGTTCTATTTACTTCTTTTCCATCAATATAGCCAACTGCTTCTATAGTTCCTTCTTCATAAGGCACTAACCACTCACATTGCATTTCGTTCCAAACGGTTCCTGGTTTGTCTTTTCCTAGAGATTTACCATTTAAGAAGAGTTCCACCTCATCTGTGTTAGAATAGACCCAAACTGGAATTTTAGTACCTTTTTCCATTCTTGGGTGCGACCAATGTGGTAGCATATGAATCATTGGCTCTTCAGTCCACTGACTCTTATAAAAATAATATAAATCTTTTTCAAATCCAGCTACATCAAGAGCACCGCCCATAAATAGGTTAAAAGGTAAACCACCATGAACCAAACCTGCTTCACCGTAATAATCGAAACCTGTCCAACGGAAATGCCCACTATGCCATGGGGTATCGCGCATAACTTCCCAATATTTTCTTGCTGAAACTCTCACCGTTGCATTATCATACGATGAGTTAAAGCGTTGTTTTCTATTTCTCCAATTTTTAGGATTTAAACCTTCATAAAAGAAAATTTCTTTTTCCGTAAGATTAGGCAAATCGTATGTTCCCGGTAATTCATTATCGCGCCACCAAGTTGTTGTGCGGTAATACCCTCTGGTTTGCCAAGTGTGAGGCGCTTCGGTAGAAATGAATGGTTTCTCTAATTCTTTTTCGTTTTGTTTATCAATGAAGGACTTTGTTTCAGAACCTCCATTCACCCCCTGAATATCCATATCTTCAGGATTCCCTGCTCCTGAGGTAAATAAACGGGTTGGGTCTAAACTTTTTCCAAAGCTCACCAATTCTGGCGCGACATCACTATGAGTTTCATTACCTAAACTCCATACAAAAATACTTGGGTGATTACGGTCTCTGGTAATCCATTCTTTTACATCAGCTTGCCACCACTCATCAAAGGCTTGTTTTCCATAATCTTGAGCCGCTTTTTTATGCCAACCATCAAAAATTTCATCCATGACCAACAATCCAATTTCATCACAGATATCATAAAACATAGGTGGTGCTGGATTATGAGACGGACGAATGGCGTTTATGCCCATTCCTTTAAGCAACTTTAACTTCCAACGTAACATAGGCTTCGTCCAAGCACCTCCAACAGGGCCACCTTCCCAATGTTCGCAAACACCTTTCAGTTTCACATTTTCACCATTTAACCAAAAGCCTGTTTGGGCTTTCCACTCTACAGTTTTAAATCCAAAAACGATAGTTTTTTCATCTAAAACCTCCTCACCATTAAGAATTTGAGTTACTGCTTTGTATAAATTTGGTGATTCTGGGCTCCATAACTTAGGGGTTTCAACTTCTAAGTTTGCTTCTGATTTTGATGCCTCAACATCACTTGTTATCGATGTTAGAATCGTACCATCCGAACCTAGAATTGTAACCTTAGTCTCTAAATTGTCCGATGCGCCTACAACATTAAGCTTTACATTTACAGAAGCCTTATCTGCTGCAATGCTTGGCGTAGTAACAAAAATGCTATTGAGCTCAATATGTGTAGGATTCTTTTCAATTAGAGAAACACCAGCATAAATACCACAAGGGTGATACCAACGGGCAGAAGGCTCTAAACTATTATCCACTCGAACGGCAATAGTATTTTGTCCGGCTTTTAAATATTTTGAAATATCATATCGAAAACTAATGTACCCGTAAGGTCTTTTACCCAAATGATTTCCATTTATCCAAACTTCGCTGTTCATATATACCCCATCAAAATTGATGTACGTTGTTTTAGACAAGCTTTCTTTTGAAACATCGAAGTACTTACGGTACCAACCAATGCCTCCATCGTGATATCCACCACCTTGACCTTGGTCGCCTCCTTTACGCACACCTTTTTCGAAAGACCAATCGTGAGGTAAATCTAGATTAGTCCATGAACTATCATCTAGTTCTTCCTGAGAGAACTCTTCTTGGTCTTCATCTAAGATAAAAAGCCAATTATCATTAAAATTTGCACTTGTTGTTTTTTCTTGATTAGCGCAAGAAACTAGCATTAAAAACGCCAGCGAAAGAATAGAAAAAATAGTTCTCATTTAGTTTAAAAAATATAGGATTGTATTACCTACAAACTTAACCTTAAAAACGAGTAAAATAATCCTGCTCTGTCCTGCCCTGTCCTTTATAAAAGCATAAAAAAAATACTAGCTTGGGAAAACTGATATTCGATAATTAAATCCTTGTATATAGTTTAGAAAGTTATTAATTTTCACTTACGATTTTAGAGGTATATTCGGATGGTGTAATACCATATTTTTTCTGAAAACATTGGCTAAAATATTTGGGTCTTTTAAAGCCTACTTCATAAGCAACTTCAGATACGTTAAATTTGCTCAATTCAAGTAATTTCGCCGCATGGTTTAATCTAATTTCTCTGACAAAATCATTGGGAGTAGAGTTTGTCCAGGCTTTTACTTTTGTGAAGAGCATAGAACGGCTCACCCCTAGTTCTTCAGAAAAATGAGTAATATTAAAATCTTGATTGGATATATTCGCTTTAACTACTTCTATCGCTTTTTCCAAAAGTTGCTCATCGAGTGAGGTTAATGAAATATCTAAAGTTTCTAAATTACTATCTGAAGAAAACTTGTCTTTTAATCTGGACTTAAACTCTAACAAGTTTTGTATTTTGAGACTAAACTCTTTTAAGTTGAACGGTTTACTAATATAATCATCTGCACCACTTTCCAAACCTTCAAATTTGTAAACCAAAGAAGTACGTGATGTAAGAAGGATTACTGGTATATGACTTGTAGCTAAAGTGGTTTTTATTTTTGAACATAACTCGGTACCTACCATCTCTGGCATAATAACATCGCTTATCACTAAATCTGGTGAAAACTCAATGGCTTTCTCTAAGGCCTCTTTACCATTTTCTGCAAGGATAACATTGTATTTTGGTTTAAGTATTTCTTTAATGAATGACCTAAGTACGGTATTATCCTCAGCAACGAGTATAGTATATTTTTTCTTTTCTAGTAGTAAGTCTTCGGGGTTGTTGTCTATTTCAATATCAGAGACACGAATTTGAGTAGCGTATTGACTTACATCGTCGCTCATTTTGAAATTCTTAATAACTTCATCCTCTAATAAATGTTTCTTTCCTAATTTGAGTGAAACAGTAAAAACAGCTCCTTGAGGCTCAATGTTTTTAACTAATATTTCACCGTGATGAAGCTTAACTATATTTCTAGCAATTGATAAACCTATACCTGTACCTTTTTTAAAAGCAGAACTGACTTCTTGGTTATTTGAAACTTCAAAAAAACGATCAAAAATTTTATCTAAATATTCATCAGGAATTCCTGGTCCTGAATCTTGAACTTCAACAACAACTCCTTCTTCTTTTTTTGAGATATTTATATTAATACTGCCTCCATTTTTTGTATGCTTGAAGGCATTGGATATCAAATTATAGAAAACCCTTTCTAATTTATACCTATCGAAAAAAACTAAAATTTCGTCATGGGTCGTGTTAAAATTATAATCATACCTACCATTTTTGGCATACTCTGTAAAAGATAAAAATATCTCCTGCAAAAACTTAACAATATTCCCTTCTGCAGCCTCTAATTTTAACTGATTACTTTCTAATTTCCTAAAATCCATTAATCTATTAATCAGTCTTAGTAAATGATTGGCGCTACCATCCATTATTTTTAACTTTTTGTAAATAGATTTAGGTCCTGAATAATCATTGAGAATATTTTGTAGTGGCCCTAGAATTAAAGTTAATGGTGTTCTAAACTCATGGGAAATATTTGTGAAAAATTGGAGTTTAGCTTTATTTAACTCTTCATTATTCCTTTTTGCAATTAGCTCTAATTCTAGTTTATCCTTAAGTCTTGATTTTGATTGAACAACCCAAGAAATACCGAACACTAAGCTAGAAAATAAAATAAAATAAATCGTGTAAGCCCACCATGTTAGCCAAGGTGCAGGTTTAATTGTTATATCGAGCTCAGTTATTTTATCATTCCAAACGCCATCATAACCTGCAGCTTTGACTTGAAACGTATAAGTTCCTGCATTTTGTAAGGTATAAAATGCTTCGGTTTGTTTAGTATATAACCAATTATTATCTAAACCTTTCAGCCTGTATGCATATTGATTATTATTGGGATTGATATAATTGGGAAAAGCATAGTTTATAGAAAAACTGGCATTATTGTGGGGTAATATAATTTCCTTTGAATAACTTATATTTTTTAATATGCTTTCATTTTTATTTAGGGCGTTAATTTCATTATTCTTTATCTTAAGGTAAGATAGAATAACACCAGGCATATTTTTTAATGTAACAATGTTATCTGGTTCAAAAGTTATTACGCCTTGCTTAGCTCCAAAATAGAATTTGTTGTTTTCTTTGAGAGCAGCATTTACTCTAAAATCGTTATCCTGAGCTATGGTTTGTTGATTATAAACTATGCTCTCTTGTTTTAAAGGGTCATACTTTACAATACCTTTATCTGTACTTAACCAAAGTAACCCGTTCTCACTCTCTAAAATTGCATTGACTGTAAAAATTCTATTTTTAGCAGAAATAATTACACTTTCATATTTCTTATCTTTTGTAAATTTAAAAAGCCCTCTTGTTCTAGAACCTACCCATACCACTCCTCTTGAATCTTTATAAACTGAAACTAGATCTAACTTACTGGAATCTACAATAGTTGGATAATTTGTTATTTTAAAATCCCCCTTCTCCTTTGCTTCTAAAAAACTTAGATAATCTGAACCAACTACAATTAAATTTTTTTTGTCTTTGTATATAACTTTAGTGAAACTACTTCTTAACTGACGTGAGTTAAAAATCTTCATTTCTTTTTGTTTGGTATCATATTTAACCAAACCTCTGCCTATGGTTGCTATCCAAATACTATTACCAGACCCTTTTTTAATATCTAAAACTGATACATCCTTCAAATAATTTCTTATTTCAAAAGAAAGATAGTCTTTGAGCTCTTTATTAGATTGTAAATCATAAATCTTGATTCCATTTTTCATTACTCCAATCCAGAGTAAATCTACATCTCTGTATAAAGTCTTGATGGGATAAACTATTGTTTTTGTTTGATTTTGAACATCGAAAACTTTTGTAACTACACCACTACTATCAATTTTATTTAAATCTCCACCCTCTGTCCCATAGTAAATATTCTTTTCATCATCTGAAGCTATACAATTGGCAATGTTATTGAAAGTACTGGAATTTTTAAATCTTTTAAAGTTCTGATTAAATCTGTGCCAAGTCATAACACCAATATCTTGGGTACCTAGCCAAATAGAACCATTCTTGTCTTTAAATATCTTTTTGAAATGATTTTTTACACTTCCAATATCTTCATAAATACTACTGTTAACAGTAATTATCTCTTTTGAGGGTGTTACGATAAAAAGCCCAGTAGTTGTAGCTAACCAGAGATTTTGTTCCTCATCTTTATACAGATCTTTAATTTCTATATTTTTAAAAAAATTCAATTCTTCTGGACAACTGAATTCTTTTGTTCTTTTATCGAATAATAAAAACCCATGATACTTTGTGGCTAGTGCTAAGACATCTGGTTCTAGCTCTAATATTTTATATATAAAAAATCGCTTTTTTAAATTTTTAAGGCGGTATGTTTGAGGCTGAAATTTTCCTTCTTTACTCCTTTTTACTTGTATAATTCCATTAAAAGTAGCCAACCAAACGGTGTTTTTCTTATCTACATGTATATCTGAAAATAACGTAGGCCTTTTTCTGTTTTTCAGAAATCTAATAAAGCTGTCTTGCTTCTTCATATAGATAGAAATACCGTCTTCTGTGCCAAACCATATATTTCCATTTTTCATTTCAAAACTGGTAAAAATCCTATCGCCACTCAATGAATTTTTATCTGATGTTTTGAAATATCTTTTAAATTTATCTTGTTTGGGTTCGTATTTATTTAAACCATTATAAGTACCTATCCATAAATTACCATCCCTATCTTCTAGGATATTACGAACATCGTTACTACTTATCGTTGATTTATCTTCTGGAGTGTTTCTGTAGACAACAACTTCTTCTCCATTAAATTTATTTAATCCATTATTTGTGGCTAACCAAATTTGCCCAACTTTATCTTGCTTTATATCATTTACAGTGCTACTGGATAAACCATCGGACAGATTAAAATTTTTGAAATTAAAATCCCCAACCTGACATTGTAAAAACCCAATCTGAAATAAAAAAAACCAATAAAATATCCTATGCCTCATTTCTAGCTCATATAACCTAATGCCCAATTTAAAAAATGTTTTAGATTTCTCGGTATTTTATTCTCAAAATGAACAAGCGAAATATTATATTCTGTTCGAGCTACTTAGAAAAAAGGTTTAAATTAAGAAAGGGAAGCCCAAGAGCTTCCCTTCAATAACAAAACAACCAAATTCTAAGCAGATTCTCTATCAATAAAATTAAAAGAGGCTTTTACCTTATCTTTCTTGTTTTCTAAAATCATTTGTGCTGCCTGCGTTCCCATATCGTCAAAATCTAACGAAAACACACTAATACCCAATACTTGTTTTAATGGCGTATCATTATAGGATATCACACCTACATCAGCACCTAATTTATGCCTACACTTCTTTATCTGAGACATAATATTTACCAAATCATTCTCTTCTATTGTAATGTACAAGTTGTGCTTTTCGACTTTAAACTCACTGGAAACTTCTTCAATTATTTCAAAATCAAAACCATTGTGAGCGCAAAACTTTCTAAAGCCATCTAGGATTTTTGTTGGATACGGATAGAATGTCCTTCTTGGACAAACTAGGTTTAGTTTCTGGTAGTTACTTATTTTTTTATGACCTGTTTCAAGGGCTGTAAAAATATCATTTTCATAATCTTGATAAACCGAAATAAAATCACCTTTTATTTGGTAATTACAGTTATCTAATAAAACCAGTTTATCTTTTGGAATATTGTTAATAACACTAGAAACTTTACTAGTGGAACTCAAGTAGCATAAATTCTTTGTTCTAAAATGAGGTAAAATCACGTAATAATCATAAGATGATTTATACTTATCCATAAGCTCTTCAAACAATGTTTGGTCGCAATGGAAACTGTGTATATCTACATTACAGTGCTCGCCCATTGTTTCAGAGAATGCATTATAGACTTTTAGTTTGTAGGGACTCAATTTATTAACAAGAAATAGAATTTTCAATTTTCTTGTAAGATCAGCTTCAGCTATGTATGTTCCTCGACCACGAACGGAGACAACCACATTCTTTTTCTTTAAAATGTTATAGGCTCTCTCAACGGTATCCCTAGATAAGTAAAATTCTTGGCTTAAAGTATTTATCGATGGTATCTTCTCTCCTATTTTTATATTACCAATAGAAACATTATCAATAATGGAATTGATAATCTGCATGTACTTAGGGACCATCGAATCACCATCTATTCGAATGTAGTTTAACATAGCTTCGTCTAGTTTTAGTTTGCTCAAAACTAACAAAGCCATGCGAACCAAAAATCTAAAATTAGGTTACTAAAAGTTTTTTAACACTTTTCTATACTATATTAACTGTAGGGACTCTCGTTTAGTGTCGCGGTTGGTCATTCTGTAAAAAAGGTTCAGCATCTCTGGGGAATTGAGATTCCAAAAGTGCTTTCATTCTTTTCTCTACATCTTTATACTCTTCTTTACCCGAGAGGTTTTGAAATGATAATAAACTGTTTTTATGCGCGTATAATTCAGCTCCCAGAATTTCATGTGTAGTTGAATCTCTCCATTCGGTATAACGCCAACTACCATCTGTAGCCGTACACCCCATAATGTTTTTGCCTCTAGCAAAGACACTTGTTGCCACCTCATCCCATTTTATATCTGGATTGTCTAATACAGGAACTAAACTTTTACCATCAGATTTTGGACTCTCTAATCCACAGATTTCTGTTAATGTAGAAAAAATATCTACGTTTTCTACCAATGCATTTGACACTTCTCCAGATATACGATTTTTAGCATTGGTCTCACGGCTTACAATTAAAGGGACACGCACATCAATTTCAACATTGGAGTGTTTACACCAGGCTCCGTATTCTCCAATTTTATAACCATGATCACTCATAAAAATAATCATGGTGTTTTTGCGTAAATCCAATTCCTCTAAGGTTTGCATCACCTTGCCCACTTGAGCATCCATATAACTTACACAAGCATGATAGCCATGGATTAAAGTTCTGGTTATATCATCATTTAAAGGGTCCTCTTTTGGTATGCCATGATACCCTTTTAACTCGCCCCATTTACTTAAAGCTAACCTGTACATGTTTTGTGGTTTTTCCTTAGAAGGAATTTCAAACTTGCTCTTATCATGCATATCCCAATATTTTTTTGGTGCAATAAAAGGTAAGTGGGGTTTTGTAAAACCTACAAACAATAAGAATTTATCATCTTTATATTTGTTTAACATTTTAATAGCATTATTAGCTATTTCTCCATCAACATAGGCTTCATCTTCAACGTCTGCATCTTCATAAGCTGGCCCTTTTGGATTTTTTTTACCTCCAGCTTTTAATGCTTCAATAGCCTTGAGATTTTCTGGTTTCAAATATCTTTTAGATGGTCTTACAACCAGTTGAGACCAACTTTCTTTATCATCTATGGTATGATGATATACTTTTCCTGTACTTATAGTTTTGTAGCCATTTTGTTTAAAAAGCTGAGGCAGGGTAACGACATCTTTGTGAATTTTTCGTAATGGCGTAAATATGCTATAAATTCCTAAAGTTTCAGGACGCAAACCTGTAAGTGTACTCATTCTAGAAGGTGCACAAATGGCTTGTTGGGTATACGCTTTATTGAACATTATACCTTCTGAAGCCAATTTATCAATATTAGGCGTAATCGCCGTTTGGCTCCCATAACAACCGAGTTCAGCTCTTAAATCATCTATGTAAAACACTAAAACATTGGGCGACTCTTGGGTTTGAGACAAAAGAGTGTTTACTAGAGTGAAAGTGAAACAAATAAATAGTAATCGTTTTTTCATTTTTAAATTTAAACTGATTTTGTAGTTTGTTTGAATAAATTAATTAAGGTGTTAGTTGTAAGACACTTCAATGCTTACATCTGAATTAGGCATGAAAAAGTTAAATGATTTTGGAGCATAAATGCCCTGCTCGTTGGCATTTACTTTTATTTTCTTGCCATTTGCATCTTTTACAATAACTTCTTTTACAGTTTCTTTTATATTTTCAATCATCACCTTAACAGAATGTCCCTCTCTTGATTTGGTTGGTATAGTGGAAATATTACCATCATTATTACTTATTGTAATATCATGTAAAGGATTTGGAGTTGGCGCATTTCCTTTAGCAAATTCAAGTTCTACAACTTCACATAAATCTATATCTCTACCTGCAAAGGCTACAAATACAGCAAGTTTTCCTTTTAAACCTCCTATTTGATTTAGCTTTTCATTCTTGTTTAGCTCTTGTATTGAAATTTCATAATCAGTAAACGTACGATTGATATCATACAAACTTGTTTCACCTACAGCAACCCAACTATCTTCATCATCTACAGTTTCTGGTTTTGCAACAAAAACGGTCATTGTAACTGGGTATAATATTTTACTGTTCAACTTCAGTTTTAAGTCATCATCATCCTGTATGGGTTTGTTTCCGAAATTAAAATACTTGAATCCGATAACAGTTTTAGGTCCATCAATTCTTTTCATAGGGTTTAAACCTCCACCATCTCTTATTCTACCATCAACAAACGCTTTATTGGATTGGTAACATGCAATGTTTATATTATGTCTTTTAAATGCATCAAGCCCATTTGATTTTACCCCCTGGGAAGTCATTTCTACCTGTGGTATAATTACTTTATCACCTTCAACTTTTACTTCAATAGGCTCAATCATGGCCTGGCGATTTTTACTATTAAATGTGCCTTTGTGATACACCACACACCATTTGTCTTGGGCTTTAACAATACTACCATGGTTATTTCCTCTTCTCCAATTGATATTGTTCTGCACAATTTTACCTCCATAGATCCATGGGCCTTTAGGACTGTTACTGTAGCAATAAGAAAGTGCACTTATCAATTCATTTGCAGAGTATACAAATACGTAATGATTATCATCAATCTTTTTAATTGAAGAAGCTTCAAAAACTGTTGATTTTGGAACTATTTTCGGATCTAATGTTTTTTGCCAAGCATTTCTATCTGGCTTTCCAGTTTTAGGGTTAATAATCGTATGCATATCAAAAGGATCTACCTCTGCCCAACGATCGCCTTTTCGCATGCCCCAAAACACGTAAACTCGAACTGAGCCATCTTCTTGCTCATCTACCAATGCTGATGGATCAAAAGTACCTTCCTCGTTTGCAGGAGGCCAATCGCACATAATTGGATTTACAAAAGGACCAGCGGGACTGGTACTTTCTGCCACCAAACATTTAGGGCCATAATCTTCGAATCCCGGTACATAGTTAGCTGAACCTGGTAAAGGCCCTCCAACACCATCCATTTTATATGGTGAACCCAAGAAAGTATACAAGTAGTATTTTTTGGTTACGGGATTATAAACACAATCTGGTGCACCAAATATTTGTCCTTTAAGTCGTCCACCTAATTTAATGTTACCATAACCAATATCGTGTACTTGTTGCACATCAAAAATTTCCCCATGGTTAGTCCATTTGGTCAAATCCTTAACTGGAGCTGACCATACATCATGCCCATAACCACAAAAACCAGTAATAGCTTCGTCTCTAGAACCATAAACGAATAGTCTTTTTTCACCTTTATAATCAAAAACATGAGGTTCTCCATCTGGTATAAAAGCTGTTGGTGGAAGAAATGGATTTTGAGCATAAGTTTGCTGTTTTGTAAAACAAAACAATATTAACAGGATGAAAGTCACCACATTTTGTATTCGAAGCTGTTCTATTGTCTTCATTTAATCATTACAGGAACTAAACTTTATTCTACTTTTTTCACGCCTTCCTCTGTGGCGTTAATTTCTTGGATTGTACCGTCTTCATTGTAATACAAATATTCTATACAAGTGTTTCTGCTAAACTTTGAACCGCCATTCCAATTTTGCCAATGGTAAAAGAAATAATCTTGCCCTTTATAATTTAGTATGGAATGATGGTCCTGTCTTTGTTTTGGATTGATAGCGCCTTTATAATCAAAAGGCCCATAGGGATTATCTGCCATTCCATAAAAACCGCCTAAACCAGCATTATAGGAGAAGTAATATTTACCCTTTCGCTTGTGCATATAACTGGCTTCAAAGAAGTTTTTGTTACCATATTCAATCGTCCTGGGTACTTCAGCCAATTCTAAAAGATTGTCTTTTAAACGTGCTACTTTAGGTTCTCTAACACCCCAATATAAATATACTTTACCATCTTCATCTTCAAAAACACAAGGGTCTAACCATTGCCCTTCTACTCCTTTAATCCAACCTATGTCTTTAAATGGTCCTTCTGGAACATCACTTACTGCAACACCACAGCGCATATCATCTTTTGAACCTTTTACAGAATGTGGATAAATCAAATAATACTTATCATTTTTATAAATAGCCGTTGGTGCCCACATCCATCCCGGAACGCCCCAAGAAATATCTTTGGAGTGCAATACTTCGCCATGGTCTGTCCAATTAACCATATCGGTTGATGAAAACGCACGATAGCCATCCATGGTGTTGTAATTAACAGCATCTTCCATATCATGAGATGTGTACATCCAAACCTTGCCATCATTCCAAATATGTGCTGAAGGGTCTGCCGTTCTTATATGACGAATTACAGGATTATTTTTACTAACCTCGACAATATCTTCTTTTGTTTTTTCCTCTTTTTTTGATTCTTCTTTACTGTTTTTACAGCTTACTAAAACGGCTATAATGCAAAGCAATACAAATTTTAATTTCATAAGATTATAGTTTAGATTTGAACGTGTAGTTCCCGGGTTGCACTAAAAATTCAGTCTTTTCGGTTTCTGTACTAATTTTTTCAATGGCATCATTTTCTTCAATACTTTCTGCACTTCCAGGCACTACCACTTTTGCTGTGGTATTTGGTGGAATTACAATATTTAAAGAGAAGATTCCATCTTTTATCTCCCACGAAGAGGATACCTTCCCGTATGGTGAATTTAATGAGGCTGATGCCGAATTTAGTGGTTGTCTGGGTTCTGGTGCAATTCTAATGGATTTGTAACCTGCTTCTAATGATGCGATACCCGCAATGCGCTCGTACATCCATTCCCCAATGGCACCATAAGCATAATGATTCAAACTATTCATATTTTGAGGGTTGAAACCTTCGTCTTTACTATAACTATTCCAACGTTCCCAAATGGTGCTTGCTCCTTGATTAATGGAATAAAACCACGACGGATAAGTTTCATTAAATAGTAGTTTGTACATTAAATCAATTTCACCTGTTTCATCTAAAACTTGAGACAACAATGGTGTTCCCAAAAAGCCTGTTCTTAAATGATTGTCGGCCTCGGCTATTTTTTGTAACAAATGTTTTTTGGCATTTCCTTTATGTTCCTCCGATAATAAACCAAAAGCTAATGCTAATAAATAAGAGGTTTGGGTTTCTGAAACATCTTTTACTTTACCCTCTTCAAAAAAGTGGTTTTCAAAAGCCTTGGCTACGTTTTCATATAATGCATTGTATTTTTCATATGCTTCCTTATCACCCAATGCATTTGCTGTTTTGGCAGTTAAATCTGCTGAATGTGCAAAAAAGGCAGTTCCAATTAAACTATGTGCGGTATCGCCCCTGTTATCTCCATTTTCAGGTAAGGGTTGTAACCAATCTGCAAAACCACCCATTTTGGATATGTAATCTTTAGAAACGTTTTGGTGGTAGGCCACCCAACCCTTCATAGTTTCAAAATTCTCCTCTAAGATTTTCTTATCGCCTGTTCGTAAATAAATTTTCCATGGTATAATGGTACATACATCGCCCCAACCAGCACTTACTTTATCGTTAAACAATACATCTGGCACCACCCAAGGAATGCCTCCACTATCGTATTGCGACTCTCCAACACTCTGCATCCAACTGGCCCAGAATTTATAGACATCGGCATTGAAAATGGAAGTTGGCCCAAATACTTGCGCATCGCCTGTCCACCCCATACGTTCATCGCGTTGCGGACAATCGGTAGGGATATCAAAAAAATTGCCTCTCATACCCCAAACAATATTGCTTTGTAATTGGTTTAATTTTTCATGAGACGAGGTAAACGTGCCATTTTCTTCAAAATCTGAGTACTGTACCAAACCTGTCACCCAATCCTTTGTTGGTTCTGCAGATATATCAAACCCACTGAGCTCTACATATCGAAATCCGTGAAAGGTGAATTTTGGCATCCATTCCATTACCCCATCCTCAGATGCCGTATAATAATTGGTGGATAGTGCTGTTCTATAATTGTCTGTATAAAATGTACCGTCTGGCGATAACATTTCCGCAAACCTTACTTTTAAGGTTTCCCCCTTTTTCATAGGAACTTTCAGAAGCGGAACACCTACCATGTTCTGTTTTAAATCAAAAATTACGGTACCATCTTTTTCAATAAGCTCTTGTGTTGCTACTTCTATTTTAGACTTAACTGTAGTGTGGCGTTTAGGCTCTAAACGAACGTTGTTTTCAATAGGAAAGGTATTGACTGAACTCCAATCTTTATCACTAAAATTATTAGTTGTCCATCCATCCATTTCTAAATTGGCATCATAAGTTTCGCCATCATAAATTTCAGAAAGACGAATCGGTCCATTGGTCGTCCCCTTCCAACTATCATCAGAAACAATCATTTCTTTGGTGCCATCTTTCATTGTCATTTCTAACTGACAAAGAAATTTTGGAGTTTCTGTATCAACCCACAAAGCTTTTCTCCAACCTAATCTACTGGAATGCCAACCAGAAGCTAACTCAACACCAATGGTATTTTGACCAGATTCAATTAAATTACTAACATCATAAGTAATCGTTTCAATTCGCTCCTTATAGGGTGTGTAACCGGGAGGCATCACATCATCACTTATATCTTCACCATTTATGGCAACATCAAACACACCTTTTGCCGTAATGTATAATCTTGCAGAAGCTACATCATTAGATAGCTCAAATCCTTTTCTTAAGTATTGTGGTCTATGCACAATATTTCCTTGACTTCCTATAATACCTTCCGCTTTGGTATCTAAACCAATCCATTGCGCTTTCCAATCGTCATTACTCAATAATCCCAATTCAAAATGATTTATTACACTCCATTCTGAAGCATTTTCATCTTGATTCCAATATTTTACTTGCCAGTACACTTTTTGACGAGATTGCAAGGGCTTACCATTGTAGTTTACCCAAACCGATTGGTCTGTAACTTGCTTACCAGAATCCCACAAATCGGGATTATCGGGCAACATATCCTCACTAGACGCTACTACTAAATGATAAGCTGACTGACTTTTAACTCCCTCTGAAACGGGCAATTTCCAAGAAAAACTTGGATTAGCATCATAAAAGCCTAAGGGATTTTTAAACCCTTCTGAAACTGTTAAATTTTGAGCTTCTGCAAAAGTTACTTGCTCTTTACAAGAAACTGATGTGCATAATACAACTATAAATATTAGCGTGTAAAACGATAGTTTTAAATTCATTATTTAGTTTGATTAATTTTATTTTGAAATAACTCTAATGGGCTCTTTGAATAATTATACTCCCAAGTTTCTTCTGGCTCTACACTTTTAAAATCCTTTTCAACATAGAATTCATCTTTAAATGAAGCCATTGACTCATAAGTCAACTTTTCTAATTCAAGTCTTTTGTTTTTATAATCTGGGTTGTAAAACAAATTATTCAGTTGATTTGGGTCATTTTTCCTATCAAATAAAACATTATTCATTTCAAGTGGATTATCTCCTCCGTTCAATGTAAATGTATATGCTTTGGTAATTACACCTCTCCAACTGTGCTTTTTTACAGTTCCTCTTTCAAAATTAAAAATGGGAACAAAATCGACAACCGTTTGATTATTTGTCAATAAGGCTTCCGAAAGGTCTTTACCGTCATATTCCTGTTCACTAGGTATATCCATGAAACCCAAGATGGTTGGCATAAAATCTAAATTCCCAAAAAGCACATCAGACTTACTATTAGGTTTAATTTTCTTGGGATATTTAATAAGAAACGGTGTTCTATTCGAATAATCGTATGGATATTGCTTAGGTAATATAGCTCCGTAAGACTCTAGCATATCGCCATGATCTGCCGTAAAAACGGTTAGCGTATTATTTTCTAAATTAGTTTCCTTTAGCTTATGCATTAGCATACCAAATGCTTTATCAACCCCACTAATCATAGACATATGACCATGATACATTTCAATTAAATCTGGAGTTGGTTCAATACCTTGTCTTACTTTAATAGAATCTGGATTATACATAGACATGAATTCTTCTAAGGTATCATATCTGTAATGGGCCTTTCCATCTTTACCTTTCTTTTTACCCCAATCATGAGGTGGATGCCATGAAACGACAAGCGCAAATGGTTTACTTTTATCTATTGTATCTAAATAGGTTAGTGCTTGTTTTGTTTGCCCATACACTTCCCATTCATCAAAAAACTCTTTTTCACCTTTTTCGTTCCAAAAAAAGGATTTGTGAGCTCTAAAATCTAAATGGCAATTGTTAGTAATTACCTTATCAAATCCATAACGTAAATCGCCTTTGGGAATACCTCTATCCCGATCTCCTCCAAGAAGGTGCCATTTCCCAATATATGCTGTTTGATACCCTTCTTTTTTTAACTTTTGAGCCAATAAAACACTTTTGTTTGGTAGCAACGGACAATCATTTGTAAAGGCTCCATTTTTTAATGGGTGCATACCACTCATTAACATCCCTCTAAAAGGCGTACAAACAGGTTGATTTGAAAAACTATTTTCTAATAACATCCCTTCTTGTGCAAACTTATCCAAATTTGGTGTAATTACTTGTGTATTACCATAGGCACCAACCATATCATAAGAATGTTGGTCTGATAGTACAATTAACAAATTCGGTTTAATTGGTGTTTTTTGTTGTTCTTCTTTTTTTGTAGATAAACATCCAAATAAAATGATAGAACAAAGGGATATTAGAATTACATGTTTCATTATTTTAATTTAAAATTAGAGTTTATGTTGTACCTCCCAGCAGAAACTTCTATTACTAATTCATCTTCTTTCTGGTCAATTATTTTACTCTTGCTTATTTTCTCACCATTAATTTCCACCTCATTACTATTTGTGGTTGGAATACTAACCAATGCCGTTGTATTAGGAGGAATTATAATATCTAAGTAAAAATTATCATGTTCTATTTTCCAAGAAGACGTTGCTTTCCCATAAGGTGTATTTAAACTTGCAGAAGCCGATGTTAAAAACTCGGTATTCGGTAAAGGTGCAATTCTAATTTTCTTATATCCTGGTTCTAAAGGAGCTAGACCAGCAATACGCTCATACATCCATTGCCCAATGGCGCCGTAAGCATAATGATTTAAGCTATTCATAGGTTGTGGGTTGTAGCCTTCTTCAATGCTATAACTGTTCCAACGTTCCCACATGGTAGTTGCGCCTTGATTGATGGAATAAAACCAAGATGGATAGGTTTCCTTAAACAGAATGTCGTACATCAAATCTATTTCGCCCATATCGTCTAAAACCTTTGGCAAAATTGGTGTACCTAAAAATCCAGTTCCTAAATGATTGTCTGCTTTTCTAATTTCTTCTAATAAATGCTGTTGCGCTTTTGCTTTGGTTTCTGGCTGTAGCAAATCAAAATATATGGCTAATAAATAGCTAGTTTGGGTTTGTTTTTCATTTATAAATTTTCCGTTTGTATCAAAAAACTTGTTTTCGAAAGCTAGAGCGATTTCTTTATATAAGTCCTTGTATTTTTTTTCGTCTTCAGTTTTACCAAGAACACCTGCAATTTTCGAAACCAAGTGCGCCGAATGGGCAAAATATGCTGTATTTACAAATAATCTTGGTGTATCGCCTTTATTACCTTCTTTTCCAGGTTTTGATGGGTAAGGCTGTAACCAATCTGTATAGGAGTAAATATTTGGAATAAAATCTTTTGATTTGGATTGATAGTAACCAACCCATTTTTTTCCCATATCATAATTCTCTTCCAAAACTGATGTATCTCCTGTGATATTGTAAATATCCCATGGAATAATAACACAAGCATCGCCCCACCCCGAACTGGCACTATTTCTTTGCAATATATCAGGGATAACAAATGGCACTAAACCATTATCATGTTCAGATTGGGTTTCGCGCATACTTTGCAACCATGCTGTCCAAAACGCATGCCCTTTAAAATTAAACATGGCTGTTGGCGAAATCACTTGCGCATCACCAGTCCAACCCAAACGCTCATCACGTTGCGGGCAATCGGTTGGTATATCTAAAAGGTTGTCTCTCAAACCCCAAGTGATGTTTTTTTGCAGTTGATTTAATTTATCGTGTGATGATGTAAACGTTCCATTTTTTTCAAAATTAGAATATTGCACCAAGCCTTTTACCCAAGTTGAATTTGGTGTTGCCGAGGTATCAAATCCTGACAATTCTAAATATTGAAATCCGTGAAAGGTGAATTTTGGCGTGTACTCGATAAGCCCATCTTTTGATGCGATATAATAATCTGTTGATTTTGCTGAACGATAGTTTGTTGTATAAAAAGTACCATCAGACAATAACATTTCAGAAAAGCGAATCTTTAAAGTATCACCTTTTTTCATGGGCACTGTTACTTTTGGTACGCCTACCATATTTTGTTTCAAATTGAAAATTACAGAAGATGTTGTCGCAGATACAATTTCTGCATCCTCTAAAACTGTCATTGTTTTTACAGTTTCATGACGTTTTGGTTCTAAGGTTACACTATCAACTATGGGTTCTATTTCTGTATTTTCCCAAGAGGTATCATCAAACGTATTCATTGTCCAATTGGGCATTTCCAAATTGGCATCATACACTTCACCATCGAACAAACCTGCTAATCGTATTGGCCCATTGGTTGTGCCTTTCCAAGTTTCATCAGAAATAATAGTTTTTTTTGAACCATCTTTTAAAGTGATTTCTAACTGACATAAAATTTTTGGAGATGCTAAAAAGTCATAAACAGCTGTTCCTCTGGTAATTCTTCCTGAATGCCAACCAGATGCCAATTCTACAGAAATTGCGTTTTTTCCTGAAGATAACATATCGGTTACATCATAGGTTAGTGTTTCAAAACGTTTGTTATATGGCGTCCAGCCAGGTGTTAACACATCATCACTAACATCTTTTCCGTTCAAATGCACATCAAAAACGCCTTTCGAGGTGATGTATAATCTTGCTGATGCTATATCTGATGGCAACTCGAACCCTTTGCGCAAATATTGTGGTCTGTGCATTAAAAAATTACGTACCCCTTTTATGCTATCTTTAGCAGTATCTAAACCCGCCCATTTTGCTTTCCAGTCAGAGTTATTCAACAACCCCAATTCAAAGGAATTGATTTCACTCCATTCTGAAACTTTGCCATCTTGATTCCAATATTGAACTTGCCAATACACTTTTTGACGGGATTTTAAATCGACTCCCTCGTATTTTACAAAGCTGGACTGTGAACTTTCTTGTTTTTCAGAATCCCATAAATCTGGATTATTGGGTAATAATTCTTTTGAAGAAGCTACAACAACTTGATACCCCAATTGACTCTTATTTTTATCTGAAACAGGAAGTTTCCAAGAAAATGTTGGTATTGCATCATAAAATCCCAATGGGTTTTTAAAACCTTCTGAAATGGTTAAATCTATAGGCTTTTGAACTGTTTCTTTCTCCTTGCAAGACAAAAAAGTACTTAAAAGAATTAGAGAGAAAATAAAAAATATATTGATTGTACTACTTAATTTATTTTTCACTTTAGTTTGATTTTGATTGAAATATATAACTTCCTGAAGTTACTTGTATGGTGACAGTTCCCTCTGATGTGTTTTGATAATTCCCGTTTAAAGGCTCTCCATTTATTAAAATAGATTTGGTAAAACCATTTGGTATTTTAATTGTTCCATTTGTATTTGGTGGAATAACAACCTGTAAAGTAAAACTATCTTTTTCTATTTCCCAAGCTGAAGTTGCTTCTCCATATGCAGTTTGTAAACTGGCTGATGCTGAGGTTACATATTTTGTATTTGGTACAGGTGCTATTTTAATTTTTTTGTAACCAGGTTCAAGCGAAGAAAGTCCAGCAATACGCTCATACATCCATTGCCCAATAGCGCCATAAGCATAATGATTTAAGCTATTCATTGGTTGTGGATTGTAGCCTTCTTCTATACTATAACTGTTCCAACGTTCCCACATTGTGGTGGCTCCTTGATTGATGGAATAAAACCAAGATGGATAGGTTTCTTTAAACAGAATGTCATACATCAAATCTATTTCGCCCATATCATCTAAAACCTTTGGCAAAATTGGTGTGCCTAAAAAACCTGTTCTCAGATGATTATCAGCTTTTTTTATGGTTACTAATAATCGTTCTTGTACTTTTTCTTTAATTTCTGGACTTAATAAATCAAAATATAAAGCCACCAAATAAGCAGTTTGGGTTTCAATTTTTGCTTTTACAATTCCATTTTCATCAAAAAACTCTTTTTCAAAAGCTTTTGCTATATTTTCAAATAAGGCTTTGTATGCTTTCTCATCCTCTGTTTTTCCTAAAAGACTAGCCATTTTGGATATTAATTGAGCAGAATGCGCATAGAAAGCTGTATTGATTAGCAGCCTTGAGGTATCTCCACCTCTACCTTTAGGTCCTGTTGAAAGAAATGGCTGCAACCAATCTCCAAATGAAGGGTTTTTGGGTACGAATGGGGTTTCTCCAATTTCAGATTCATAATAGCTCACCCATTTTTTAGCAGATTCATAACTTTCTTCTAGAATTGTTCTATCTCCTGTTGCTTTGTAAATTTCCCAAGGAATCATTGTTATGGCATCTCCCCATCCAGAACTTGATTTTTTTATTTGTAAAACATCAGGTACTACCCAAGGAATTCTTCCATCTTCAGTTTGTGATTCTCTTACGCTTTGCAACCAAGCTGTCCAGAAAGAATGTACGTTATAATTAAATAAAGAAGTGGGCGCAATTACTTGTGCATCACCTGTCCAACCTAGTCGTTCATCACGTTGAGGAC
The DNA here is from genome assembly GCF_023273855.1 of Seonamhaeicola sp. ML3. Classification (NCBI taxonomy): domain Bacteria; kingdom Pseudomonadati; phylum Bacteroidota; class Flavobacteriia; order Flavobacteriales; family Flavobacteriaceae; genus Seonamhaeicola; species Seonamhaeicola sp. ML3. Next base: position 2,347,899 of record NZ_CP096884.1, on the reverse strand, counting down.
AGTCTGTTGGAATATCAAAAAAGTTACCTCGTAAACCCCAAGTAATATTACTTTGTAGTTGATTTAATTTTTGATGTGAAGAAGTAAACGTGCCTTTTTGTTCGAAATTTGAATGTTGAACCAATCCTGTAACCCAACTTGCATCTGGTTTTGCAGTTTTATCATAACCACTCAATTCTACAAATTGAAATCCGTGAAACGTGAATTTTGGTGTATACTCAATCACACCATCTTTTGAAGCTACATAAAAATCGCTAGATTTTGCTGTGCGATAATTGGTTGTGTAAAATGTACCATCTTTTAACAACATTTCAGAAAAACGTATTTTTAAAGTATCGCCCTTTTTCATTGGAACGCTTACTTTAGGAACACCAACCATATTTTGTTGCATATTAAAAATAGTGGTAGAATCTGTAACAGCTACAATTTTTGTATTAGATAAAATTGTTTTGGTTTTAACTGAGTGATGCCTTTTAGGTTCTAATTTTATTGAATTTTCGACAGCTTCTGTTTCAACAACATTCCAAGTTGAATCGTTAAAATCTGATTGTTTCCAATTTGGCATTTCATAGTTAGCGTCATAAAACTCTCCATCGTAAACATTTGCCAATCGAATAGGGCCATTGGTTGTTCCCTTCCAACTTTCGTCTGAGATAATGGTTTGTTTAGAACCATCTTGCAAAGTAATTTCTAACTGGCATATTATTTTTGGTGATGTGTACTTTTTATACAAAGCTTTTGCTCTACTAATTCTGCTTGAATGCCAACCTGAAGCAAGTTCAACTGCCAGCGCATTTTGTCCTGTTTTTAAAAGTTGTGTAACATCATAGGTTAGTGTTTCAATTCGATAATTGTAGGGTGTCCAACCTGGAGACATTACATCATCACTAACATCTTTTCCGTTTAAATGCACATCAAAAACTCCTTTGGCTGTAATATATAATCTTGCAGATTTAACATCTTTTTTTAACTCAAAACCTTTTCTTAAATACTGAGGTCTGTGCATTAAAAAATTACGAACGCCTCTAATATTATCTTGAGCTGTGTTTAATCCAATCCATTTGGCTTTCCAATCAGAGTTGTTTAAAAGACCCAATTCAAAGGAATTAATTTCACTCCATTCTGAAATTGCATTATCTTGGTTCCAATAACGAACTTGCCAAAACACCTTTTGACGAGATTGCAATTCTTGACCTTGATACTTTACAAAGGTAGATTGAGAAGTTTCTTCTTTTTTTGAATCCCATAAATCAGGATTATTTGGTAATAATTCTTCTTTTGAAGCTACTACAATTTGAAATGCAGATTGACTTTTAATTTTATCTGATACAGAAAGTTGCCAAGAAAATGTTGGTTTTGGATTATAGAATCCTATTGGATTTTCAAACCCTTCTGAAATGGTTAAATCTATAGGTTTTTCGATTAGTGCTTCTCCGCAAGAGACAATCACTAAAAAAATAAATAAGAACAAAATTTTAGAAAATAGAGACTGACGCTTCATTAATCTTGAATAAAATTAGCACTAAATATATTAAAGCAATATCTTATTTTTTTTTGCTTTAACTGTCCTGATGTATCTCTATTTTACTAAAATTTTCAATAAGCTGAATAAGCTATTGAAGCTAATTAATTCCAGAGGAAAACGAAATATAAACGATAATCAGCTCAAAAAATATATTTATGAGTCTATATTCATTCTAAAAGTTGTTTAGTTATACTGAAACTCGCTATCAAGTTTTACATTTTCAAAGGTTTCATTTTTGGGAAGGTCAAATGCATAACTTGTTTTTTGGTCCCAAGGCACATTTATATCATGTGATGTTTTAAAATCCATAACATGACCACCCCATTTGCGGTCATCTGAGATAAAATGAAAATGATGACCAAAGGCATTTATATTACCTACATATTCTGGACAATAAAATCCAACTAAAGTGCCACTTATATTCTCAGCTTCAAACACAGGGCGGATGGGTAGTAGCAGATCTAAACCATCAGTAAAAGGTTTTTCAACCTTTGGCACACCTCCTAGTTTTATATAATCCAATTTTATGGGTACTCTGTAAGCATAAAAATAATGTTCAGATTCCATTTCCGTGTTTAATCGCTTTTGGAATGAAGTATAGTCCATTGGTCCACTTATTTTAAAGACACCATCCTCTTTAAAAAAAGTAGCATCGGAATACACTATTTCGTCTTCATCCTGCCCCACAGTTATTTCGCCATTTTCTCTTATTCGATATGGAACACCATCAAGCATGACTAATTCACCATCTAAATAATCAAAAGAACCTAAACCAATATCACCTTTTGTTTTAAGTTCTGAAACTTTTAAATCACCATCAAAAACCTTATTTACAAAGGCGAACCAAATAGAATATTGGTAAAATACATCTGGCTTGGAAGTACTTTCTAAATCAGAGGCTGTTGTTACTTTTTGTTCTTCTACTGGCTTATTATTCTTTGATTTTTCAACACATCCGAGAAGAAGTGAAACAAGTAAACCAAAAAGTACTATTCTGTTTTTCATAATATCTTAAAGTTTTAATAATTAGTAACAATAATAACCATACGTTTATGATCAACAAGGGGCACAATACTATTATCATCTTGAACCTCTAAAATCACATGTAACTCATTCGTTGCCGCATCCAGTGGGATTTTAAATGATGTTTTAAACTTGGTATCATTTTCTATTTTTATGGGCTTACTGTATGGTTTTTTTCCTGCTTCGTGGTATATCCACCACTTATAACTCAAATTATCTCCGTCTGGGTCTGTGGAACCCGTGGCGTCTAATACCACCTCTTCAAGATAATTATATTTTGCCTTTACAATTTGATTGGTACTATCGCCATTCAATACAGCTACAGGACGGTGATTCGCTTTATTGAAAGGCTGAACACACCAGTCCATTCTAGCTTTTAAATCATTCCAAATGGCTTTGCGCCATCGCCAAACAGGCGTGTATTCATCGGCGTAAACTTGTCCATCATCGGGGTTTGTCCAGGTATCTACAATAAGGTCTCCATCACAATAGGCCTTATATGGTAAATACGGTTGTTCATCAGCTTCAACAATTGAAAACCCAGATGGCGGGTTGTCTTTTTTCTTTGCTGAGTAGCGTCCGCCCCAGCCTCCCCAAGAGGGCTCAGAAATATCGGATAATGCCTGATTTACTAGCACTAACCAGGGTATAGTACCACCACCCCCAATAAAATGAAAGGTGTCATCTACTTTCCTATCTGGATATAACGCACCCAACTTGCCGTGATTGGTTTGCAAATTCTCTTTAAACCACTGGTGTTGCCCAAAAGGTGTATATTCATAAGGTTGCCAAATATGGGGTCCTAGATTAGCATTGGAAGGCCCTCCAAAACTTTTATTTTGATGGGTTGCCCGAATATAAAACAAGTCTGGAAATTCGTGACAAATCCAAGCACCGCTTTCATCCTGTCCCGAATTATCATAAACTCTTAGTTTAGAAATCAGTGTTTTCAACTTTTCTTTAGGGTAATCATTTCTTAGGTCGAATAATGCTTGCGCCAATGTGTTCATACCGCCATTTGAAAGCACAAAAATGGGTCTATCATCATCTTTTAGTAAAGCCTCTATAATCAATTTAGCGCCATCACTAGTTTTGCCTAACCCAACATCTTTCATACCATTACCCTCTTGACCCGAAGCTACAATACTATGGAGATACTCCGGTGTTTTCCATCCTTTTTCATGCCGTTGTAAATTTGGGTATACTTTTTTGTAACCGTCAATGTAATAATGGAACAATTCTGGCATGAGCACTTTTACGGTATCCTTTGGATTTGGTCTAAAATAACGTCCTGTTACAGAGATTAATCCTTCCAAATCAAATTTGTTGGAGTACATTAACAAATGTACAAGTTGCTGTTCATCGTCAGGGTCATGACCAATATCTGCCATTAAAATAAATCTGTTTTTGTTTGAATTTTGGCCAGTTTCTGTAACAGATGGTGAAATTTCAAGATTGGTTTTGATATCTTCTTTGTTTCCACCGCTTGCTTTGTTGTTATCTTTACAGGAGTACAACACAACTATTAAGAGACTGTAAATAATAAACCTGTTAACCATCATATTTTAGTTTAATTCTTTAATTGATTTAAGGTCTAATGCCTTTAACCATTTCAATTCTGCTTCCACTTCTTCCTGAACAATAGACCAATGGAATAAATTACTTTTTACTCGATAACCCTTATGTTCTATAGGAACAGGTTGATAAACCGGTTTGGTGACATCAACCAATTTTGACCAATTTTTAGTAGCCCCTTCCAAGTACATTACAGCCTCTTGATAAAAGATTTTTTCTTCCGTTTTTAAATATTCTTGATATGCCACGGCCGATTTCAATTTATCAGAAAAATAAAGCCCCAAATAAGCCCAAGCCTGAATATCAGATTTTTCATAAAGTAAATCTGTATTAGTCCCAGAATTAATTGGTTGTACTATTTTCAAAGCTCCATTACAAAATGTACTTAATGAATCAGCTAATTGAATGGGCGTAATTTTACCTAAAACCGCCTTCTTTCCTGAATCGACAAATTCCTTAATACCCATATATCGTGGATCCATTGGCGTTCTATTGGCTAAAGTTTGTAATGACAATAGTTTTACGGCAGGAGGCCCATCATTAAAACCTAGCATACCTTCAGAATACAAGGTAAAGTCCCATTTGGCATTCCAGTATGAAGCAATAACCAATGGCACTTTGCTTGCTTGTGTCTGCGCATTAAACAGCGCTTTTCCATTATTAGGAAAACGGTTTTCAAAAGCTTGAATAAAATAGGCATCCGGAGTATTGGGATTATAGAGTAAATGCCCCCACACCTTATAAAACATCCATTGTCTTTCAAAAGCATAGTTGGCTGAGGCTCCTTCTAATGATGTTATAAAATCTTTAGCAGGAATATAAGTTTCTGAACCTACATAATACCCATTCACATACGGATGCACATTTTCTGCCATGTGCTGTCGTATAAAATCAGGTTGTCCCCAACGCAGAATAAAAAAATCTTCATTACGAATCATCCACGCCAAATAATAGTTTTCAGGCATTGGGTTCCAATAGGTATCTTTAAGTTCGCCTCCATGCACCTTAACTAATTTTGGTGTTGAATGGCCATGAGACCAATTAAATTTCAGTTCAATATTTATAGGACCACCAAAACAGGTTAAAGTATCTAAAGTTCGACGAGTCAATTTTTCTACAGACACATCAGTAGAACCACCACTACCTGTTCCTGCAGAAAGTGGTACCCGATGGATAAACTTTATTGTACGCTCAGCTTGTCTTGCACCTTCAACCACCGTTTCTAAAATCCATTCTTCACGTTCCTCTGCGGTCATTCCACCCATGCCTTCTCCTAATGTAATCCCCAAACCAGTTAGGTCTGGATATTTATCAATGGTTGCCCTCACACACTCGCGCATATAATCTTTAACAACTCTGGATGTATCACCAACCCCAACATGCGTTTCTTTCTTTATGGAAATAGGAGATACCTTGTGATGTTCAGCAAATTCTTTAGACACAAAAATGTTCCAGTTAACCATATAAGTTTCTATACCACGGTCTTTGGCCATTCTAAAAAGTGTATGCCATAAAGTTTCCCATGTTTTCATCTCTTCATCTGAAAGACTACACGCCTCGGGGTACTTTTTGGTTTTAACCATTCTACTGAACGGGTGTAAATTCCATAAGGTTAATTTATTAAAACGATTTTCAGCCATCATATCTAAAAAATCCCTCCAGAAAAGTGTATCTTTACATGTTTCGGTATGTGCTTCTAATGTTTCACTACTACGGTAAGCCTCCCATGGTAAATTGAATTTTAGCGCTCTAAATGCCAAACTTGGTGTTTGTTCTTTATTTTCAATAGTCCTATTACCAGATGCTAATTGTTCTTTGATATCTAATAAACCATACATGATACCCGTAGCATCACCTCCAGTTACCGTAACTAATTTATCACTTGAATTAATTAAAAATGCTTCAGTCTTTAAAGCTGAAGAATCTAGGACTGTTTTTATGATTAAGACATCATCATTGTCAGCTATGGTAATGGTATTTTTTTCTGCGAAATCCGTCAACTTATCAATACCATGTAATACTTGTGGGGAATTTATAGTATTTTGGATATTAATGGTGAATGCTGATTCTTTTTTACAACCAATGCATAGAAAAAGCAACATGGATGCAATGATTGGTAAGCTTAGATTTTTTTGGATGAACTTCATAAAGTCAAAGCTATTATTCAACGGTTAGAACAATGCGTCTATAATCGTGTAATGAGGCAATTTTATTATTGTCTTCAATTTCAAGAATGATATGAATGGTTTTGCCCGAAGCATCCTCTGGCACTACAATCTCAGTAATAGCCTGGGAAGGCTGCTTAATAATTTCGATGGTGCCTTTATAAGTTCCTGCCTCATTATAAATCCACCATTTAAAAGCTATATTATCGCCATCAGGGTCAAAAGAAGTAGAAGCATCCAATGATATCACATCACCTGAAGCGACTTGTAAAAAATGAATTTTCTCTGTGTTATCCCCGTTAATTGAGACTACTGGATGATGATTAGCATTCTCAAAAGAAGCTACGCACCAATCCATTCTACATTGAAAATCATTATAATAGGCCTGTCGCCACCTCCAAACAGGTGTATAAATTGAGTTATAAACTTCATTGGTTTCCGAGTCTGTCCATACATCTGAAACTTCCGTAAATAAATAATAATCACCATAAGTCTCCTCATCCACTCTTACACTTTTATGTCGGGAGGGCACATTCTTAATAGGTTTTTCTGAAAACCTCCCACTCCAACTGCCCCAACTGGGTTGACTTATATCAGCCAAACCTTGGTGCATAAGCCCTAACCAAGGAATGGTACCTCCGCCTTCTATAAAAGCCAATCTACCCGTGGGTGTTTGTCTCAAGGGAAATAATCTTCCTAATGCCCCGTGATTTTTAATATGCTCCAATGCCCATTGATGTTGCCCTGTGGCATTGTAGGCGTACGGTTTCCAAGTGTGAGGTCCCTTTTTATCAGCGTCGGGGTCATTACCCCAGGCCCAAGCTGGACCACCATAAGCATAGGTTTGATAGTTACTTCGTGTCCAGCGAATGTCTGAATAATTGGCACAAATCCAAGCTCCGGCGTTATCTTGCGCGCCGTTCTCAAAGACCCTTAGTTTTTTTAATACCTTTTTCAAGACCACTTCAGAATGATTCGCTTTAAAATCGTTTAAAGCCTGTGCTAGAGTATTGGAACCGGCATTCACCACAATATAAATTAAGCGTGGGTCCTCCTTTTTAAAAATGTCAATTAATAACTCCGAGCCTTTGGTACTCTTTCCATCTCCAACATCGCCCATACCGTATCCAGGTTGCCCTGAGGCTACAATGGTCCGCAAATAGGCTGGTTCCGGATAACCCTTGGCGTGTATTTTCAAATTTTCATAAACCTTTTCATAACCATCAATGAGGTTTTCAAACAAATCGGGATACAGCCTTTGCCTTTCTACCAATCTATGTCTGTTATGTAAATACTTTCCGCTTACGGCAATAAGTCCTTCAAGGTCAAATTCATTGGAACACATGAGCATATGCGCCATTTGCTGTTCTTCATCAGGTTCGTTACCCATATCGGCCAAAATCACCAATCGGTGCTTTGAAGATTGACCCAAAGCATACGGCCCCAAACAAATCAAAAAGCCAAATACTATTAATTTTAAAACCTTCATATTACTGCTCATTTTTTGCGATTTCAATATCCTGTTTTACCCATTCGGTGATTTGTTTCCACTCTACAATACCCACTCTGTTTGTCCACAAAGGGTTATGATTTTGCAACATGGCTTGGGCTACATATTGTTTCCAAAAGTTTAAAGCATTTTCTAAAGCTTTTACCGCTAATTCTTGATACTCGCTTTTATTAGAATCTCTAAACAACGCTAAATAAGTGGCGCCTTCAATTTTATAACCATAGTACTTCCCTAAAAACGAAACGGTTTTAATATCGTTTAAAGTGAATTGTAACTCTCTATTATCGGTAACCTTAAATGTTTCCAAAATATTCAAAGTACTGTTTGAGACATTGATGAGTTCTTCGGAAACCTGTAAAGGTGTTTTTAAAGTCGTGCTACTTCCGTTGGAAACCATTTTTACATAGTCTGGAATGGATTGATTTCCAGATTTTGGATGCACCCCAAGTGAAATAAAACGATTTACATCATGAAACCCAGTTTCGTTTTCTGCCTGACTTGGCCGACTTTTACATCCCTCAATATACCACTGAAAATCGAGACTTCCCCAATGAAACCCTGTAGTTATCGGGTAAACCATAGACGCATTTTGCCATGCTGAAAATAATTTATGGGTATCTACCTCTGGAAAACGACTGCCCAATATACCCTTAAAGCGGTCATTTGATATAGTGGGATCGTAACTTAATCTACCCCATAACAACCATTGGTACCAATGTTTTTCTACTTCAATTTGGTTGGTTTTTGCTGGTTCTTTAGTTAAAAAATCGCGACCCCAAATCCATTGATCCGAACCAAAGTAAATACCTTTTGCAACATCCTCATAGGGTAAATTATTAATAAATTCCCTTGTAAAATCAGGAGCACCCCACCTAAAGTAAAAGGTGTCATCATTACGCAAGCCCCATAAAGTTTTCATGCCTTCAATTTGCTCTAAATAATTAGCATTTTCATGATACGGTTGTTGTGTTGCGCTATACACATGGGCTTTAGCATATTTGAAACAGAACAAAAATTCTACATTTTCAGCCTCTACAACCGCCTTAAATTTTTCAGCAATTTCTTTGGCACCAGATTGGTGTTGCCTATGTATAAACTTAAATTGTCTTTCAGGCATTTCCTTGGCCGCGTCTAAAATACCAAGACCATAAGTGTTATAAGCCCAATCTTCGCGTTCTTGGTGATTAGCACCTTTCATATTCTCTCCTGTTGTCAACCCTATACCTGCTAAATCCGGATAGGTCACAAACAGTTGCTTAATACTTTTTCTAAAATAATCGGTGGTAATTTCATTATCTCTATCGTCTGTGATTCCATATTTACCTTGTGTACCATAATCAAAAATATTCCATGTGATGATATGAAAATCAATATTCCTACGCTTACCGTAGGCCATTACTTTTTTCCAGAATTCAATTTTTTCATCTATTGTAATGCTTTTTAACACCTCTACATTTTCCAAAATTTCTGGAGCATCAAATCCTATGCCCATAAGATTATAGTCTTCCTTCCAATCTGTTATTGAGCGTTGTACATCATCCAACGCTACATCTTCATATCCAGGAACTTTCACTAACGACGGAAAGGGATGCAAGCTCCACAGTGAAATATAATTGTAACGGTAACGCGCCATGGTATCGATATAGTCTTTCCAAAAACTGAAATCCCACATGTGCGGTATGTTGTACTGGGCCGCATCACAAACATCGGTATAACTTGGTGTACGAACATCTAGCGGAATGTTGAATTTAGGCCCTCGCATTTCTAAATACGGGTTACGAACCATCGATTTTACGCCTTCGAGTCCATATAATTTAATTTGCTCCGCCAACTCAAGAGTACCATACATTAATCCAGCGTCATCATAACCGATAACTTCAATCTTACTACCTGTAGTTTTAATTAAGAATCCCTCAGATTTTAACTTGTCTTCTTTCTTGGTTGATAAAACAATATCTGCCTCTTCAATATAAGATGAATCAGTTGTGACGTAGGGAGAATTCAAAACTGACTCGATGTCTTGTAAAGCAAAAGAAACCTTTTCAGAACTAGAACAGTTTACAACTATAATGTCTTTTTTGGTCTCTTCACAGGCTAGAAACAGCAAACAATGAAATAGTAAAATAGAAAAAAAGGTTCGGGCTAGCTTCAAAATCATTTATTATAGTGTTAGTATGATTTCCTAAAGCTATAAAATAAAAGTAGGTTATATATCCTGCTCTTTACTGTTTAGATATTCAAATAACAAAGAAGGCAAAAAGTTTTGTGAACTTTTTGCCTTCTTTGTTATTTATATAAATCCTAAGATTCTTATTCTTTGGTATTGTTATTCCAGTTATTTAGTAGCAAAACTCCAAACCTGTCCGATGGTAACGCCACCGTTGCCATCCTTGACAACCACCTTGAAGTAGTACGTCGTAGATGCCGTCAATCCCGTGGCACTGTACGTTGTCTCCGCCTGGTTCTCCGACACCTTCGTTACCGGGTCGCTGTTCGTGTCCAGGTACACATCGAAGGTCAGGTCGTCATTGTCCACATCGCTCGCCGTCCAGCTCAATGTCGCACTCGTACCATCGACCTCGGAGTCCTGCTCAGGACCTACCAAGCTCGGTGCAAACGGTAGGTGGTTCGATACCCCGTCTCCCTCGGTAAGAAAATTGCTCACTCCGGAAAACGCACTCTCCTCGCCCTTGCTGTCCCGGGACCTTACGCGCCAGTAATACGCCTTACCCTTTTCAAGGGTTATCACCCTTGAGGTCGACGAACTTGTTACATCGTGCGCCATGGTAGAGAAATCGCTCTGCTCGGATATCTGTACCCTGTAGCTTATGGGATTGCCCTCCTTATCGGTCGAGGCCATCCACTCGAACACAACGCTATTGTTGATACACAGCGTGTTGCTCAATGGGTACACCTGGCTCGGTACCGTAGGTGCCGTGTTGACTGGGTCGGGGCCCGGGTCTGGACCACCGCCATCACCGTCGCCGCCACTGCTGCACGACATCAATAAACTTATCATTACCGCTAAATATGTATATACCTTTTTCATTTTACTTTTTTATCTTACTTTTTTATTAATTTAATAAATACTGGGTTTTCAAAGCCAACCTTGGCAAAGTAAATACCATTTGGTTTATTTTCTATATCTAAAGTCATTCTATTCGTATTTGGAGCCAGAGTATTTGTTGCTACCAACTGCGAGTGAATATTATAAATCTCAACATTAACTTCTTTGGAAACATTTGGCATAAAAATTTCAAATACTCCACTTGATGGATTTGGATATGCTTTTATATCCTCAAAGAAATTTACGGTCGTTCCCATTTCACCTTGGCAAGCGTCCTTGCTTTTTACAACAATATTATCACCATGATTGGCATTAATAAAGAATGTTGTTTGGTTTGTCTCCATTATCTTGACCCCGTTCTTAAAGATACTATAAGGGGATTCTCCAGAAGTAACTGAAACTTCAACGGCCTGCTTAACAATCTCCATTTTACCAGATAAACTAGTACCACCTTCTATTTCCACTTGGTAACAGTAACGTTCATCCATACCGTCTAAGTCTATACAAAAATCATATGTACCAGGAGATAAGTCGTTAACCTCTAAATTTTTTGTAAAATCATAATTCACACCATTTATGGTAGTTGTATAATTGAAAGCAGCAGCAGCGTTTATAGAAAGTCTTCCATTGGCCTTCCCTGCACAGGTTTCACTAATAGTTTGAATGGTAAAATTATTTGATAAGGTAGGGTCTACTGGATCAATATCTAAATCGATAATTTGTAAGTATAATGGCATTGCATTACCTGACTTTTTTTCCATTAAATAATAATAGGCCTTACCATTATAAACATGTACCACACCATGATCAAATATAAGTCCACTGGTTGCCTGATAAACCCTTTCAAAATCATTAGTTCCTCCTGCTGCTTTTTCCACATAAACACGATCGTTTTCCAAGCCTATTATATAAATATTGTTACCAGAGGTATAGATTGTTGACCCACCAGCAAAATCGTCTGTTGTTGTAAACTCTATTTCACCTGCTGGTCTATAGGTATGTAGTCTTTTAGTAACGTTAAATTCAGCATCTCTTATACTACTAATAAAATGTTCATCACCATTATCAGTAACAGTAAAATGAAGTCCGCCTGTGATGCGAGCCTGATCTTTTTGAGTGGTTTGAACAAAATCTCCAGGTTCTGCTATTTTTATTAAATCAGAATCATAAAGGGGAACAGAAATCGGTTCTCCTTTGTGGTTCTTCCAGCCATCAGATCCATCCTGATTATCTGAATATGCATAATAAATACCATTTTGATGGCTAAATTTATCATTAGTATTTGCTGATCTACGCTGATAGCCAACTCTTATTTTTCCATTTGCATATTTAATATCTCCATACAAACCCCAATTGTAGGTAATCCCAGGTTGATTCTTTGCGTTTAATCTATTAAAATCAGTGAAGTCTGTCCAATGACCTGAACTGGCGTCATACTTTGTAAACTTGTACATTCCATTTGTATGTCCTCCTTCCCTCATTTTCATTAATAAATCTCCTTGGTCGTTTAAGAAAAAAGAGGGATATGTTAATCCGTGAAATTCAGTTTGATTAATGTTACCTGTTAGCCTTAAATGTTTATAACGCCCATTAGCATCTTGTACAAACTTATCTAAAGTAAATTCTGCATCTGGTAAGGTGGCTGCATTCTTTACTGAATACGCGTATCTAAAATAATCGTCTGATAAACTACCACCTGCAGTTGTAGGTCTGTAGGCATGCATATCAAACAACATATGTATTGTACCATCTAAAGGACTAATACCAACTGCAATCGTATTGTGAGATTCTCCTAACCACCATTGATTTAGATAACCAGTATGTCTGTGAGGAAACTCTATGGTTGCGATAGTTCCTGTTTCAGTGTTGTAACGAGATAACATCATATGTCTGTCTAATTTACCTCCTCTATACCAAGTCATAAACACATATTTTCCATAGGCCTTTACTGCATCTCCATGTGCTGATATATTACGTCCAAAGATATAATCATAAGAATCTGGATTTCCGTTATCTGGTATGTTTGTACTTCGTTCATCATATTTACGGGCTCCATTAAAATGTAAACCCAAATCTGTAATCTTAACTTCGGTTTCTAAGGTAACTTGGGCATTTACAACACCTGAACCAATGTAAGACAATAAAACTACCAGAAGAAAATTTCTGATAATTATATTTTTTTTAAAGTTTTTCTTTTTCATAGTCTTCTAGTTTTTTATTTCTGATAAAAAATAGATGCCCTAAAATTAGCATTAAAATCAAACCAAAGTATCCTGCACTGTTCTGAAGTAAATTTGCCAACAACTACAAAAAAACCTAAAACTATTTCTTTATTAATTTTATAAATACGGGCTTCTCCAAGTTAACCTTCACGAAATAGATGCCATTGGGCTTGTCGGTTAAATCCAGATTTATTTTACTGGTACTTAATCTATATCGTCCTTTGCCAACCAATTGAGAATGAATATTATAAATTTCAACATCAACATCGTTTAAAGCATACGGAATTGTAATTTCGAATGCTCCTCCTGAAGGGTTTGGATAGGCTTTTACGGCCTCTGATAAATGAATAGTCTTTACCATTTCTCCTTGACAGGCATCCTTACTCTTTATTTGGATATTATCTCCTTCTTCAACAAATACCGAAAAATCTGTTAAGTATGTTTCAAAAATTTCCTCACCGTTTTTTATTACTGTGAAAGGTGCGGTCCCGGATGAAACCGTAACATCAACATACTTATTGGAAACAGCTATCTTACCAGATAAACTAACTCCACCAGCTATGGTAACTTGGTAACATTGTTCAAAATCCTCTCCATCGACAGTAATACACAAATCGTAGGTTCCTGCCGAAAGATTTTCGATAGTTGTGGTATCTGTAAAATTGTAGGAAGCACCATTATCAATTGTTGCTATATAGTTATATGTTGCATTGGCGTTGATGACTACTTTTCCATTTTGCTTGTCGACACAGGTCTCTCCAATAGTTTCAATAGTAAAATTATTAGCTGGTAAGTCCAATGGTCCCGGTACAATTTCAAAAGCTGTAATTGAGGCTGGAGCAGATTCTTGCCCCGCTAACATATCTACAATATTGAAACGTAGTTTTCGAGCAACCACAACATCAAAATCAACTGTCTTTTCGGTGCCAATTCCAGAATCAGATACAAGTTCAATCCACTGGTTATTGCTCCAATATTCAAGAGTCCAATCTTTAATTCGTGTAGAGGCCTCTTTTAGGGTAATTCCTTTTACTGTTTTGTTAATGCCTAAATCTAACATTAGCCACTCTCCAGCTCCTGCATTTTCAGATTCCCAAAATGTAGTATCTTCATTATCATTTGCCAATTTGGCTTTTGTGTCTGTTTTGGAAGAAGACGCCGACATATAGGCCCCATATAAACGTAGCTGAAGTTGAGCGTCGAACAAGGAATTTGGGTATACTTGCTGTCCACGCAACTCATCAAGGCCTTCATTCTTAAACATTATATTTTCACCAGTTCCAGGTTGAAAGCCAACAAAAATAGGATTTGGAAATGTATGAGTTCTTCTTCTGTTGTCACCGGATATCCACCAAAAATCGTACAGCCGAGTAGTAAAATTGGCATCATGTTTAAAATTCCAAAATGTTAAATAAGGTCCACTATTGGGGTATGACAACTCTGCACCACCGTTACCTAGAAGCTTTCCTCCCTGAATATTGTCCAATAAATTGGCATAAGGGTGAGACCCATGACAATCAATTGACTGGTCGGGTTGCATGGGGCAATTTTTAAAAACCGAACTTGTAGTACTCCAGCGCATGCCCGGACCATGCAACATACCTTTTCTGTTGACATCAACCAAACCCTCGTCACAAGTATCTAAACAATTTTCGAAAAGCACCCCGTAGCTATATCTTGAATAATAACTGGTATGGCCACGTTTTCCGTAGATATGAATATCTTTTACTGTAACAGCTATACTTCTCTCTACAAAAACACATTCGTTCCAATCCTTAAAATCACAATTTTTAACCCATCCATTAGCTACATTTCCAAAAAAAAGTGCTTGCCATGCAGCATCAACTATACTGTTAGCATGATGCACAAAATTTTCTGGATAATCTTTCCAACCACTTGTAAATAAGATATCCTCTACACCAACTTCTCCTATGGTTTGAAAAGTTTTAAGTACTGTTGTAGAAGAAACTGGCATATTTAACTGTACAGGATTTTTAAATGTTACGGTGTTTCCTGAAATTTTTGTGATTAAATGTTTTTCAAAAGGCCGAATACCATCTCTATTAATAGCAGTCCATGTTACATTGGGCAAACGCCCTGGCATATTTTCCTCTAAATTAGCTGTTGTTTTTTGAAATAAATCTACATACTGACCAACTGATAAATTAGCTGTACTAGCCACCTGAATTTCAAAATCCCCTTTCTTAATTGCTGCAGTTACCTGTGTGATATCATTTGATTCTGTATTGGAAGGTATGAACATGAAACGATAATGTGGTATGCCAGTACCAAATTTATTTTCGTTGAATTTATCGGCATAAATCTCCGTACCACCTGCTCCCGTTCCTGCACCTTTAAGTACAATATTACTTCCGTTAATAATTATAGGTTGCGTTTTTGTAGTCTCACTAGACACTATGTACCTACCAGCTGGAAAAAACACTACAGTGGGTTGATTACTAATCTCTGCTGCAGTAATAGCAGCTTGTATACCGGCATCGTCATAACCTGCATCGTCTGGAATGGCACCATAGTCGGTTACACTTATCGTATTCCAACCTGATACATCTGGTAATTCTTTTTCAGAAAAGTGATACCCAGTATATGAGAAGTCGCTTAATGTTGCTTCTGATAGGTTTCCTGTTAACTTTTTTTCTGCAAAGTCAACCCAAGAAGGTGCTTCTACATTTTGAGCATAACTTACGGTACCCAACAAGAAGAACAGAAAATAGGTTATTTTTTTCATAGCTATAATATCTTTTTTAGTTCTTACATTTTGTTTTTAAAAAAGACCAAAAGAAGCATTTGGACTATTTTCAAAAACTTATTTAACTAACAAAATTAACACTTGCAGCATAAACAAAGTTCCCAAAAAAGTAGACAAAAATACATTTTACACCTATTAGCAGTAAAAACGTAACCGAATCTTATAACAGAACAAACTACTGATCTTTAGTCTTACTTTATTTATTGAGAATATACTATTATTTAGTAGAAAAACTCCAAACCTGTCCGATGGTAACGCCACCGTTGCCATCCTTGACAACCACCTTGAAGTAGTACGTCATAGATGCCGTCAACCCCGTAGCACTGTAAGTTGTCTCCGCCTGGTTCTCTGATACCTTAGTTACCGGGTCGCTGTTCGTGTCCAGGTACACATCGAAGGTCAGGTCATCATTGTCCACATCGCTCGCCGTCCAGCTCAATGTCGTACTCGTACCATCGACCTCAGAGTTAAGCTCAGGACCTACCAAGCTCGGTGCAAACGGTAGATGGTTCGATACCCCGTCTCCCTCGGTCAGGAAATTGCTCACTCCGGAAAACGCACTCTCCTCACCCTTGCTGTCTCGAGACCTTACACGCCAGTAATACGCCTTCCCCTTTTCAAGGGTTATCACCCTTGAGGTCGACGAACTCGTTACATCGTGTGCCATGGTAGAGAAATCGCTCTGCTCGGATACCTGTATCCTATAGCTTATAGGGTTGCCCTCCTTATCGGTCGAGGCCATCCACTCGAACACAACGCTATTGTTGATACACAACGTATTGCTCAATGGGTACACCTGACTGGGTACCGTAGGCGCCGTGTTCACAGGGTCGGGGCCTGGGTCAGGTCCGCCTCCATCGCCGTCACCGCCACTGCTGCAAGACATTAAAACACTTACCATTACCGCTAAATATAAATATACCTTTTTCATCTTACTTTTTTATTAATTTAATAAATACTGGCTTATCCAAGTTCACCTTCACAAAATAAATACCATTGGGCTTATCGGTGATGTCGAAACGTACCCTTCCCGAATTTGTTTGCACCGTCTTTACGTCGATAAGTTGGGAGTGGATGTTATACACCTCCAAACTAACCGATTCCAGACTGCTGGGCATATAGACCTCGAACGAACCGTCAGATGGGTTCGGGTACGCCCTTAGATCCTCCAAAAGGTTGATGGTCTTGCTCATTACGCCCTGGCAGGCATCCTTGGCCTTTACCTCAACATTGTCACCGTGCGCTACGCTAAGGTCAAAGTTCGACTGGTAGGTCTCCAGGACCTCTACGCCGTTCTTGTAGACCGTATACGGTGGCGCTCCAGTATCTACCGATACTGCCAGTGATTGTTTCTCCAAGGCCAGCTTTCCCGTTAGGCTTACGCCTCCGGCAATCTCTACCTGATAGCAATGGCTGTAATCCTCGCCCACAACATCGATACAGAAATCGTAAATACCTGGGGCAAGGCCATCTATGGTCGTACCCTTATTGAATCTGTAGTCTTGGTTGTTTATTCTCGTAGTAAAATCGTGAGATGCCAGTCCGTTGATGACCAACTTACCGTTGTTCATCCCCGCACAGCTCTCCCCAACGGACTGTATAGTGAAATTGTTGGACGCCGTGGGGTCCCTCTCGACGATGCCTAAATCTATGATTTGTAAATACAATGGTTGTGCACTTCCCGATTTGTCTTCCATTAAGTAGTAGTATGCCTTACCATTTTCTATGTGAACAACACCATGATCGAAACGTCTTCCTGTAGTAGCCTCATAAACCTTCTCAAAATTATCAGTTCCGCCTTCTGCTTTATATACAACAACCCTACCGTTATTTAAACCTACTGTATAAACATTAGCCCCTGATGTGTAAAAAGATCCAGCTATCGATTGTTCTGTAGTTATAAACTCTGAAGCACCAGCTGGTTTATAGGTATGTAAGTTTTTAGTAACGTTATTATCCAAATCTCGTACCTGACTCTTAATATGTACATCACCATTTGCAGTAACTGTCCAATCAAAACCTCCTACAATGCGCACTCTATTTGGGTTTGTTGTCTCTACGTAATCTCCTGGTTCCATAACTTTAATAAAATCGGCATCCCATAATGGCAGACTAAAAGATTCACCTTTATGATTTTTCCAACCTGTAGCAGCCGTTTGATCATCTGAATAGGCATAATACACCCCGTTTTGGTATAGATATTTATCATTATTGTTTGAAGACCTACGTTGAAAACCAAGGCGAAACTTTCCGTTTACATATTTCATATCACCGTAAAGTCCCCAATTAAATTCAATCCCTGGTTGACTTCTTGCATTTAATCTATTAAAATCTATGAAGTTACCCCACTCTCCAGTATTGGCATCATATTTTATAAACTTAAACATCCCATTGTTATTTCCACCTTCACGCATGAGCATAAAAGTCTCACCACCATCATTTTGGAAGAATCTTGGGTATGTTAATGCACGAAATTCAGATTGTGGGGCAATCCCTGGCATTCTCAAATGCTTATATCCTCCTGTACCATTTGTAACAAATTTATCTAAGGTAAAATCGGCATCAGGCAACGAAGCAGCATCTTTGACAGAATATGAATATCTAAAATAATCATTAGCCAAACTACCATCGGATGGTTTTGTAGGACTGTAAGCATGCATATCGTACAACAAATGAATTGTGCCGTCTAAAGGACTGATGCCCACTGCGATGGTGTTGTGAGACTCACCAATCCAGTATCGATTTTGATACCCCGTATGTCTATGAGGAAACTCAATTGTGGCCATTGTACCTGTAATTGTATTGTATCTGGTTAACATGACATGTCGGTCATTTTTGCCACCTCTGTACCAAGTCATAAAAACATAAATACCATAGGTTTTAATAGCATCTCCATGGGCAGAAATATTTCTACCAAAGAAATAATCGTAAGGTGCATTATCACCAGAGTTTGCAGCTCCACCAGTAACCTTAGAACCATCAAAATGTAAACCGAAATCGGTAATCTTAATCTCGTTCTCTAGAACAACTTGAGCTTGAGACGGGACTGACGAGAAAAGTGCTAAGAACAATAGGGTACATAAACACCTCTCTATGGGAAGAGTAAAATTTTTTTTCATAGTTTAATTTTTCTTAATTATTTAGTTTAGTAAATAACTGCACTAAGTTACGACTTTTACTTAAAAAAAGTATCCTGTACCGTTCTGTATGATTTCGGAGTTACTTTTTCACAAACTCCTTTTATGTTCAACAATTACAGCACTGTACTTTATCTTTGTTTTATTTAATTAGTAATTTAGAATGTTCCTGTGATTGTTCATCTCCAATAACCTTAATAAAGTAGAGACCCGGAGCAAAACGACCATTATTATTGATTTCCATTTTAACGCCACTAACCTCTGTACGATAAATGATTTTACCGAGCATATCACTAATAATCACATTACCTTTAAAAATCCTATTGAATACTAAAGTAAAATTGTTTGTTGCAGGGTTTGGGAAAACTTTAAATGTAAAGATATTTTCTTCCAGTCCTTCTGTACTTAAAGTGGTAGATTCTAAAATCCATTTAGATCTATCTATATCAGTCATCGAACTGTTTAAATGATTGTAAAATGTTCCATTGGTTCCTTGATACAAAAACCTACCTGATTCTCTAGCCTCTAATCTGTAATTAGCCTCTACTTCGTTATAATGCACAGTCCATACTTTATCAGAATCTTGGTTAGGTGGTTCTGCAGAACTACTTATTACTGCATACGGCGTAGAAAAAGCAGATCCAGTTGCTCTTAACACACCTCTTAGCTTTGGGTCAATAATGTAATAATCCTTACCGCCATATTGCGTGTCTAAAAACGTAAACTCCAAATCGTCTTGCCCTTGAACATAATCACTTTCGTAAAGTGTACTTTGCCCACTAGGCGCTCTTAAATACTTTCCAGTAGCAACATTTTTTAATCGATAAATTTTTCCCGATAAATCTGTAGGATCATTGACTTCTACATTTACCGTATGTACATTAGAAGCTAATATTTCATTGTCAGAGTTATATGCAATAGCTTGAACCGTATATTCCCCTTCAGCAGAAGGTGTCCAATTTAAAGAATAAGGTGCTGTATTATCCTCACCTAAAAGGGCATCATTTACCTTAAATTCCACTTTTGTAACACTTCCATTATCATAAAACGCATTAGCAGATACAGGAATTGTCTCTCCTAGCATAAAAGACGCACCATTGGAAGGCGAAGTTAAAGTCAATCTAAAAGGAGGTATATCGATATCTAAACCTATTATCTGAAGATATAAAGGTTGAGCATTGCCCGATTTCTTTTCCATGAGATAGTAATAAACCTTCCCATTACTAATGTGAACACGACCATGATCGAAAGTTTTTCCAGAGGTAGCATGGTAAACCGTAGTGAAATTATTTGTACCACCCTGAGCCTTTTGTATAAAAACCCTACTATTCTTTAAGGTTATTATGAAAATATCATCTCCAGCCGTATAAATCGCACCAGCACCTGCAAAATCTTCTGAAGTAATAAAACTTGAGGCTCCGGCAGGTCTGTAAGTATGTAAAAATTTAGTAACGTTATATTGATTATCCTTGACTCTACTAATGATATGTACATCTCCTTTCTCTGTAACCGTCCAATCAAAACTCCCCACAATGTGTACCTTACTGGTTTGTGTTGTTTGTACATAATCACCTGGCTCCATAACTTTTATGAAATCTGCATCATATAAAGGTGTACTAAAACTTTGCCCTTGGTGGTTTTTCCAACCACCTACACCATCTTGATTATCTGAATATGCATAGTATACACCATTTTGATACTGGTACTTATCATTATTGTTGGCGGATCTACGCTGGAACCCTATTCTAATTTTGCCATTTACGTATTTCATGTTACCATACAGCCCCCAGTTGTAAGTAACACCTGGGCGACTCTTAGCATTGAGTACATTAAAATCTGTAAAATTAGACCAAGTACCTGTACTAGCGCTATATTTTGTAAACTTGTACATACCATTGTTATTTCCACCTTCGCGCATGTACATGAACAAATCTCCTGCGTCGTTTAAAAAGAATTGCGGATAGGTTAGCGCTACAAATTCTGACTGAGGAGCACTTCCGGGCATTCTCAAATGCTTGTAACCTCCGCTACTGTTTTGAACAAACTTATCTAGTGTAAAATCGGAATCCGATAATGATACGGCATTAGGGACCGAATAGGAGTATCTAAAATAATCATTAGCAAGACTTCCATTAGAAGGTTTTGAGGCACTATAGGCATGCATGTCGTATAACAAATGTATGGTACCATCTATCGGGCTAATCCCAATTGCAATAGTATTATGAGATTCCCCAATCCAATATCTATTTTGATAACCAGTGTGCCTGTGTGGAAATTCGATGGTAGCCATTGTACCTGTATTGGTGTTGTATCGGGTTAACATAACGTGGCGGTCACCTTTTCCACCGCGATACCATGTCATGAAAACATAATTTCCAAATGTTTTTACACAATCGCCATGCGCTGAAATATTACGACCAAAAAAATAATCGTAAGGTGCGTTATCTCCGGTATTCGAAGCGCCACTTGTAACTTTACTACCATTAAAATGTAGCCCAATATCGGTAATTTTAACTTCATCTTCCAACACGACTTGAGAGGAAGTAAATTGAGAAAAACCCAAAATAGCACACAGTAAAAGTTGAGGGAGTTTTTTTTCAAATAGATGCGAAACACCTTTTTGAATGACACTTGTTTTCATAAACTTTTTCTTTTCACATAGCTTATTTCCACTTTAGCGAGCGAAAATAGTTTGTAATTTTAAACAAATATACCAAATTATCTATCATGTATCATCCTGTAAGAAACAACCCAACACACTGATTTTATGAACACTATATCAACAAAAACACTCAAGCCAACCATCACCTTGTTATAATTAGTATACTGTATGACCTAAGGATACACTATGTAATTAATGGGACGTTTCTTTAAAAAATATTGGTCAAAAAAAACACCCATTCCTTACACAAGAATGGGTGTTTTTTTAATTTATTTTAGGTATTTGCTATTGCTTCACAATTTTCTTTGTGAAACTACCGTTTTCGGTAACAAAATTAACAACGTAAACACCATTAGATAAAGAACTAATATCTAGATTTAAATTTCTTTCACCTTTTAACTCTCTTACTAAAACTGGTTGTCCTAATAAAGAGTAAACATTAATTTTGTTTATAGTTGAAGTTAAACCTTTAATATTTAATCTGTTGCTAGAAGGATTAGACACAAAAACTGAGCTTGAGTCAAACGAATCAGCGCTTAAGGTACTAATAAATTCATACTCAAATGCTACATCGCTTGAAGCACTGCATCTTACCAGACCAGCTGCTGCAGGTGTACCAAAAACTCTTCTTCTAGCTGCCCCAGACCATGTAGTACCAGTATCATCACTCCATAGATACATTCCTGTACCAGAATTTCTACCCAGATTCCATTGATCTTGTTGTCCTGATGCAGCGGCATTATTACCTCTGCATTCTAAATTTGGAGTAGTATCACCTGTATCAACTGCTTCTGCTACACCTTGACCTGAAATAACAGACTTTATAGAATAATTGGTTCCAGATGGATGGTTATCAATCTCAAATAATTGTTTGTCATCATTTCCTGGTAATCCTGCTTCATAAGTTATAACTCCAGTAGCAGTATTAAGCGTTACATATAAGTTTTCCCCAACCACTTTTATTTTGTAAACACCAACAGTATTGGACCATGATGATTGAGCTTGAATTGAAATCGTTGACAACAGTAAAATTGCTGCCATGAATAAAGTAATTTTTTTCATAATGTTTTAATGTATTAATTAATTGTTTTGATCTTTGAAATTTACCACACAAAGAAGAACATAGTATCCTGTACTGTCTGGTAATTTTTAAAAAAACAAACATGTAAATAGTACAAATTCAACAAATTAAGAAAAAACCTTCATGCTACTCCATAAAAAACAACTCCTCTAAAGACTTAGAGACTGGAGAATTATCTGGGTTTACCTCCATGATATCTGCCATAAAATCCCACCATTTTTTTACAATGGGGTTATCGGCCAAATCTTGCGAACCACCATCACCAGAAACTTTTTGGAAAGCGAATAAGGTACTGGTTTCTTCATCTAAAAAAATAGAATATTCACTTACACCATTGTCTTTTAATAACTGTTTTAGTTCGGGCCACAATTCGTCATGACGCTTTTTGTAAGCCTCTTTTTGCCCTTTGTTCAATTTCATCTTAAATGCTAGTCTTTGCATAAGTAAAACCTTTTTTAAAAAACATATTCCAAGACTGGAAATAGTTTTGAGTTAATATAATTATGTGAGCTAATGTAATCATTGTTTTCTGTTTTCTGCTTAAGCAAATGACACTTAATATGTCTTCACACTAACCTTTTACAAACGAATGATTTTACTGCTTTAATAATGATATGATCAATTTTTTTGCAAAAATATCTATACACTATGCTTGTTTTTGTATTTTCAAACATTAATCAAAAAACAATTTATTGTATAAATATGAAAAAAACAGAGGCCATTACCTCTGTTTTTTTTATATAAAACTTATAATCTAAAGATTTAGTTTTTATTCAATTCCTTTTCTTGCTGTTCTAGTTCTTTCAAAATAGCCAAACCGAAGAAACCTGTTGAATAGGCACAAGTAGCATCGAAATAAAAGCGGTATCCAACCATAGATGCGTTGGTTCTACCTACGATACTACCAATAGCTTCTGGATCTGGTCCAAGGTATTGATTTTCAAGACACCATGTAAGTGCTTTTCTTGCAGACTCTAAATACTTAACGTTGTTGGTGGTTTCGTATAGTCTGTACATGAGTAAACTCCACAAAGGTGTTCCTTTGTCTGTTGGAATTGCTGTTCTGTCACCTTCACGGGAATCGAAAACAAAATTCCAAGAGCCATCAGGATTTTGATTACCAACTAGCTGATCTGCTATTTTTATGGCATAATCCAGATAAATAGTATTGGGAAACATTTCGTTCATTGCCAACATACCTTCCATAGTCCAACCGGTTCCTCGAGTCATTTTAAGAGGTGGCACAGCCTTATTTTTTTCTAAGGACCAGCTTCTATTCCAAAGACCGTTATCGTTTTGAAATTTAGGCATATGCTTGTCCATATATTGTTTAGCGACTTCTTTAAAGTTTTCGTCTCCAGTAATCTTATAAAAAACACTGTGTCCTTCAGGATCCCAACCAGTTTCATCTAAAATATTTTTATGGAACTTATTTATATCGTATAAATAGTTGTGAGGTAGGATATCGTGCTGTTCTATCAACTTTCCCTTTTCGGTGTTCCAAAAATTGGCTGCTTCTACATAAGCACTATCTCCAGTTGTTTCAAACAGAGGCGCCAAAGCCCATTTATACATAATTCCGGAATCTGATGTTCCTACCCATTTTTCATATCCACTTGGCGACCTAAGCCAAATTACCAAAAATGATCCTCGAGAGGGATGGTTTTCTTCTCGAACCTGATACTTTAAATAAAGTTTACCTACCGCATCCATACGTTGAATAAGCTCTTCTGTGTCATATTTACTGGCGATTTCCGGTATTTTAATAGCATCTAAAACCATCTTTACAATTGGGGAACCTCCCCACAACCAGTAAGCCGAGCGATGAAGTCGCGCATCTAAATCGTAAAAAGTGAAAAAGGAGCCGTAAGTTGGGCTATCTGGATTTAAATTTTGTCGTCTTAAACCATTGTCTATTACCGCTTCTAACGAAGTTATCAAACGTTTTTTTGACAAACCTTCACCCAAAAGCTGTTCCAGTTCATCATGTTTCCATGCTGTATTTTCAGGAGCAATAGTTTTTCTAGCAAACTCATAAGGTCCGTCTTCACCATCGATAAATATACTTACACTACCACTCCAATCTTCTGAGAGCAAGTCTATGTCATGTCTAAATTCTTTCAACAATACCGGATACGTTTTTCTTAAATAAAAGTGCTCTACTTCAATTTGCTTTGAACTTACTCGCAAGGAGTTTTCCCAATGCTCCAACCTACCCGAAGGAACAATAATTTGTTTTTTTAGTTCATGCGTATCATCGAAATAAGGCCCACCAAATGTGTAAGTCCCTGTGGGATTGTCTTTAAAAACGAATACACCTTCCATTCCCTGCTCTGGATTAATGTCAATAACAGGAAACCAAGTTTCATGATCTGTCTTGTTATAGAATTTCTTGCGATTTAAACTATCTGGGTCAAACTGTGAAACAGAAGAAAACCTGCTTATAGACGTATTCCGAGAACTTTCAATACGAAGCTCAAATTGTCTGATATTATCGGGAAACATCGCTTCAACAAAAAGATGCTTACCCTCTATTTTTAATTTTAAGACCGGCTTTTCCTGAAGCTGTGCAGACAAAACACCAAATTGTAATGTAAGAACAAAAATCATCAAGATCTTAGCTACCGGCATCTCATTAAAAAAGACTTTAGCGGTATATTTCATTAAAATGAATTTTTATTTAGTTATCAATCAATAATTAGTTACAAAACACTTTAGGTTAACAAAGAATTAAAGCACTACTTCACTAATAGCGATACTTTTTGTAAATCTTTTTCTGAAGAGGATGTACCAACAGAAATAGTAAATGTGCCAGGTTCCACAACTTTAACCAGATCCTTATCCAACAGATTTAATTCATCAAATCCAAGATTAAAGCTAACGGTTTTTGTTTCACCAGGTTTTAGGCTAATACGCTCAAAGCCTTTCAATAATTTTAAATATCTACCTACCGAAGCAAAATCGTCACGCACATATAATTGTACTACTTCATCCCCTTCTCTTTCTCCAGTGTTTGTTACCTCAACAGAAACCGTTGTACTTCCATCGGGAGCAATAGTATCATCTTGAAGTTTTGGCTCAGATATTTTAAATGAAGTGTAACTTAACCCATAACCAAATGGAAACAATGGTGATTTATCACTAAATCGATACTTTCCTTTTCCAGAACCTATAAAGTCTGGACGTTCTAAATACGTTACGGGCACCTGTCCTACAGAGCGTGGAAAAGACATGGTTAGTTTACCACCGGGGTTAACATCTCCAAAAAGAACATTTGCAACAGCATCACCCGCATGCATACCACCATACCATGTTTCAAGTACAGACGGTATGTTTTCAGCAATATAATTTATACTCAATGGACGACCATTTATAAGTACAACAATTACCGGTTTTCCTGTTTTGTGTATCAACTTCACTAAATCTTTTTGAACGCCATATAAATCTAAATCCGAACGATCGCCGCCTTCACCGCATGTTTTGTGCGAGCTCCCCACAACTAAAACAACAGCGTCAGATTTTTTTGCTGCAGCAACAGCCGCTGGAAACCCTTCTTTTGAAAAGCTATCTATATCACAACCTTTGGCGAAATTTATTTTAACATTGTCGCCAACTTTCTTTTTTAAACCATCTAAAACAGACACATAATATGGTGGTAACCCTGAATATCCACCCAATAGTTTATAGGTTCCTTTTTTAGGTCGTTTTTCATGGGCATTTGGACCAATCACGGCTAATGATTTTATTTTTGATATATCAAGAGGTAAGAGATCATTATCATTTTTCAACATAATGATCGATTTTTCCGCCATCTCCAATGCAAACTCACGATGTTCATCACGACCTGCATTTACAGTTTCCTCATCAATTTCTTTTGGTTCTGCATCGAACAAGCCTAACTTATATTTTGCGGTTAAGTTACGTGATACAGCCTTGTCTATGTACTTCATCAATGAAGGATCCTGAGTAACGGTATCCATCAAAACATTAGCGTGATACGTTGCCAGTTTTTCGTTTTTACCAATCACCAAGTCCATATCAACACCTGCTTTTAATCCTAAGATAGCTGCTTTAGTTCTGGTTTCGGCAATAAAATGCATCGTTTCTAATCGTCCAACATCATTATTGTCAGAAACAATAAAACCATCAAAACCTAGCTCATCTCGTAAGATGTCGTTTAATAACCAAGTATTCATATGACAAGGCACACCGTTAAAATCTTGGTGACCAGGCATAACGCAGCCGACCTGGGCTTCTTTTACTGCCGCTTCGAACGATGGCAGGTAAACCTCACGTAAACGACGTTCAGACATATCACTAAATCCGCCATTGATACCACGCCTGTTTTCGGGGTATCCCACAAAATGTTTAGCGGTTGCAATAACATGATTTTCATCAAATTGCTCATCGCCCATACCTTGTAACCCTTGAATAAAGGCTACTCCCATGCGTGAAACCAAATAAGGATCTTCACCATAGGACTCTTCAACACGACCATAACGAGCGTCTCCAGCATAAACATCTAAGTTGGGAGAATAACAATGTGTAACTCCTAAAGCACGAGCTTCCAGTGCTGTCTGGGAAGCCATTTTCTTTATGAGTTCAGGTTCCCAGGTTGAAGCACAAGCTACGGCTTGTGGATACACTGTTGTATTGCCATAATAATCTAAAACAAGCCATAATCCGTGTAATGCTTCTCCATATTTCATGACAGGAATACCCAATCGTTCATTGGCTGGAGCATCCTGTGTCATTTCTGCAATTTTTTCTTCTAGTGTCATTTGAGCAAGAAGCGCGTCAACTTTTTGGGCAATTTCAGCGTCTTTAGGATTTGAAGATTTTTCTTTTGAAGGTTCTGTTTTACAACATACTAAGGCCAATGCTAACAAGCCTACAAATACAATTTTTCTCATTTATTAAATATATGTAATTATCAATTAGTCAAAATTCCGTATTCCTGGAACTATTTCAATATTAAAGTTTTGTTGACCCTCTGGCCATTTTAAAATTATAAGTTTTTGTGTACTAGAATCCCAAATAAAATCTGAAGGATTACCATTCTCTGGACATTTATAGACCTCTAATCCAACATTTTTTAAAGGGTTATAGTACATTATAAAATCTTCATTTATTACGACAGAAAACCCATCTGGATAATGTCTATCTGCTCCAACAAAAATCTCTGAAGCACCTTTGGAGTTATCGGCTTTTATTTTTAGATGAAGTGTTCTTGTTGCGTGGTTAAATAAAAAGGAATGTATTCTCCCAGCAATAGCCTGTGGAAAAGGTCGGGATATAATATCGGTTATATATTTTCTTTCTACAGTTCCAGCATCAGTTTTATCACTAAAAATGGCCCATGTAGACGGTCCTCCGGGTAAGAAGTTTTGCATAGATCTGTTTCCTAAAAACCAAGCCTTAATAGAGCCCACACCCATTTTATCGAAAACCTCTGCTGTTTTAATGTAAAGCGCTCTATATTTTAATTGCCCTAACCTTCCGTCAATTAAGGTATCTGTAGAAGCAAAGGTTGGAAACCCCCATTCACCAATAAGTATAGGTGCCTCAAGCATATCAGATTCTTTATCGAAACGATTCATAACAGGCTCAATATACTCTATTTTATCTTGATAGATATGTGGCGCAAAAATTATGTTTTTTCTATTAACAGGAGTAGTTATTTCTGCATATTGATTATTATCAATTGCCTCGCCTTTGTTCATAAAAATAGATTGCAAAAGAATCTTTTTGTTAGGGTTTATTTTTTGACTCTCGTCAATTATCTTTCGGTATAATGGAATGAGATAATTATCGGTTAGTTTTTTGTATGTAATGTCCATGGATAACTTTCTAGGCTCATTGACGACATCATATCCCAAAACAGAAATATTATTAGAATACCTATTCCAAATTACCTTCCAAGCATCGATATACGTTTTGTGTTCATTTTTTTTGTTTAGCCAAAAGTGTTCCCATACAAACTTCTCTATTCCATAAACGGTCATTTTAAAAACCGTTTTTATGCCTCTATATTTTCCATAATTTACGAGGGAGTCGAGCTTTAATAAATATTTTGGCTCTAATTTTCCACCCGGAAAATCACTTAACTTCCCCAATTCTAACCTAACAACTTGTGTGTTAGCCCCCATCTTGACCATACGAGAATAATCATTGGAATTGAAAAAGACTTCGCCAGCATGATCGTTTGTATTGATAACAAAACCTCTAGGTACTATATGTCTCCCTTGAGCATCATATAATCCGTGTTTAATTTGTGAAGACGCGCTAAAAGCAAATGAAAGTAATAGAATACTTAAAAGAAATCTTAAATCACTTATGCTACACATATTTTACACTAGTTTCTGTTATAGAACAAAATGAGATCTATTATTCATTTACACAGCTAAGTAAAAATATTGCGATTTAACTTTTAACGTATCCTGCACCATACTGTATAAATATCTAAATTCATTTAACAAGCTACTTAAACTTATTACTAAAATAGATTTATGCATAAAAAAACAAGCCGAAAGAAAATCTTCCGGCTCGTTAAAACTAAACAATTCAAAAACTCACTATTGTCTATACCCGTTGTTTGTTGGATCTGACTCTAACAATGCTGGGTTGTTAATTATTTCCTGTAAAGGAATAGGCAGTTTTACGTGCCAAGGCTTTATATTAGATGCTGGATCCCAAAAACGATATTCTAAGTTTTGAACCACATCCAATAAAATACCCCATCTAATTAAATCATATCTTCTCCAAGCTTCACCTGCTAACTCCCATTTACGCTCATCGTAAATAGCTTCTCTAAACTGTTGCTGAGAAAGTCCTACTAATTCCCACTCAGCCTGAGTAGCATAAGCTCGCTCTCTAACAGCATGAATATATTGATAAGCATTTGTTGGGCCATTCAATTCATTTTCACATTCAGCTGCCATTAAATAAATATCAGCAAGACGGAATACCATTCTGTTATCTGAGTGGTTAAAACGAGGTGACGTAGCCAAATTTAAATTCATGAATTTAGGCATGTAAGGAAAATTTAATTGTATTCCTTCATATTGATCGTTCACATTTAGTGGCCTTCTTAAATCATTCAATGGGAATTTTTCAGCAAAATCCTTTGATGCTACTTGCAATCCTGTACCATTCATTGCCTCACCATTTGCCGCTAAAGCTGCAATTAAAGCATCTCTATCGTCATTGTTTCTAGGCTCATCCCTTAAACGAGGATTAAACATACTTGCTCTCCAGTTACCATTACCTGCAAATCCAGGCAAAGTCCCATCTGCTCTAAGCACACCTTCTTCAAACTGTCCTCTGATATCTTTTGCAAAGTCTAAAGACCAGATGATCTCGGCATTATATTCATTATTAGGATCAAAAACTTCTGCATATGTTGGTAATAACTGATGAGGCGATTGATTGATAATTTCTAAACATTTATCTAATCCTGCTTGCCAGTTTCTCCTCTGCATATGGATTTTAGCTTCTATTAAAGCAGCTGCCCACCTTGAAGCTCGCCCGGCTTCTTCTCCTGTATATTCATTCTTCAAATTTGCCTGAGCAAATTCTAAATCATCTAACACGGCATCTAAAATAATATCCTCATCTGTTCTTCCTAAAGCTCCTATTTCCTCAAGTGTAAGTACTTCTGTGTAGAAAGGTGCATCACCCCAAAGGTTTGTAATATGCCAATAGCATAATGCTCTTACAAACCTTGCATCAGCAACAAAATCTGTACGTTCTGCTTGAGATATATTTTCATTATCTGCAATCCTAGAAATCAATGTATTGGTATTCAATATGATTCTATAAAAATCTTTCCAAGTATCAGATACACTCATCTTTTGAACAGACCTATCTGCAATAGCTTCATTCATTTCATAGTTAGAAATACCAGCTACAAAATTTGCTATACGATTTGGTTCAATAATATCACACCCGTTATCGTAAAAATGATCTAATCCAATCTGACCATAAATGGAGTTATTTTTTAAGATGGCATAATAACCATTTATAAATGTCTTCGCATCACTTGCCGATGCTAAGAACGTTTCTGGAGAGATTAATGCTCTCGGCTCTTCTTCTAAAAACTCCTCACATGCAAAACATGAGAAAATCATGAAGACGTATAAAAATATCTGTTTTGTTTTCATAATCTATTTTTTTTTAAAATGTTACGTTAAGGCCTAAAGTTAGAATACGTGGATTAGGGTACTGACCACTTAAGTAACCCTGTGCAATATTACCTAAACCAGTTCTTCCAAACCTACTAGCTTCTGGATCAATTAAACGTGTACTAGATAAAAGTAACAAATTACTTCCTGAAAAATAAATTGTAGCATTTTTAACACCATTTAATCCCCAGCTATCAACTGGTACATTATAAGCTAACCTTACTGATCTTAAACGTAAGTGGGAACCATCCTCTATATACTCAGTGTTTGGCGGTATACCTCCTACTGTATCAGTACCTGCTCTTGGAATATCTGAGGTTTCATTTACACCTTGTATCCAACGATCTGCTATATCCCCAAATTTTGTAGCTTCTCCTCTAGCGAAGTAGTTATTACGCATTAGCAAGTTAAATACTTCGTTACCTACTGTTCCTTGGAAATAAAATGACAAATCCCAATTTTTGTAAGAGAAATTATTTTCAACACCAAATATTAAATCTGGAGTAGGGTCACCAGCTACTACATAATCTTCAGTTGAGATGATACCATCTCCATTTATATCTTCAAATCTAGCTCCACCAACGGTAGCAGGACCTGTGAACCCGGATGCATCAATCTCTGCTTGACTTTTCCAAGTACCTAAATATCTAGCACCAGTAAATGTTGGTACAGATTCACCTACTATTAAACGTGTATTGTCTGAACCTAAAATTTCATCTACAGTTACATCAATGAATTCTGCACCGCCAAGGTCTAATATTTTATTCTCATTAGACGATAAAGTCACTGTAGACCCCCAAGTAAAGTCTCCTTTGTTAATATTTGTTGAGTTAACCATTAACTCCCATCCTTTATTTTCTAAAGAACCAACATTTTGTAACTGGCTAGTAAACCCAGTCTGTCTAGGAATGGTTACGTCTAATAATAAATCATTCGTCTTTTTGTAGTAATAGTTAAACTCTGTAAAAATCTTACCACCAAACAATGAGGCTTCTAAAGCAATATCGTAAGAACTTGTTGTTTCCCATTGTAAGTTAGGGTTTGCTGGTCTACCAATAGTTAGACCAGGTAGTTCAGTACCTCCCAATGTAGTATTAGCTTCAGTTAAAAGCCCTAAAGTTCTGTAGGCTTCAATAGCTTGATTACCGGATTTACCCCAACTCGCTCTTAACTTTAAATCTTGGAATACATTTTGATTTTGCATAAATGGTTCTTCAGAAACTTTCCAAGCTCCTGCTATAGACGGATAGAACTCATATTTATTACCTGGCGCAAAACGCGAACTACCATCGGTTCTTCCAACCAATGTTAATAGGTACTTATCTTTAAAGGTATAGTTGATTCTTCCGAAGAAAGATGCTATCTGAAATCCATCATAATCACTTTCAATATTCGCCCTTGCAGGGTCTGAAAAACCTAGATTATTAAATCCTGTAGCATCACTCGTAATACCAAAGGCTCTAGCAATGGCCGTTTCAACTGACACTTTTTGGAAAGAGGCTCCAGCCAAGGCAACTAAACTATGATCTTCATTAAAATCTGTAGTATACTGAATAGTATTTTCGTTATTCCAACCCGTGCTGGCAACTGATCTTACACTAGCTTCTCCTCCGTCTGGCACATCTGTTGCTAAAAGACCTGGTAACTGACTGGAATTAAATCTGTTTTGCTTAATATTATTAAATTCAGGACTGAATGTAGAACGGATAACCAAGTTCTTTACAGGGCTGTACTCTAAGTAAGCTGTTGCTAATAAATTATTTGTAAATGTCTCATTAGTATTTAATTCAATAGCAGCTAACGGGTTGTTAAATGGCGCACCAATTACATCGTTGAATCCATTGTAAGTACCATCATCATTAAATATTGGTTGTGTTCTAAGTGTTCCAAAAGCATTACCAAAACCAACAACACCGTTATCTTGATTAATTCTAGAGTAATTTACTCTAAATCCAGCCTTTAATTTATCACTAAGCGTGTAATCTAAATTGGATCTGAAAATAAACCTTTCAAGACCAGAACTCTTAACGATACCATCTTGATTAAAATAACTAATAGAATTATAGTAGTTTAAGTTATCAGTAGATCCAGAAATCGACACATCTGCACTATAAATAGGTGAAGTACCCATAATCAAATCAAACCAATCATTATCAGGATAGGTAGAAGGATCATTTGGAAATGGAATTGCAGTATTTCTAAATGTAGCATCTTCGTTTGTATATTCGATTTGCTCTTCCTGTGTTAACATATGTGGCAATTCTGGCACCATCTGAGAACTGGTGTATACATTAACACTTACTTGAGGTTTTCCAGTACCAGCACCTCTACCACTTTTTGTAGTTACCAACACAACACCGTTTGCTCCTCTCGAACCATAAATGGCAATGGAAGATGCATCTTTTAGGATTTCGATAGACTGAATATCGTTACTGTTAATATTATTCAGGTTAAAGTTGGTACCTACAACAATACCATCAATTACCCAAAGTGGCTCATTACTACCGGTAATAGAATTACCACCACGAACACGAATTACAGTACCTGCTCCTGGCGCACCACTTACTTGAGTAACCTGAACCCCAGTTGCTCTACCTTGTAAGGCTTGGTCTACCCTAGCAACAGGAACGACTGTAAGATCTTCTGCGCTTACTGAAGACACAGAACCTGTTAAGTCAGATTTTCTTTGTGTACCATAACCAATAACAACAACTTCATCAAGTGCGTTATCTGCTTCTAGTTCCACATTAATTTCTGTTTGGCTTCCTACCACTACCTCTTTAGAAGCATAACCTACATAGGAAAAAACAAGTGTACTGTTAGCATCGGCATTAATGGTATAATTACCATCAAAATCCGTACTTGTTCCAGTTGTTGTTCCTTTCACTACTACTGTAGCTCCCGGAAGTGGTTGACCGTCGGCGGTAACGGTACCCTTTACTGATTGAGCGCTAGACATTGCCACACAGAACAAAATCATAAATGCACCCACAAGAGCCTGCCTAATTCCAGCGGCTCTGTTTACTGTAGTTTTTAAATTCATAAATATTTAGTTAATTTGTTAATAGAACGGCAAAATATTTTATAAAATCTTAACGTGTATCCTGTACTTCCTGTTATGCTCTGTGCTGTTTAAGACATTTAGATCTTAAAAAGAGTCTTTTAAAAAACTATAAACCTAATTATCAACACTTTAATTTAACGAAAACAAATTCTTATATCTTGATAAACTTATAAGAAACTTCATTATTCTGTATTAACAGGATACAACAGGTTAAACAGTAAACCCTACTTCTATACCTTTAGCATTTGCTTATATATAGTTTAATATAATATTACTCAAATGAATCATTTAAAACACTTCTTATCTAAAAGGATATATTTCATTTTTACAGCCCTTATACTTTTTAGTTGTGCCTCTACTGCACAAGATATCGCTCCTCCTAAAGGTCGAATTGCTGTTGTAGCTGACGGGAATTCTCCAGACCCAGACGATTTGGGCGGCACCGCTGTTACCATTGCCCTACTTAGAGCTAGCGGACTAGAAGACCGATTGGTTCACTATTCCCATAGTTGCGACTTAGTTAGAGATGACAGAATATCTGAGAAAGCAGAAAAAGAGCGTCATCACCTCATGCAAGTTGCCTGTGACATGACAGCACGACGTTGGGGTGGATTTGAACAGCTAACTTTTTTCGATGCCATTTGGCAAAAAGAGGAAACCATTAACGATTTATGCTGGGCTATAAACGCTTCTACTGAAGATGACCCACTATGGATTATCGAGGCAGGAGAACCAGACATTATTGGTATGGCCCTAAAAAAGACGCCTAAAGAAAAACACAAATTTGTAAAAGTAGTAACACATCATCCTGCTAACGATAATGCTGGTGATTTCTACACTTGGCAAGAGATACTTGATTTCGGAGTGGAAGAAGTACGTATACCAGACCAAAACATCAATTTAAAATTAGACCATTATAAGTGGGACTGGGCAAAAGACCATGATGACCCAAGAATACGATTAATCTGGACCATAGGCAATATAGCAGAAATAGATAACGTTGTTAAGTTTCAGAAAGGTAAATGGGATTGCTCTGATGCCGGTATGGTACTTTACTGGATTACTGGCGCGAATGTAAATGATGGTTTACAAGCCGGAAACATGGAAGTTGTAAAAAGTATACTAGAGGATTACGTTAAGAAAAACTAATCATAACAATACATCTTTAAATTTACATTAAAGAATTCACAAATCCTCTTTATCAGGAAAGGACAGGACGGGTAAACCGACCTATTAAAGTAGATTTACACAAAAAAACTGTTATTGCTATGAAAAAAAGACATCTCATTTACCGGAGCATTCTATTGTTATCCTTTATTGCTTTTGGTGTATTTTATTCTTGTTCTTCTGATGCCCCAGCTCCCGAACCCGAAGAGGTAGCTGAAGAAGAGGCATTCGTTGAGGAAGAAACACCCCCAGAAGAAACCACTCCAGAAGAGGAAACCTCACAGGAAGAAGAAATCGATGAGGACATGGGCCCGATTGTAACATGTACTAATGAAGGTACTAATGCTTCCAGAACATCAGATGATTTACCAAACGCCTCAAATGTAGGTACCATAGATGATAGAAGCTGTTATGCCAACTATTCAGAAAGTACATACAACGGAAAAACTTGGGGTGTTTATAACATTACGCACAACTCCAACCATTTAGACACTAACGGCTTACAACCTAGAATCGAACGTTCTTTATCGAGATCTCAAGCAACCGGAATTGGAAGTTTTGCCAGGTTTACAGGAATTGTTAGAATTCTTGAAGTTGGAAACACGTCAAGTTTTGGAAGTACTGGCAGCTACATTATTCAAGCTAAAGGGAAACATACTGGTGGTGGTGGTTCTGCCGACCCCGCGATTTGTCTATACTTGGCAAAACCTGTATTTGGCACAGGAGCAGATTCCGGCAAACAAGTATCTTTCGATATTTATGCTGAGCGTATCTTAACTCGTGGAGGAACAGGAAGTACAGGCAGGGAAGTTGTATTCTTAAAGAATATAAAGAAAAATGAGGAAACCACCTTTGAACTAGAGGTAGGTTTCAAAGCCGACCCAAATGATGCCACAAAAAAAATACACTATTGTAATGCTGTAATTGGTGGAACACCTTTTAATTGGAATATCCCTGAACCGGAACGCGGTACAGAGTCTGGCATTAGATATGGCGCTTATCGTGTAAAAGGAGGAAGAGCTCAAATTAGATGGGCTAATACTACTTATACCAAAGAAGAGAAATAAATAATATTATAAATATATAAAAAAAACGAGGACGCCGATGTCCTCGTTTTTTTTCTAACATAACATCCACCACAACAGGACAGTATTTTAAAAACTTCAATATAAATTCATAGTTTATTAAACTTTTGATATGAGAACACTAATACTAACCTTAGCTATTTTTAGCCTTTACTTTTCTGCTACTAGTCAAAACGTATTGGTATTCACTAAAACAGGGCATTACCGTCATGCCTGTTTACCTAATGCCATAAAAAGTTTTGTTGAGATGGGTGAAGAAAACGGATGGAAATGTACTTTTACTGAAAACGCTTCTTTTTTTACAACAGACATTTTAAATAAATTTGACGTTGTCGTTTTTCTCCTTACCAATAAAGATATTTTGGATAACAACCAAAAGGAAGCCTTTAGAAATTATATTAAATCTGGTAAGGGATTTATAGGAATCCATTCTGCAACCGTTACTGAATTAAATTGGCCTTGGTTTGGTAATTTAATAGGTGCTAGGTTTATTGGTCATTCTGGTGTTCAAAAAGGAAAAATAACTATTGAAGATAACACACACCCAGCTACAAAACACTTAAAAAAAGGAAGTATGGTTTGGGAGGACGAATGGTATTCTTTGAACAAGACACCCAGGGGAGATGTAAATGTACTTATTTCTCTAAACGAAGACTCCATAGAAATGAAGAATTTTCACGGTAAAGATATGACCATGGGAGACCATCCGATAGCGTGGTACCACATATTTGAAGGTAGTCGTGTTTTTCAAACGCAACTAGGACATAGGCCTGAGATTTATGATGATATTATATTCAGAAAACATATCATTGGAGCCATACATTGGGTTAGTAAAAAAGAGTAGTTAAAGTCCTAGTAAATCAACTTATATCTCTCAACCTTGATGTTATAGCTGCACTTAATTAAAGGTACCTCAGCATTATATCTTTATATTCTATTTTCATAGGAGGACCAACATGAACCTGAACTCCTATATAGCCCTTAAGAGATTTGTTTTTAGTATCTAAATCGGTCACTTCACTCATCAGAACACCGTTGACGTAATGCTGTAGTAAGTTTCCATTTACTTTCAAATAAACTTCATTCCAATCATTAGATTTAATATGAGATTTTAATTCTGGTTTAGTTCCCAGGGTATCTATAACCAATCTGGTCTGCCAACAATTTTTTTTAACATTCTTTCGAATATTACTTGTTGGAATACTATCTGGCATTTCAGGTATACTTACTTTTTCACCCATGTAAGCTAATGTAGTGCGCTTTTTTTCTTCGTAATTCTGACCTGTAAATCTATTTCTTCCATCAATATCACATTGATATCCCCTAAGAGCGAAAGGTACTCCATCAATAATTTCACTCCTGTAGTTAATACCGCTATTTCCCAATTCGCTAACACGATATTTTAACTTTAATTCAAAGTTTTCGGGTTGTGCGTTTTTGTAAATAATAAATGAATTCCGTTTTAAAAGTGTCTCTGGTGTAACTTCACCAACCAAAATACCATTTTCCACACGCCAATAGGTAGCATCGCCTTCCCAACCATCTAAGTTTTTTCCGTTAAATATAGACCTATACCCATTTTTATAATTGCTTTGATATTCTTGATTTTTACATGTAAAAAAACAACAAAACAGAACCAATAAAAAAGCAGAGAAACTCTTTAATCTCAACATAATCTACTTTAATTAAATTTTTAGTACAATTTATATATAAACTATTACAAAATTATCCTGAACAATTATGATTCAATAAAATATCTTAAATATTACAATAAAGACTATTACTTAGTTTACCTATTAGTTAGAAGTAAAAAAACAGTATATTGTATTTAGCAAACAGAATTGTACAGGATAGTGTTACCATTCTTTAACTATAATTTGAGTTGCCAATTTAACTATATTTACAACAAGAAAACCAACGAAAATCAACACGTCTATATCAATTAAGCTCAAATACTTTGCTTTAATTTATATAACTATTTAGCACTTAAACCCTTTGTAATATTATACTTTTTTGATTTTCATAAATTTGAAAACAATGGACTCGAAAGATGTTTTTTTAGAAATACGTAAAAAAAACCATTCAGCTTTTAAGGAAGTTTTTCAAAAGTATTATTTTGATTTAGTCTTATATGCTAACCAATACTTGTTTGACAAAGGCTTAAGTGAAGATGTTGTGCAAGATGTATACATCCGACTTTGGGAAGGAGCAGAAAGTATTGAAATAAAAACAAGTTTAAAAGCATATTTGTACACCATGGTAAGAAACCGCTGCTTTAACAAATTAAAAACACTAAAAATAACTTACACCAGTGATGAAGTTATTTTAGATTATGCCAATAAAAATGTGCAAACACCTTATCTCTTAGAAAACAACAATAAGCAGATTCTTCACCAAAGAATACTCGAATCCGTTGAAGACTTACCCAACAAAATGAAATTGATTGTAAAACTGCGGTTTGTAAACAATTATAAATACAAAGAAATTGCTAACGAATTAAATATTTCTGTAAACACAGTTAAGACTCAACTAAAAAGAGCTAAGGTAAAATTAGCTCAATTTGTTATTTTTTCAGTAATCTTCATTTTAACAATAAATCTACTCTAGTTTTCTTTTTACTGCTATTGAATCCTCTTATTTAACACCCCAAAAACCAATTATTAAATAAGCCGAAAAATCTACTTTTTTTTACGAAATACTTTAAACCCATAGTAATAAATTAAATATTTATTAAGTTTTGTCACCCATTTTAAAAAATTAGTTGTCTATTAAATAGTCTTAATTGATTTTAACACATGAACTTCAAATTAATTATAAGAAAAATAAAACAAACCCTTTCTGAAGAAGAAAACAAAATTTTTGAGGCTTGGTACAACGAATCACCAAAACACCGTGATTATTTTAAAAGAGTCCAAAGAAATTACAATAAAAATATAGATTCTATTGACTTAGAAAGAGCTTGGGATAAAATTTACAAGAGAACTAATTCACCAAAAAGAACATTTAACTTTAAATATGCCGCAGCTGCTGTCATATTCATTTCTTTGGGAAGTTTTTGGTATTTTAATTCTTTAAAGAA
This sequence comes from Seonamhaeicola sp. ML3, assembly GCF_023273855.1. NCBI lineage: Bacteria > Pseudomonadati > Bacteroidota > Flavobacteriia > Flavobacteriales > Flavobacteriaceae > Seonamhaeicola > Seonamhaeicola sp. ML3. Next base: position 2,308,587 of record NZ_CP096884.1, on the reverse strand, counting down.
TACATCAGAGATTCTTCATGAATACGAAGTAGCAAAAGAAAACCCCATAAAAGTAGGTACAGATAAAGCCACCTTAACCTTAGATGATGGGTCAATCATAGCTCTAGAAAAAGGCACAAAATACAACAATCAAGTAGCCTCCAGTAATGGAGAGAAACTTATTTATAAATCTGCCAAGTCAACGTTAAATAATCCAGTTAAACAAAATACGCTTACCATCCCAAGAGGAGGTCAATTCTTTTTAGTACTTGCAGATGGCACTAAGGTATGGCTGAATTCTGAAACCCAACTCAAATACCCAGTAACATTTACCCCTAATAAAATTAGAGAGGTTGAATTGGTCTATGGTGAAGCCTATTTTGAAGTTTCTCCAAGTACCAAACATAACAATGTAGGCTTTGTTGTTCATTCGGAAGGTCAAGATGTTCAGGTGCTGGGTACTCAATTTAACATAAAAGCTTACAAAGATGAAAACACAACCTATACTACACTAGTTGAAGGAAAGGTATTGGTTGATAATCTCAACAACAACCATCAAAACCTAGCACCGGGCGAACAATCTAATTTAAGCCTCAATTCAAAAAAAATAAATGTTTACAAAGTAAATGTTTATGACCAAATTTCTTGGAAAGATGGATTGTTTAGCTTTAAAAATACCTCGCTGAAAGAAATCACTAAAGTGTTATCTAGATGGTATGATGTCTCAATAGTTTTCGAGGATGAAACTAAGGAAAACATAGAGTTTAATGGCATTTTCAGGAAAAACTTAAACCTAGAACAGATATTAGATATTATTCAAAACACAAATGAAATTAAATACCGTATAACCAATAAAACTATAACTATGATATGACAATAAAAAAAATGGGTGGTGTCTAGACCTGGAAAATTTAAACAACCACCCAAGAGATTCATTAAAAACCAATAAACTAATTATTAACGAATATTCAAATTTATGAAAACCAAGCTAAACTGGTGCAATTTTCCATGCACAAAAGCACCACTACTTTTTACCATGAAAGTTCTTATCTTTTTCTTTTCAATCTTAACTTTTGGTTTAAACCCAGAAATTGGGTTTTCTCAAGATGAAAAGATTTCCTTCACAAAAGACACTACCATGTCTATCGAAGAAGTATTAGATATTGTAAAAAAACAGACGGAGTATAATTTTATGTATAGATCGGGAAGTTTCGATAATACTCCCCCAATTAAAATTAAAAAAGGAGACATTAAACTAACTGAGTTATTTAAAGAAATTTCTAAACTAAGTAACTATAATTTTAAACTTACCAAAGAGGGGATAATTTATCTTAAAGAATCTACCGAAGAAATTAAAGCCGCAGAAGTTATTCAAAAAACTGTAACTGGTATAATTGTAGATTCAAATAACACCCCTTTACCTGGAGCAAATATTATTGAAAAAGGAACAAATAATGGTGTTACATCCGATTTTGACGGAAACTTTTCACTAAATATTTCATCAGATAGTGCCATTCTTGTTATTTCATATATTGGCTTTACAACCAAAGAGGTTACAGCAAACACCAATACGCCAATTACAATTAGGCTTTTAGAAGATGCCGCAGGCTTGGATGAAATTGTAGTCGTAGGATATGGTTCTCAAAGCAGAAAGAAAATTACATCTGCTATTTCTGAAGTAGACCTAAAAGGAGCTCAGGACATGCCTAATACTACGGCAGGACAAGCTATGCAAGGTAGAGTTTCTGGTGTTATCATTAACGATAATTCTGGAACACCCGGTGAAGCTCCTTCTATACGTATAAGAGGTATTAGCTCTATTAATGCTGGAACCCAGCCATTAGTAGTTATTGATGGTTTCCCTATAGGAAATGGTATTCCTCAAAGTTTAAACCCAAGAGATATAGAAAAAATTACTGTTTTAAAAGATGCCGCTTCTACATCTATTTACGGTGCTAGAGGATCTAATGGTGTAATCTTAATTCAAACTATAAAAGCAAAAGAAGCCGAAACTCAATTTACTTACTCGGGTTCTACAGGTATCCAAAGTGTTCCTGATGCTTGGAGACCAAAAGTTTTAAATGCCCGCCAATATGCCCAATATAATGTTGAAAGGGTAGCTGAACTTAACGATCGTAATAACAGAAACAATCCTGTTCCTCAAATTTATCTAGACGCTCTTAATAATCCAAATCTAGAAACCGTTGATTGGCAAGATTTAATTTTCAGAGATGCTTTATTCCAAGACCACAATGTTACATTCAGAGGTGGGAATAGCAAATTTAAAGGTGCCGTATCAGGAGGTTACTTAAGTCAAGAAGGAGTGTTAATTAATAGTGATTTTAAACGCTATTCTTTGCGAACAAATTTAGACGCCAATGTAAAAGATTGGTTAAAAGTTGGTTCTAACGTAGCCGTTGCATTTTCTGAAAATAACTTATTACCAGAAGATGGCGCTAGAGGTATTATAATGAAAGCAATTACCTCTAGCCCACTGAAGTCTCCTTATGATGAAAATGGAGATATCATCCCTTTTATAGCGGCAGATTCCCCTGGATACTTTGCAAGAACAAACCCTCTGTTTGAAGCTTTAGAGCGTAAAAACAACACTATCCAAAGAGACATAAATGCTAGTATAAATCTTGATATTACTATATTACCAGGATTACATTATAAACCACAATTATATGGCCGTGTTTTAACTGTAGAACAAAATACTCTAGTACCCACTACAATAGGTCAGTTTAGAATTGGTAATGCCTCTAACCTGTCTCCTGGTGCTCCACCATTTGTAAATACTGCTACAAATTCTAAAAGGGATATAACAAACTGGGGAATCGATAACCTCCTAAGTTATGATAAAAAATTTGGAGACCATTCTATTAGTACACTACTAGGATACACTGCTCAGAAACAATCAGGTCAAAATACAAATGTTACAGGAAGAGGATTTCCAAGTGACGATGTCTTAAATTATCTTGAAGCTGCTGAGGTAACCGCCGCTGTAACAGATGGGAGCAACTGGTCTTTATCTGCATTTTTTGCTCGTTTTGGGTATGATTACAAATCTAAATACTTAGTGGAGTTGAACTTTAGAAGAGAAGGATCATCTAGGTTTGGAGCCAACAACAAGTACGGTAATTTCCCTTCAGCTTCTGTCGGTTGGCGTGTATCTGAAGAGGATTTCTTTCCTCAAGATGGTATTATAGATGAACTGAAATTTAGAGGAAGTTATGGTATTACTGGAAATTCAGCAATTGGTGATTTTGATCGTTTCGGTAATGTAATTTCAGTTCCCAATGCAAATAATTTAAGTAATAACTTTAATTATGTTTTTAATGATAATGTTACTGTAGGTAAATCTTTAACCTCTTTACCTTCAAGTACTCTGCAATGGGAAACAAGTACACAACTTGATATAGGAATGGAAATGGCTTTGTTTAATAATGCAGTAAGTTTAAATGTTAGTTATTTTAAAAAAACCACAGAAGATATGCTTTTTAACCTGTCTATTCCTAACGTTTCTGGTTTTGGGTCTACAAGAACAAATGTTGGTGAAATGGAAAATACCGGTTTGGATTTAGAACTTGGAGCTAATCTGTATAGTGGTGATGGTGATTTTTCATGGAACGGTAATTTAAATTTATCTTTTTTAAAGAATGAAGTAACATCATTACCAGATGAAATTTCAGAAATCAATTCAAGATTCAATGTTACCAGAGTGGGCTTACCAGTTGGTACGCTAAGAGGTTGGGTCGTTGATGGTATATTTACTACCCAAGAGCAATTAGATGACCCTTCCTTAGGAGCAGCACCAGGCTCAAGAGATTTTGGAGCCTATATTTTTAGAGACGTAAATGGTGATGGGACTGTAGATGGTTTGGATAGAACAGATATAGGAAATCCACATCCCAAAGTTATATTAGGGTTCAATAACGTTTTCAACTACAAGAATTTTTCATTATCGATTTTAGCAACTGGTATGTTTGGCTATGACATTTTACCTCAAGCAAATGAAGTTTTATACAATGCAAAAGGCCGTTGGAATGTTAGCACCAAATTCTTAAATAGATTTATTTCTCCTGACGAACCGGGAGATGGTTTAATCCCGGGAATTCATTTTCGAAACACACATCAAGCGGGTACGCACTGGCTAGAAAAAGGTGATCATTTATGGATAAGAAATATCACCTTTGGCTATAAATTACCACAATCACTTCTAGATAGAGTTAAATTTTTATCTGAAATGAGACTGACACTTAGTGTTCAAAATGCTGCTAAATTCACAAACTATAGTGGTTGGAATCCACAAGTAAGTCGTTTTGGCAATAATGTTCAACAACTAGGTATTGATGAATTTGGATACCCAACTAACAGAACATTTACATTTGGTGCAAACATTAAATTTTAAAAAAAACAAAATGAAAATATATAATATAATATCAAAATTAAGAAGCCTCTTATTTCTTGCTATACTATTCACAATCACTGGATGCGATGAAGAGTTTTTAAATATCCCTCCAGAAACTTTTCAAACAGATGGTAATTTTTATAAAACTGAAGCTGATTTCGAACAAGCAACTACAGCAGTTTACTCTGCCCTTCAAAAGTATGTAGCAAGCGCATATGTACTTGAGGAAACGCGATCTGACAATACTATGCCCGATCAATTACTTGATGGAGGACAACTAGGGGGTGGTCCTCAACTAAACTTTATAGATCGATTTACTATGGATTCTGGAGCTAGTCCTGTAAATGCTGCTTGGGTAATAATATATGATGCCATTAAAGATATTAACTTTACCCTATCTTTTTTAGAAGGTGCTGATCTTAATGAGGACTTTAAAAAGCGCACCGAAGCAGAACTTAAATTCTTTAGAGCTTATTTCCACTTTGTTGCTGTACGTTATTGGGGTGATACACCGTTAGTTTTAGAACCTGTAACATCTCCTGAACAAGCCTTTGCTATCGCAAGAACTCCAGCTAACACAGTTTACGAATCAATTATTTCTGATACTAACTTTGCTTTATCGGTATTACCAGTATCATATACAGGAAGCGATATTGGAAGAGTTACTCAAGGAGCAGCCAGAATGTTACTAGCCAAAGTGTATTTAACCAGACAAGACTATGCTAATGCCCAATCTCAGCTAAACAGTATTATTGGGTCTAATGAATATAGTTTATTAAATGATTACGCAGCGATTTTTAACCCTACCAATAAAAACCATGATGAATCTATTTTTGAAGCACAATTTAAAGAAGGTCCTGAAGGGGAGTCAAGTAGATTTGTTTACACATTTGCTCCTTTAGATTCAAGAGGAGTCGTTGTTGTGGGTCCAGATGGTGGAGGCGGAAGAAACATTCCAACAAACAGTATCGTAAACGCCTATGAACCCAATGATTTAAGAAAAGATATATCCATTGCATTTTATGACAGAAATCCTAGTCCGGTTTGGTACATAAAAAAATATGATAATGACACTGACCCTGAGTTCGCCAGAACCCCAGATAACTGGCCTATTTACAGATATGCTGATGCTTTACTTATGCAAGCAGAAGCTATGAATGAACAAAGTTACCAAACTGGAACACCTTTTAACTTACTAAATATGGTAAGAACCCGTGCTGGTTTACCAGCATTAACGCCTACTGATTTACCTAACCAATCTGCTTTTAGAGATGCTGTTGCACAAGAACGTAGAGTTGAACTTGCATTTGAAAATCACCGTTGGTTTGATTTGGTTAGAACTGGAAAAGCTGTTGAGGTTATGACTGCCCATGGTGAAGAAGAACTTGCTAATCCAACGATGCCATCATCAGATATTGTTGGTATTGAACCAGAGTCTTATATCATAACAGCTGATGAATTGCTTTACCCAATTCCTATTAGAGAGCTAGAAGTTAGTCCAAATTTACAGCCACAGAATCCAGGATACTAAGAGTATTAAAATAAAAGTAGTAGTTAATTAGTTTTGTTTTAGTTTTTTTGAGAAGGAGATGATAAAATTTCATCTCCTTTTTTTTATTTATACAATACAATCAATCTTAAATTTGTAACAATCTTTAATCTTTGTAAACCTGACTTCCCCACCAATCCTCATTAGGTTTAAAATCTTGAGATAGCACTTCTTTTCTTTGTTTCTCCAAATTTGGCCACTTCTTGTTCACCATGTTCTGTAAATGTTGTTGGCGTTTATCTTGATCAAATTCTGGATCAGTTAGCGGATATTCGGCATTGACTTCTTTTAACCAAGCACTTAGTTCATTACTTAAATTTTTGGCAATCTCAGGGTGTTGTTCAATTACATTCTGAGTATCCTTTTCTTCAGAAGGTAGTTTAAACAATTCTTCGCGTCCATCTTCCCAATAATGAATAAGTTTAAAGCCATCTTTTTGTATTATAGATGATGGCTCACCACCTTGATTTCCATAATGCGGATAGTGCCAAAATAAAGGTCTATCTATATTGGTTTGATTTCCTTCCAATAAAGGTTTAAGGCTCACACCATCTACATGTTGCTCTTGTTTCAAAGGTAAATCTGCCAAATCTAAAAGCGTAGGATAAAAATCGGTACTTACCACAGGTACTTCTGAAGACTTTATACTTTTCAACCAAGGTACTTTAATGAAAAAAGGTTCTTTTATACCACCTTCCCATTGGTATCCTTTACCACCTCGTAAAGGTAAATTACTGGTAGCATAATGATCTCCGGAGGCTACACCTCCGTTATCGGAAGTAAACACGACAATAGTATTATCATCTACCCCATTGTCCTTTAGAGCTTTTAATACTACGCCAACCGCATCATCCATGGATTCTACTAGTCCACCGTAAACCGGATTATCCTGAACCCTTCTAAATGGTAATACGCGCTCCATCTCATAACCGGATTCAGCAATTCCCATGCTGTCTGCTTTTTTTCTGTACTTCGCCCATTTACCTTGTGTAGTTTGTATAGGAGCATGTACAGCATAAAAAGACAGAAACGCAAAAAATGTAGAGTCTTTGTGTTTGCTTATAAAATCGGCCGTTTCATTTGCCAAGCGCATGGTAAGGTTTTCTCCTTTTTGTTTGTTCTTTAACTTAGGGTTGCTCCAAGGTGCAAAGAAACCTCCAGCAGGACCGCCGCGATGAAATCCACCTTTATTGATATCAAAACCATGGTCTTCAGGATAAGATCCTTTATCTCCTAAATGCCATTTCCCTGCAAAAAAAGTTTTGTAACCATGCTCTTTAAAAGCTTCTGCAATGGTGATATCTTGTTTTGGTAACTGCATAACATAATTTGCTGGCAACATTTTATCATGCCTATTTCTTTTACGCCAATCTTCTCCAGCCTTTGCCCCTATCCAATCTGTTATACCATGACGTGCGGTGAACTTTCCAGTCATAATACTAGCTCTAGATGGACTACACACACGACTGGCAGCGTAACCGTTAGTGAACATCACGCTTTCATTTGCTAGGTTATCTACATGAGGTGTTTCATAAAAAGTACTTCCTGTAACTCCCAAATCATGATATCCTAAATCATCTACCAAAATGAATAGCACGTTAGGTTTTTTAACAACTTTAGCATCGTCTTGTTGTTTTGAATTACACCCAAACAGGGTTAAAATAAATACTATACTTAGTAATCTCATTTGTCTTAACTTAATTATTATTTTCAATATTCTAATAAACTATTTTGCAGCTTTTGGACCATCGTAATCGTAAGTAAACCAATCTACATCTATATATCCAGCATTTTTCTTTTCATTCCATGAAAAGAAACCTAAACGATCTCCCGTCCACTTTCCAAAAGCTATGGTAAATGTAGGTCCAAAACGTGAATAGTTTTCACCATCTATACTGTATTCATAGATTGCTTGATTACCATTATTTGAAGTCTTTACATATAGGTCATTACCCGATATTTCTGGCCCTTTGGTTTTTTTCACCATACCATCCATATAAAACAAGTGTGTTTTTCCATTTTCATCGACCTCGACACCTAGTAAATTAAATACGCCTCCGTAACGCACAAATCCGGCTAATTGATGAGGTTGCATACCAGAAATATCAAACTTTGCTGTAGCCGTTCCTGTTGTAATACCCATGATACGTTGACTTAAGGTGTTACAAGCTCGCCAAAAATCAGAATCTGACCCATCGTTATTAGTCCACTCGTTTATATTTGGCCCGTATCCTTTTTCATTTGGTAATACTTCACTTGCTCTTAAGCGCAACCAACCAGAGCGTTCTGTTAAAGACCAGTGTGAATTTCGTGGGTTATGGTTCCACTCCCATTGAAATCCTAATGTTGAAGATGAAAAATCATCGTCGGAACTTGGTGCCGAAATCGGGAAGCCATCAATAGGTTTTTTATGTTGTTTTACAGGCTCGCCAATACCATCGTTATCTTCATCTATACCAATGATTGGCCAACCATCAACCCAATTCACGGGTTCTAGACATTGTGGACGCCCTTGAAAAGGAATCGTATCATTTTGAATGAGCTGATGCATATACCACCACGATTTATCCGGTGCTTGCATCAAGGCGCCTTGGCTGGCACTTCTATGGTTAAAAACACTTCCTTTTTCTAAAACAGTTTTTACCTCGTAAGGCCCATAAATGCTTTCTTTGGAGCGTAACACAATCTGTTTCCTATCGTTTTTTGGATTCTTTACACCTGGTTTTGTAGAGCGGTCTCCCATGGTCCATTGTGCTAAAAAGATATACCATGTACCGTCTATTTTATAAATCTTAGCGGCCTCTGCTCCCATGCCCGTGTACACTAATTTACCTTCGTCTAGGATTTTGGTACCGTCCCAACTCATTTCATAAATACGGTTTTCGTTACCCTCAATATTGTTATCGGGACTTTTTTGCTTGCCTGCTGTATTTACAATAACGTAAGCTTTGTGGGTATCTTTATCCCAATACACAGCAGGATCATCTAAAACCTCCGACTTAGGTAACATAAAAATTGGTTTGCTCCAAGGTCCAGCGATATCTTTAGCTGTTGTTACCATTAAACCGTGTTGATAATCTATTTGGTAACAATACCACAATCCTTCATGATATGCTAAATCTCCAGCCCAAACCCCAAAAGAATAACCATTCATTCTATCCCAGTTATATTCTGGAGCCCAAGATAAACTATCGAACACGTGACCAACATTGGTCCAGTTTACCATATCTTTCGATTTTAAAATAGGCATCCCTGGAGACATATGTTGCTTTGAAGTTATCATATAGTAGGTATCTCCCACCTGTTCAATATCTGAATCTGGGTAATCGGCGTTTAGTATAGGATTGATATATGTACCATCGCCCTGATCGCCAAAACTTCCCGTTTTTGCTTGAGCTATATCCTCTTTTTGTTCCGTTTTAGATTGACAAGACAGCAAAATAAATCCGAAAAAAAGAGCATAAAAACCGAATACACTGCTACCTATTGACTTCATTAAAGTTTTTGTTTAATTATTAGTTGGTTGAAGTATTAAATAACCAAATAGAATTTATAATAATATTAGTTTTTGAATAGCTAAACATCGTACTCAGGCAACCATTTCACAATTTTTTCATTGCGAATGGCTTCATTAGCCATGTGAACCGAAATGGCACTTTGGTAGCCATCTTTTAATCCTAACAATAACGATTCCTTCCCTTTAATGGCTGCAGCAAAGTTTTTGTACAAGCGCCATGTAACATTAAAATGATCATTATCGGTTGGGTAAATAACATTCTCGTTTTTCACTGGATTAATTTTTCGCTTTTTGTCGTTATCGATTATCTTTATGGACGCTCCCGTTACACTATCTACATTATCCTTCCATTTTTCATCTACCTTTTTTCCTTCTGGAATAATTTCGGCAGTTTTCATTCCATGACTAATTATGGTGGCTTTGTCTCCGTAGATTTTCATTTGATACCCTTCGTAACTGTTACTTAATTGGGAATGAAATCCTACCTTAACACCATTTGGATAATCAAATAACGCATGTACATTATCGAAGGTTTCACGACCGTCTTTCCAATAATCTATACCGCCAGTTCCTAACACTTTAATGGGATGGGTCCCTAATAAATTATCCACCATGTTTAATAGATGGGAACCTAATTCGGCTACCAACCCACCAGAGTATTCCTTGTACATACGCCAATTTATTTGACGTTCTAAATCTTCACTTGGTAATTTTCTACGCCAATTGCTGTGTCTATCCCATGAACAGTCAATTCGTGTTATGGTACCACAGTAGCCCTGGTTAATAATATTTTTTATAGCATTAAAAACGGGGTGCAATTGATACTGATAGGATACCTGAAACACCTTGTTGCTTTGATTTCCCCTTTGCTTAATTTCTTTACATTCCTCTATATTGTAGGCTAATGTCTTTTCACATAAAATATGTTTGTCGGCATCAAATGAAGCCATTACTATTTTATAGTGTTCGTGTAAAGGTGTTGCAATGATTACCGCATCTATATCTTTTAAAGCCAAAAGGGATTTAAAATCTGTAAATGTTTCTACCTTATTGGAAATGTATTGTTTCGCATTATCCATTTGGAACTCTAAAGTATCGCATAATGCTGATACTTTAATCTCAGGTACAAACTCTAAGGCTTTTAGTATGCTTTTCCCACGGTTTCCTACACCTATAAGACCAACCTTAATACGTTCTGAATCTGGAACTTCAGCTAATTTAAAATCTTCCTTTGTATTGCAAGCTACCAACCCCAACCCAATGGCAGTGGCTGATAGCGAGCTCAATTTAATAAAGTCTCTTCTCGTTCTTGTCATTAATCATTATTTACAAAGTAGGCTCCCAACCTTTGGCATATTCCCTACCCCAAAGCTTCATAGCATCTTCATCTAACATTTTACCAGTTTTAGAATCTACTTTAAAATCTTTATTGATACGATATCCCACATTGCCATAGTGTACTAATGCCATACTAATTGCGGCATCATCTATTGGAGCGTACAAAGACGCTTTGCCCCTAATGGCGTCGAAAAAGTTCTCTACATGCAACGTGGTGATACCACCGCCTCCGCCAAGTGCTAAGCCGCCTTCTTTACTTTTGCTATCTACAGTTTTTACCAGTTCTCCTTTACGGTCATAAAGACGGTACAAACCTCTATCAACAAAAACAGTACCCTCGCTACCATAGATAATGGTACCTCGGCCAGCCCCATAAGTAGAATACGAATTTCGGCTTTTACCATCCCAAACAATTGTGGTATTATTATCGAATTCAAATTTTGCTTCCATGGTATCGTACATCTCCCATCCATCGTTAATGAATGCCGTTTTTCTACCATCAACCTGAACAAAATTAGGAAAATCAACACCTAGTGCCCAGCGTGCTACATCTAATTCGTGAGTAGCATTATTTCCTAATTCGGCAGTTCCATAGTTCCAACCATACCAATGCCAATTATAATTCCAAGTTTCTGAAGTATAATCTCTTCTTACCGCTGGCCCTTGAAATAATTCCCAATCTAAACCGTCGGGAACTGGAGCCGCCTTTTGTAAAGGCACTTCTCCTCTTCTGTTATTATAAAAAGCCAAGGCTTTATAAGGCGTTCCTATGATACCGTTTTGAATTTCTTTTACAATTTCAATAGTATGAGCTGCCGAACGTTGCTGATTACCCATCTGTACCACTTTGTTATACTTCTTTTGGGCAGCAACCAGTAGTTCATTTTCAGCCATATTATGACTACAAGGCTTCTCTACATAAACATGTTTTCCTTCCTTTAATGCCATAATAGACCCTGGCGCATGCCAATGATCTGGTGTTATGTTAAAAAACGCATCGACATTCTTATCTGCAATTACTTTACGAATATCATTTTCAAGTTTAGGTTTATAATCTACCATAGTAGATAATTTCTTGGCCGCTTTTAGTCGTTGTTTCTCCATGACATCGCACAAATACACCAACTCTACATTATTTCTTTTTAGGGAAATAGGCGTGTAAATACCTCCTGCACGACGACCTAAACCAGCAACAGCCAAATTAATCCTGTCGTTTGCACCTATAATCTTTCTATAACTTTGAGCAGACATTGAAAGACCTCCTGCTATTATTCCAGCAGTACCGGCCGCTGTTGTTTTAATAAAATCCCTTCTTGATGTACTCATAATTATAATTCTTTGATTTTTATGTTTTTGTAAAATACTTGGTCTCCATGATCTTGAAGCAGGATGTTTCCTGATTCTGCTTCACCAAAGTTTGGCCAACCTTTATACTTACTTGCCGCAACCTTGTCTCTCCATTGTTGACCGCTACGATTATATTTCACTACTAATATGTCATTTAGATAGTGTTCAACATCTGCACCATTCACTACAATTCTTGCACGATTCCAAATGTATTTACCCTCGTGCACACTGATGAGTTTTTTATTGTAAGGTAAATCGGGACTAAATTTTTTAGCATTCGCCGTGATGATATCATACAGTGAAGCTAAAGTTCGATTACCATTCTTCCCTTTTTTAGCATCTGGATGTCGTTTGTCATCCAATATTTGAAACTCACACCCAATGGATGATCCTTTACCTTTGTTAAGCTCTGTATCTACAAAATATTTGATACCACTATTGGCTCCTTCGGTCAACAGGAAATCTACTTGCAACTCAAAGTTTGAATACTCTTTAATAGTTACAATATCGCCGCCATTTTCAGACTCTTCTCCTCCTGCATCCGCTACAATTAGCATGCCATCTTCAATAGACCAACCTTCTTCGGGAAATGCATCCAGTTTAGCGCCTCTCCAACCTTCAGTTGTTTTACCATCCCAAAGGAGTTTCCAGCCTTCTGCTATTTCTCTTTCGGAAAGCTGATTGGTGAGGTAACTATTTTGGACAATAGGTGTTTCAATTACCTTTCGGTTCTGCTCTAAATTCGTTGTGCATATTTTGATATTTTTGAATTTCACCTGCCTGCCTTCAATCTCCTTTTTCTTTCCTATAGAATGCACCTGTAGCCCGATAAATCCAGAATCATCCACATCATCAACTAAGTCTGCGGTTTGTACTCCATTGACCCAAACTCTGAGGTTGTTTCCGATTGCTTCAATTCGAAATGTATTCCATTCGTTGAGTTTGAATGCATTTTTTGCTTCTGGATTTCGCTCAAGATTGTATATCCATTTTCTTCTAGCCTCATCATAAATACCACCCGTCCATTTTCGCTTAGACGGATCCATTTCCATTTGATAACCATGCACCCTGCCATTCATGTAGTCCGGTCTGCTCTGAGCTCTGAACATCACTCCAGAATTCGCATCATCTTCCAGATAGCTTTCAAATGTGAGAATAAAATCTGAATATGATTCTTTGGTACACAGAAACGTATTTGGTGTATTTCCTACATAAGTTCCAACAATGACACCATCCTCAACAGTAAAAGGTGCAGTGCCATTTTTCACTTCCCAACCTTCTAGGTCTTTGCCATTAAAAAGCGGTACAAAATCACTCTTTTCAACCTTACAAGATGATACAATGCTTAATAAAAGTAAGCCTACAAAAACATTTTTCATTTAATTAATTTTTATTTATTTAATATTTAGTTTTTTACGTTATTCGATAGAAGCCATTATTATGAATTAATAACCTGATGGTTCATAGATATAACAGAAATTTGCTGATTTAGTTCCATAAAAGCGCATAAAGCTACTTAATTTCATTGTATTTTTAGTAGTATTAATTCACTTATTGGCCCTTCAGGAATGACCTCAGGGGCATGCTGCCTAAAGCCTCCATGTTTGGCTTCCCATTTCAATACATATTTTATATTTTCTTGATTGGATTTGCCCTTATCGTAAGCCATTCTCAGAAGCATACCTTCTCTTTTGGTCAAAGGCCTTTTTAAATCTTTGGGGTATTTAAGCTTAATTTCAGCTGTTCCACTTAAATGCTCCAAAGTTTCTAAATCTATCGTGTATCGACCCGATTCTCCCTTTTCAGTTTCCCAGTCGATTGCCAAAATGTTATCATTGGAAACACCCACAAAATCGAACTTTCCTCCAATGGTCATGAAGGCTCCTCCATCAATAAATTGCCATCTGAAATCCCAGTTTGATATTTGCTTAGAAATCCACTTTCCTTCTACCAATTTTGCTAGATATAATTGCGTCAATCCTTGTTCATCGTATTTGATATAGCCAACTATGGGTTCATCTTGAGGGGTTAAAAATAATTTATACCTACTGTTGTGTAAACCACCTTTTGATGGTGTTGCATCAACCATCACCGCTTCATCCTCGGGTTTAAACGGTAATTCTACAGTTTCACCTGCACCATTCACCCAATTCACCAAATCGGAAGTTTTTGCATAGGCTAAATTATGGCTGGTTTCGACTTTTGGGGTCCAGCGCCACATCCAAAGAAAGTGAAAATCGCCTTTAGAATCTTTAATCCACTTGTGATAGGCAGCTCTATCATCATCTTTTTCAACCCCTTCAAAAAGCGGTTTATTTAAGTAACGTTTCCATTGTTGTTCCTCTGGCAAAAATTGATTGATTAAAATATTACCGTTTCCGCAGCTCCCCGACCTATATGAAAACAGTAGTTTTCCAGATTTATCATTAAAGAACTTAGGATAGGTCACTCTTGTTTCATCATCGCCCACCATAGTATTCAATGCTACCATGGTTTTGATATCCCATGGTTTTTCACTTTTAAAATAAGCCAATGGGTCTACGTGCATGTTGCCACTTACATGTATGTATCCCATTTCATCTATACCCAAACTCACATAATTATGAGAATCCCAAATCAATTGGTTAGGTAAGGTTTTTTTAACCCATTCATCGCTATCCAATTGTCTAGAGGCAACAGTCATCATTCTATCTCTATCAAAATAAGCGACATACTGTTGGTTCCCGACCGTTTTTAAATCGAAAGCAACGCCATTGGCAGTCCAGACAGAATCCACAGTTATTTGCTCAACAATGGTGGGTTCTTTTATATTTTCTTCAATTAATTCAGAAGAAACTACTTCAGTTTTTGCTTGATGTTTGCATGAGTTCCACAACAAAAATAAAACGCCAACTAAACCATAAATCACATATCTCTTCACAGTAAATTCATTTCTTAATTAACCTTAATTATCACACGTCTATAATCAACTAAAGGAACAATTATGTTATCATCCCAAACTTCAAGTATCAGGTGCAATTCCTTCCCTTGCGCGTCTTCGGGAATTTCAAACACTATCTTGTTTGCTGAAGCATTTTTAATTTGCAACGCTTTACTATTTGGGTTATCTCCTGCTTCTGAATACATAAACCAGTTAAATCTTAAACTATCGTTGTCTGGGTCTGTAGACTTTGACGCATCAAAATTTAAAGTTTCGCCTGTTTTGCTTTCTAGAAAAATAATAGCATCACTTTCATCATTATTGATAACCGCCTTAGGGTAATGGTTTGTTTCTTCAAAGGGCTTTACACACCAATCCATTCGCGCTTTAAAGTCATTCCACATGGCTTGTCGCCATCTGAAGATACCTGCATTTTTATCGGCATATTGTTTGCCGGTTTCAGGGTCTGTCCAGATGTCTTTAGCATCGGTATACATGGCCCAGGGCTTAAATTGAGCTTCCTCGTTAGCAACAAAATCGAATCGAGCTGGAATATTCTCCACTTTTCCAAGGGTATATCTTCCACTCCAACCGCCCCAAGTTTGCTGTGTTGGGTCTGTAAGTCCTGTGGACACAAAACGCATCCAAGGGATGGTTCCGCCTCCTTCTATAAAATTAGGTAATGCTTCAGTGAAATAGGCATTTTCGTTAATATAGGCTCTTACTGGATACAATTCCCCTAGTGGCCCATGTCCTGTCCTAACATGCACATTCGCCCAATCGTCTTGTCCTTTGGCAGTGTAATCAAAGGGTTTCCAATGATGAGGGCCTAAGTCATGCGCCCAAGGTCCGCCATAGGCTTTGGTTTGGTAAATACTCCTAATCCAATGAATCTCTGGAAACTCTCTGCAGGTCCAAGCACCAAGTGTACTTTGTCCTGCGTTTTCAAATATGTAAAGCTTCTTTATAGCAGATTCCAATTCGGCTTCGCTATGGGTATTCTTATAATCTAAAAGTGCTTGAGCAATGGTACCAGCGCCTCCATTACAAATGATATGAATGGGTCTTTCATCGTCCTTATCTAAAGCTTGAATTATCAAATTAGAACCTTCGGTACTTTTTCCGTCACCAATACCTATACGCCTATTGTCAGGTTGACCAACCACAACAATATTTCTTAAATACTGTGGGTCATGCCATCCTTTTGCATGAAACTTTAAATTGGGTAGCACCTTTTCATAGGCATCTATAAGCTCATGAAACAATTCAGGCTTAAGTGTTTGATACTCTGGATTGGGATGATTCAATCCTCGAAACGGACTAGAAACCGCTATAAGACCTTCCAAATCGAAGGTGTTTGAACACATCAACATGTGTAACATTTGCTGAACCTCATCTGGTTCATTACCCATATCAGCTAGAATAATGACTCTAGACTTGTCTATGTTTTTAAATTCCATGTCAGGAGCACATCCAAAAAAGGAAATGATAAAAACAATAAGTAATATGGGTTTAAATGATTTCATTAACAATATATCAACTTCAACAGTTTATATGATTGGCTCAAAACACTCCAACATCATAAAATTGTAGAGTTAAGATTTTGAATAAACAATGTTATAATCTCCTGACCCTAAAATCACATTCGAATTACCTTCAATATCTAAACCATATTCACTTTGTGCATCAGGGAATGATTTTCCATTAATCACTAATGATTCTAATTCGTCTTGACTTAAAACTAATGTAGCTTTGGTATTAAATGGCACCTTAAGATTCATCTTGAACGTATTGTTTTCAACTTCCCAAGCATTCTGTATAGTTCCATAAGGCGTTGGCACTTCTACTATTGTACTTGTTAGTTGAGATGGAAATTGTGGGTTAACAACAAATTCCTTAAAACCAGTGTTTTCTGTAGATGTTTGTATGCCTCCTAAACTCTCATAAAAATACGTTGCAAAACCAGTATGCATGGGATGGTTTAGGGAGTTACTGGGGCCTACCATGTCTTCCCAAACAAACTGGCGTTCTGGCCATGTGGTAAAACCAGAATTCATGACATAAGTCTGACTCGGGAAATCTGGTGTGGTTAATAACTCATAGGCTAAATCTGCTTTTCCATATTTAGACAACACCGTATAAATATATCTGTTGCCATGAATTCCTGTAGAGTGATGACCGCCTTTTACTTCAACTATATTATGCACCAATCCGTTTACCACCGTTTCAATGTCGTTCTCGGGGACAATTCCAAATTGTAATGCTTGAACGGTAGCAGTCTGACTTTGATACCATTTGTTATTTGTGCCCGGGATTTCAACTAAGAACTCCTTATTAAACGCAGTTTTCAAGGCTTCTTTCTCTTGCTTCATTTTTGCTTCATACTCTGCATCGTTGTTCATTTTAGCAAATCGCTCCATAATTCCTAACACATCATAAAAATAAGCGTTTGCCGAAATAATTGGGTCGCATTCCATAGCACTTGGATTCCTTTTTCTGTCCCAAAGTGGTGGACACCAATCGCCCATACCATCTTGCATGATGCCGTTGTCTCCTTTATAGTTTAAATAAAAATCTGTTAAGCCTTTCATGGCATCGTAATATTCTTTCACGATGTCGTCATCACCATAAAACTTATAATTGTACCATGGTAAATACATGGTAGCTACACCCCAATCTATTTTTGCATAAGTTGAAGTTCGCTTTCCAGGGGCAATCATTGTAGGCACCGGAAATTTCAATTCCGGATTATTATGCCCTTTTGTTGGTCGCATTTGGGTGCGGATATCTTCCATATATTTTTTATAGAAATCGTACATATCGTAGTTATACAATGCATACTCACAAAATGCGTGTGCATCACCTAACCAACCGCATTTTTCGCGGTGTGGACAATCTTCTGGGATACCGTGAATATTATCAACAATCGTCCATTTACTAATACTGTGCATTTTGTTTAGCAAGTCATCCGAAGAGGTAAAACTACCCTTTTCTTGAATATCCGTTGCCACTAAAACCGCTTTAATCATATTTGCATCTGGTATAGTAGAAACACCTTTAATTTTGGCATATTTAAAACCGTGATAACTAAACTTAGGTTCCCAGGATTCTAGCTCACTTCCTTTACAGATGTACTCATACAACTGAGGCATTCCATTAGCACCACCACCAGTAGAACCCAGAAAGATATCACTTCCATCAGTCAATAAGGCTTCAGTGGTAATCACTTCAATAAGTTGTCCTTCTTTCTCTTTTACATTCAATTTAATCCAACCCGCAATGTTTTGTCCGAAATCTACAATCCATTCTCCATCAGCACCTTTAAAGACCTTTTGAGGTTCCAATTCTTGAAGCTTTTTTATTGGTGGAATTTGTTGTGCACTAATCTTTTGCACCTTTGGTGAAGCTTCTTTTGCTTGTCCCCAATTTGAATCGTTGTACCCTACTGTTGCCCAATCACCAATTTCAAATCTGGCATCATAGGTATCACCGCCATAAATATTGTTAAACACAATAGGGCCAGTAGATTCTTTCCAAGAGGCATCTGTAACAAAATCAGCTTCTGAGCCATCGGTATATTTTAACTTCACCAAACAACGCACTGTAGGTGGACCGTAAGCCAAATCCCTATCAGATTCGGGGTCGCGCTTCCAAGAAATACTTTGACCGTAAAAACCGTTACCTAAGTTAATTCCGAAGGCGTTTTTACCAGATTTTAAATCGTCTGTAATATCATAATTCACATAATAGGCTTGCTTATCGTAATTTGATGGTGCAGGGTCCAACACATGGTCGCCCACCTTTTCCCCGTTTAAAAACAGTTCGTAATACCCCAATCCACAGATATAAACTTGAGCATTTTCAATATCTTTTTCTACGTTAAGTTCCTTTCTAAAATAACTTGCAGGAAAACCATCCACTGGTTCAGGCTTATCCATTTTACCTGTTTTGTAATCTCTAAAACGGTATTCTGAAGTTCTGGTATCTTCATTTAAGGTAATCCATTTGGCTTCTCCCCAATTGCTTTGATTCATCAATCCCATTTCAAACGAATTAATATCAGACCACGAAGACGAAGCACCATTTTCATCCCAAATCTTTACTTTCCAATAATACTTTTTAAGGGCTTCTAGTGTTTTCCCTTCAAACTTTACATGCGCAGACTGGTTACTTTTTACTTCTCCAGAATTCCAAATATCAGCATCATTTTCGTTTAATTTTTCTTCGGAAGAGGCTACTAAAATATGATATGCCGTCTGCGTCTTGTTAAAACCTTCGGCATTTACGACCCATGAAAAAACCGGAGTTTCACTCTCAATGGTTTGCGGATTTACTTTGGAATCAACCATTACTTTATTAAAAACCAGAGTACTTTCGGATTCATGTTTTTCATTACATGATACTATTATTACAAATAATAGCGCAAGGTATATGTGTCGCATTTTCATTCTATAATTTTTGTTTAAGGATTAACGTTGGAAAAGTATAATAAAGATGCCCAAATATCGTCCTGTACCATCATGTAAGATTCAACTAAAACTAGACAGCATACGATAGTGAGTCTATTTAATAGTTATAACTTTGAATATAAGAAGTATATATTGAACACAATCATACTAAAGACAACGTTATTACGCGCTATAGTACTTATGGCTCTGGAGATTCTGGAGATGTAACAGCACACATTCAGTTTAAGGATATTGAGCTATGTAGAGCCGAATGATTTGAGTTATTGAGTTAAACCTCGATAAAATGTGAACAGATAGTTCTCAATCTTTTTTCATCAAGCTCTAAACCAAAACCTGGTTTCGAATCCATTTTATAATAACCATCACTTCGTTTTGTAGTGGAAGATTTTAGTACACATTCCACATACTCTTTAGAATCTTCTTCTTTCTCAATAGCCTCAACCCAAGTGGCTCCGGCTCCAATAGCTATTTGTTGCCACGCGGTACATGCAGGTCCTACCAAACTATCATCACCTATCATTACTTTTGCTCCAATGTCTTCTACTTTATTTGCAAACAGTGCAGTATGGCTAAAACTCCCCATAGTAGAAGGATGAAGATTGATAATTCTACCCATACCTTTTTGAAGTTTATTTACACCATTCCAAGCTGGTCGCATAGGTGCATCTGGAATTAAGTCTAAATCTCCTGTCATATTTTGTAATGCAATCCATTGTTCTGTGGTTAATGGTGCAGGGTCTTCAATAGCATTAAGTCCATTTTCTCTAAAAGTGTTCAGAATCTCAGCTAATTCTTCAAGCGATTTCCATTTTTTATAGCCTTTATTGACATCAGAAATCACTACTGCATCTTCACCTAAAACCTCGCGAATAATTCGAAGTAACTTTAAATCAACCTCAACATCACCATACATTTTAAATTTCATGTGATGCCCAAGATTTTGCTTTACACTTTTTTGAGCTTCTTCACGTACTTTTTCTTCATCTTTATGTAAAATACAATACAAGCCAGGAACCGCTTCTTTTTTATGCAAACCTAACAATTCAATTGAAGGCTTATTTTGCAAACGACCAGCCAAATCGAGTAAGCCCATATCCATCAATTCCAAATGTTTAAAAGACGTTTTTGAGCCTTTTACTTGTTGCGATTGCAATAACTTTTGTGCCTCTACAATACTTAAACCCTTGAATTGTTTCACATAATTTACCCAAGGACTCAAATCGATATCGGGATTATTTCTTGAAGCAGGAATTTCAGACCAGCCATAGTAATCTCCAGCACTTATTTTCATAAAAATGTGTTGACGATTTAACCATGTACCAAAAGAAAAATAACGTGGAATATTAATGTTGTACTGAAAAAATTCAATCCCAGTGATTTTTGCAGTCAATACATCTTTATTACTAATGCACGATGACAGTAAAGGATAAGATAAACTGTACAAGCCTAGACTAGAGATACCTTTTATAAAATTTCGACGATTAGTTTTCATTTGTAATGTTCCCGTTTACCAAGGGTCGTTCATAGAGTTTAGCAATTCTGCTAATTCCGTTTCCATTTTTTTGTCTAGCTCTGGATTTTCACCCCAAATATTAGTCATTTGACATGGGTCTTTAGCATCATGATAGAGATAATGAAACTTTTCATTATGTTCTCCTTTTACCACAGCATATGTATAGTCTTTGGTTCTAAAACCTCGAGCATCACCCTTTGACGCGAAACTTTTTCCTCCAAAATATAACTGTTTTTTTGGACGATTGACTTCCTTATCGAAAAACAGATTGGAATAATCTACACCTTCAACAGCATCTGGAATTTCAGTCTTTAAATTCATCAACCCTAACAGTGTTGGCATATAATCTGGTACAGAAATCAACAAATCTTCTGTTTTGGGTTTTATTTTTTTCGGATAATGAACAATTAAAGGAATCCTGTAAGCTTCTTTAAACCATACATTTTTATGCATCAATCCTTGACTTCCTAACATTTCACCGTGATCGGCAGAAAATACAATAATAGTATTTTCATACAGTCCTTTTTCTTTTAGTTTTTGAATAACACGACCAATTTGGTCATCTACACCATTAACAGACGCAAAATAATCTTTGGCTTGATTCAAACGTTTTTCAACACCTTTATCTCCTCGTTTTAATTCGTGATTGTCTGTGAACTGAACATTTGGACGATTTAATACGTCTTTATAATCCAACCCTTCATAACGTTTTTTGTAACGCTCAGGCACTTGTGTAAATGGTGTGTGGGGTGGATTAATAGACCAAAATAAAGCAAATGGTTCTTCTGCTTTTCGCTGATTTTCATTGTTATCTAAATAGTCCATAATAACATCAGCCTCATGTTCTGCAGACCATTTTTTGATGTATGTTTTTTCATCCTCTTTGGCATTGGTGGACCAATAATAAGGTGCATTATGTCTGTTGTGTGTTCCATAAGCATACCAAAAAGAAAAACCGTGTCTGCGGTCTGGTGGACACCACGTATCCCAAACACGTTTTACATCAGGTGGTGTTGGCTCTGGCCCATCTAAATGCCATTTACCTACATAACCTGCACTATAACCATTATTAACCAAAACATCAGAAATACAGATTTCATCTTTCTTTAAATAATTTCCAAATTCTGTTCTTTGAGAGTTACAATTCTCTACTACACCCGTTGATAGTGAATATCGCCCTGTAATTAACATAGCTCTATAAGGGCTACACAATGGATTATTGGCTACGGCTTCACTAAAAAAAACACCTTCTTCAGCCAATTGGTCTATATTTGGTGTGTGTACTGGGTCTTCTTTTAAGAATCCTAAAGACGCTTGCCTGTATTGGTCTGCAAAAATGAAAAGTAGATTTGGTTTTTGTTCTACAACCTCAACTCCTGAAGTTTTTTGCTTACAGGAAAAACAGATTAAAATTACGAAAATTAAAAGACAGCTTTTTGTTGTTTGATATATCATTGCTTTTAAATCAACTATAGTTTTTTTTATGAAAGTATAAAACAATAGGAGGTTGATTATCCTGCACTGGCCTGTACTATTTAATTAAGTTATAGCTTTAAAAATCCATATGAAAATCTTATATTAAAACTTAATTAATACTCAATAACAAAGTACAACTCATTATTATGGTCTACATCATTCCACTGTCCAGCTTCTCCTAAAGGCCAACCATTTAAAGACAAACCAAGTGCATCTTGTCCACCATAATCATCTGGTTCATCCCCCCAATTATTAAAAAGCCCATCAATGGCGTTTCCTGACCGGTCTCCAACCCAAAACAGTGTTACTTTTTTATCATTATTACCATCCCAAACCCAACTACCTTCAGTAGCAAAATCGTTCGCCCCAATCCAAACATAAGCACCTCCACCTCCATCTTGTGCAATAGTGTTGTTATTATTTATATGAGCTTTAGAAACCAATTCTGAATAAATAGCATTTTGCTCATCAGTATCATTAATTTCCACCAAAATACCACCTCGTTTTTTGGCACATGCAGATGCTTCGACCCAAGTTTTATTCTCTTTTATTATTTCATATGTTTTGCCTTTATATGTAAACGAGTGTATGTTGGAAGGGCTAGCACATTGACCAAAAGTTATATACATACTTAATTGAAAAATTGTTAATACAAGTGCTTTTTTTGCTTTTGTTTTCATTTGATTATTTTTAAATATTTTAAAAACCTTACTCATTTTGTAATACTTCTGACATTGTCATTTTGTATGCTTTTAAAGTTATTAAATAGATTACCGACAAGATGATAAGTAGTAACAGGACTACCGGGACCAAAAACATCCATACCCGTAACTCAATACTATCTATATAAGTATCTAAAAACCAATGTTTATAGCCATACCATGCCAAAGGTATGGCGATTAGAACACCAATTACAACTTGCCCAATTACTTCTTTAGTTAAAAGTCTATAAACACTTTTAAATTTAGCACCCAATACCTTTCTTACACCAATTTCCTTTACACGATGATTTATAGTGATTAAAATCAGCCCCATAAAACCAATAATTGCAATGATTATAGCTAGAACAGAAAACAAACCAAAAACAAATAAAAAAGTTCTATCAGGCTTTAAATTTTGCTCTATTTTATTTTCTAAAATCAAATAATCGAAAGGTTGTTCTGGAAAATAGCTATTAAAAATAGTCTTAATTTTTGTTGAAATTTCTGAGCTATAATCATTTTTTGAGTTCACTTTTAAAATCAAAAATGCTTTATGCCTATCTGTAAGTCTAATTACAGTTGGTACTGGCTCATTCTTTATTGAATAATAATGGAAATCTTCCGTTACACCTACAATTTTATACTCTCCCCCTCTATTAACCACATAACTATCAACTGCTTCCTCTGGAGATTTAAAGCCTAAACGCTCCATGGCTTTTTTATTCATTATGATACTTTTATTAGCATTTTCACGCTCTCCTTTTCTAAATGGTCTACCTGCTAATAGTTTCACATCGAAAAAATCAATGAATTGGTCATCTACAGATAACTGAAAAAACGCGTGATTCTTAGAAGCATCAGTCCCTTTTCTTCGGCATCCAAACCAATGTTGAATTTCTTGTCCCGGTATATCTGATGTAAATGTAAAATCTCTTACTTCGGGTAATTGCTTTAAATCATTTTTCATTAAGAGAATTTTATTGCGCAATTGGCTTTGCTTTTCTCCAGTTTTAGGCGCTTTAACAACAACACTCTGTTCGTAATTAATACCCATATCTTTTTCCATTAAAAATGTTGCCTGCTTGTAAGCGATAAATGTACCGCAGAGTAAGATTACAGAAATTACAAATTGAAGGGTTACCAATAATTTCCTAAAAATTACACCCTCTCTTTTATTCTTAAAATTGCCTTTTAGAACGGTTACTGGCTTATAAGATTGTAATACAATTGCTGGATATATACAGGAAGCAATAATTCCTAGAACAAATAGAATTGTAAAAGTTGTTAAGAAGTTATGGTGTTCAAACAGGTGAAAATCTCCAATTTTTGTAATTGCTTTAAATGAAGGGTTTAGCGCGTAAAATAAAATAATAGTTACTACTAAACATAGTATATTAAAAAGAAAAGCCTCGCTTAAAAACTGCACTAATAATTGTATTTTGGTTGCTCCGTTAATTTTTTTAACCCCCACTTCGTTCGCTCTTTCTATGGAACGTGCCGTGGTTAGATTAATAAAATTTATCCATGCTATAATCAAAAGAAAAATGGAGAACCCAAATAAGATGTCTATTATTTTCCCATTAACCGGAGGTTCTGTCTCGTATTCAATATTAGAATTCAAATGAATACTTTGCAATGGTTGTAAATAATATACATCTCTTCTGTTTTGCGCATCAAGTCTTTTCTTATAGTTTGTGGCTATCATTTCTGGAAGTGCAACTTTCTCTATAGTTTTATAATCACTATCAGGTTTTAATTGAATGAAGGTAGTACCATAATCATACCCCCAACTATTTCTAATCCTTGGACTTTGCTTGTAAAGCGTTTCCATAGAAAATAAAAAGTCGGTTTTTAAAATCGAATTTTCCGGCATCCTTTCATAAACAGCAGTAACTGTATAGTCTTCTGTACCATTAACTTTTATTGATTTTCCAATAGGATTTACCTCTTCTCCAAAATATCGTTTTGAAGCTGTATTTGATATAGCTACCGTATTGGGTGCTTTTAAGGCATCCTGTTCTCCAATTATCATTGGAATTGTAAACACTTCAAAAAAAGAAGCTGTCGCGTAATATGTTCTGTCTTCGGAATAAATCACTCTAGCCTTTGAAATATTTTCATAACTTATTGTGATTTCGTGTTTAGGTGTAATTCTGGTGTGATTTACTACATCGCTATAATGCGCTTTTAACCATTCGCCCGTTGGGGGGAAAGAGTTGGCAGTTTCCCATAATACTTTATCATTTTCATAACGATTATAAGCTACACGGTAAATATCTTCTCCATTTAAATGATGATTGTCGTAGCTTTTTTGGTAATACACATATTCAAGAATAAATAGCGCACTAACCATACCCACTATTAAACCAACAGCATTGATAATTGAAATAAGTTTATCTCGTTTTAAATTGCGATAGAAAATCTTTAGTTTGATAAAGTTCATTTTAGCTTGCTTTTATAAATTGAGTATTTGTAACTAGTTACTTGTTTCCATTACGATTTTTCCATCGAAAAGATTTATTATTCTATGTGCATAATTAGCATCGCTTTCAGAGTGTGTAACCATAATTATAGTGGCCCCTTCTTTACTCAATTCAGTTAGTAAACTCATCACTTCTGTACCATTTTTAGAATCTAAATTACCTGTAGGTTCATCTGCTAATAATAATTTTGGCTCTGCAACAACTGCTCTTGCAATGGCTACACGTTGCTGTTGCCCACCAGATAATTGTTGTGGAAAATGGTTAGAACGATGGTCTATTTTCATACGCTTTAAAACAGCTTTTACTTTTTCTTTTCGCTCTTTGGGTTTCATATTCATATATGTTAATGGCAGTTCAACATTTTCGTAAACTGTTAAACCATCTATTAAATTGAAACTTTGAAATATAAAACCAATGTTTCCAGTTCTTTCTTTAGTGAGGTCTTTCTCTTTTAAGTTACCTACTTCTTTATTATTAAATTGATAGCTTCCATTTGATGGTGTATCTATTAAACCTAAAATATTTAAAAGCGTAGATTTTCCACATCCTGAAGGTCCCATAATAGCTATAAACTCGCCTTTTTCAACTTGAATATTTATATTATTCAGTGCTTTGGTTTCAATGTCTTCTGTTCTAAAAATTTTGGTTAGATTGTTTAGTTGTATCATCCTTTATTAGTTTAAAATAAGTGTTTTACTATCTTCTAAATATTTGTAACTTGAGGTTATTACTTGCTCTCCTTTTCTCAAACCTTCTATAACTTCGAAATACTGAGGATTTTGTCTCCCAATTTTTATGGAGCGTTTGGTAGCAAAATTCCCTGAAGCATCAACCACATAAATCCATTGTCCTCCAGTGTCATTAAAAAAACTTCCTTTATCTATAAATGTAGCACTTGTTGGCGTGCCTAATTCCAATCGAATAAAATAACTTTGTCCAGCTCTAATTGTATTGGGTAGTTTGTCCTCAAAAACTAAATCAATTTTAAATTGCCCATCTCTAACTTCTGGATAGATTTTTTTTACCTCAAGCGTATAGGTGTCTCCATCTCGCTCTAAAACTCCAACAATATTTCTTGTTACTCTATCTATATAATGTTCATCTATACTTGCTTGAACCTTAAAACTTGTTAAATCATGTATTTGTCCTATGGGTTGTCCTTGGGCTATACTTTGGCCAACCTCGGCATCTAACATGCCTAGTTGTCCATCAATTGTTGCTTTTACATTAAGGTGTTCTATTCTCTCGTAAACCATAGCCAACGTCTTTTTCATACGAATTAAATCGTTATCTAGCTCTTTTATACCTGTAACACTTAATAAAGAATCTTGTTGGGTTTTAAATTTAAAGACTTCGTAACGTTTAGTTGCTAAATCTCGTTCTTCTTTCGACTGTAAATACGTTTCTCTAGAAATTAATTCATCCTTGTACAACGATGCATTTTGCTCAAAAGTTCTATTAGCCTTAATAACCCTATATTTAGCCTCGATTAAATCTTTTTGACTTAAAACACGCTGTGACTCAAAATTTATTTTGGTTTCTCTAAGGTTGTTCTGTTTAATTGCTAAGTTATTTTCACTTACCAGTATACGTTCATAAAGCTCTCTATTTTCTAGTTTCACAATAATATCGCCTTGTTTTACCATACTTCCTTCTTCAATATATTTACTTACTACCCTACCACTTTCATAAGCATCTAGATATACGGTAGTTATTGGTTTTACTACACTATTAATAGTGATATAATCGCTGAAAGCTCCTTGTTTTACATAACTAATCGTAATATCTTTTGTATGAACTTGAGTTTTAGAAGATGTCACAACAAAAAAATTCTTTCCTATAATTGTTAACAAAACCACAATTAATCCCCAAAAAATTATATGTTTTGGCTTTATTCGTTTTTTTCGTTCTATTTTGGTATCCATATTTATGTTATTCAAAAGGAAAAACTGCAATACCACAGTAAAAATCTAAGGCCTTTTTTTGATATGCCAATTGTAAATTAATTCTTGTTTTTTCAGTTTTGGCCTGTGCTAAATTGTTTTTTACTTGCTCTAATTGGTATATAGTTACCAGTCCTTTGTCAAATTTTTTTTGAGCAAAAGTGAACTCCAAATATTTGGATTTTAAATTAGAATCATTTTCTTCTTGCTCTACTAAAAGTGATGTATGTTTCTGAATTGTTTTTTGAATTTCCTTATAAATCTCCTGCTTCTTTTGTTCTAAAATTTTTTTTTCCTTTTGAATATTTAGCTTTGCAACATTAATATCCGCATGCTTTGACCACCTATTACTTAAAGGAATTCGAAGTGATACCCCAATAGTTTTTGAAGCATTGTTTGATAGTTGGTCTAAGAAAGGGGTTATATCCCCATTCTCGTCAACACTGGTTTCAAAATACCCTGTTCGCAAACCAGCATTTAAAGATAAGGAGGGATAAAGCTCGCTCTTTATTATAGAAAGTTGCTTTTCTGAAGCATCAACATATAATTCGTGACGTTTAATATTGGGCAAAAACAGAAGCGCTTTAGCGTAAATATCGGATACAAATAATTTATTTTCAACATCATAAGAATCCAACTCTAATTTTAACTTTATAGTATCTGTCTCAAGATTCATAATTTGAAGCAAACTTAAAGTAGCCTCTTCTAAGTTGTTTTCTGCCTGTACAATCTCTAATTCGTTGGTCTGTATCTGTGACTCTACCTCGTATAAGTCTGCTTTTGCCAACAGTCCTAATTTAACTTTAGAAGCAATTAGCTGATAATTCTTTTTAGAAATTTTAAGATTATCTTTTGCTATTTCTACTAAAACTTCTCTAAAAACAACCAAATAAAAAGCAT
This sequence comes from Seonamhaeicola sp. ML3, assembly GCF_023273855.1. Lineage (NCBI taxonomy): Bacteria > Pseudomonadati > Bacteroidota > Flavobacteriia > Flavobacteriales > Flavobacteriaceae > Seonamhaeicola > Seonamhaeicola sp. ML3. Next base: position 2,280,041 of record NZ_CP096884.1, on the reverse strand, counting down.
CCATAACTTGAAAAGCTAGGCTATACTTTTTTTGTAAAACATTAGCTAAACCAGCATGATACAACAACTTTCTTTGTGACCTTTCATGCCATTTTTTAAAATTATTGAATAAATTTAACGACGCCACAACTCCATAAGTATTTGAAGAGGTAGCTGTATTTAAAATGTTGTTATTGTTAGGGTCTACGTATCTACCAAAACGTCTATTTACATTTGATACTGCACTAAAACTAGGTAAAAAGTCTCTTTTTGATTGTTTATAAATTTCTTTATCTATTTCTGAATTTAAAGTGGTTATTTTTTGTTCTAAATTATGTTTGCAAGCGTAAATAATACATTCCTCTAAAGTCCATAATTTTTGCGCATCACTTAGTTTAAAAAAAGCAATACAGATTATAAAAGTTAGAGAAGCATTTCGCATTGATAAATATTTTGCACTTTCTAGTGCTACTTGCATGCCAAACCATAACCTTCTGTAAAACAATTAATTGAAAGTAAAACCAAATGAATAATGTAAAATTTTTTTAATAAAAGTGTAAAAATGTTTTACACTTTATTTTTATAAAAACTACTTCTTTGTAGCTTTGAAGGAAAGATGCTAATCTGTGAAACTACTAGGAAAAATACTTATAATAGATGATAATAAAGGAATCTTAAGTGCACTTGAGTTACTATTACAAGATGTTTATAAAACAGTAACCACACTTCAAAATCCTAATGGCATTACCTCTGTTAAAGACTTAAAAACGTATGATGTTGTGCTTTTAGACATGAATTTTTCGTCTAGAGTTAACACAGGAAACGAAGGGTTCTTTTGGCTTAGAAAATTAAAAGATATTATTCCAGACACATCTGTAATTATGATGACAGCTTTTGGAGACGTAGAACTAGCTGTTAATACTCTAAAAGAAGGTGCTGTAGATTTCGTTTTAAAACCATGGGATAATGAGAAAATTTTAGCTACAATTCACTCGGCTTTTCAATTAGGAAAATCACAAAAAAAATTACGTCTACTTGAACAAAATGAAAAGCACTTAAAACAACTTATTAATGACACCCAGCATGATATTATTGGCAACTCTCCTGCTTTAAAATCTGTTTTAAACATTACTAAAAAAGTAGCAAAAACAAAGGCATCTGTTTTAATAACAGGAGAAAATGGTACCGGAAAGGAACTTTTTGCAAAAGCAATACACCGTCAATCTCTACAAAATCAAGAAATTTTAATTAATGTAGATGTAAGTGCTTTAACAGAAAGTTTATTTGAAAGCGAACTTTTTGGACATGTTAAAGGTGCTTTTACAGATGCCAAAAACGATAGGATAGGAAAATTTGAAATTGCCCACAAAGGCACTATTTTTTTAGATGAAATCGGCAACTTACCATTACAATTACAAGCTAAACTTCTTAAAGTAATTCAAGAAAAACAAATAGTACGAGTTGGTTCTAATAAAGTTATACCAATTGATGTTCGACTTATTTGTGCAACCAATTGCAACTTATATAAAATGGTAGAAGAAGGAACTTTTAGAGAAGATTTATTATATCGAATTAACACCATACACATTGAAATACCTCCACTTAGAGAACGTGCCAATGATGTGATTGAAATAGCAGATTATTTTCTAAACAAATATGCCCATAAGTATGATAAAAAAGGACTAAAACTACATGCGCCCATAAAGAAAAAACTACTTAAACACCATTGGCCAGGAAACATACGAGAACTACAACATACCATAGAGCGCTGTGTTATTTTGAGCGAGAATAATGAACTAACGGTAAATGATTTTATGCTTAACCATCATAAAACAAAATCCTTCAATACCGTAGATATGACTATTGACGAAATGGAAAAAAATATGATAATAAATGCACTTAAAAAGCATAATGGTAACTTTAGTAGCACAGCTGAACAGCTAGGTATTACACGACAAACGCTATACAATAAAACAAAACGTTTCAAAATATAAACTTTGCCTTTAAATGCTTTCTAAAAACCTATACGTAAAAACATTTATAAGAATACTTTTAATACTAATTACTTGTTTAGCACTAGCTTTGTCCATTTTAAAAAATCAAATTGGAATTGCAATTTTACTTGGTGTGATATTAAGTTTACAGACAATATCAATTATAAATTTTTTTAATACCACCAACCGAAAACTAACATTCTTTTTTAATGCTTTAGAAAATTCTGATACCACTGTGAGTTTTTCTGAAGATACTAATAATACTATTTTAAATCAGTTAAATAATGGTTTAAACAGAGTAAATAACATCATTAAAGAAGAAAGGTACAATACTCAAGTGCAAGAACAATATTATAAGACTTTACTATCATGTACCAATGTGGGTATATTGTCTGTAAATCTTTACGGACATATTTTGTTTGCTAATGAAAGTGTAAAACAACTTCTAAATTGTAATGTACTTACCCATATTAAACAACTAAAAAAAGTTAATATAAGGCTATATAATCTGATTTCGAATTTAAAACCATTTGAACAGCAGTTAATCTCTCTAACCAATGAACGCACAACTGCTGAACTAAAAATAACAGCAAAACTGGTAGAAATTAAAGAAGTCTCAGTTTTATTGGTGAGCATCCAAAATATCTATAATGAATTAGATACAAAACAAGTTGATTCTTGGATGGGTTTAATAAAAGTAATGAGTCACGAGATTATGAACGCCTTAGCACCTATTACATCTATTTCTGAAAGCTTGTCTAAAATGCTTACAACTGAAAAGGATACTACACAAACTAGTGTAATAAAAGCTTCGGATTTAAAAAAATTAAATCAAGGATTATCAGTTATACATGAGCAAAGCAAAAGTTTAAAGGAGTTTGTCACTGGGTATAGAGCCCTTACTAAAATCCCAAAACCCAATAAAACAATTATTAAAGTACCTGAATTGTTTAAAAGAACAATTGTAATTTTTCAAGAAGACCCCAAGTGTAAGAACATCAAATTTCAAACGAATACAACACCTTCAGACCTTGAGATTTTTGCAGACGAGCACCAAATTAAACAAGTGCTTTTAAATTTAACCAAAAATGCTGTTGATGCTTTAGATGAATTTCCTAACGCTATTATTAAGCTAGAAGGCATTAAAAATACTTTAGGGAATATTGAAATACTTGTAAAAGATAATGGTATGGGTATTCTAGAAGAAGATATTCACAAAATTTTCACTCCTTTTTACACCAACAAAGAGAACGGCACAGGTATTGGCCTAAGTCTTTCAAAACACATTATGCAACTCCATCAAGGTTCTTTAATGGTAAAATCTATTCCAAAAAAAGAAACAGTTTTTACTTTAACCCTAAACTCGTTCTAGTCTAGTCGAACGGACTATTTATATAACTATACTTTTACCTATGCAAAACCAAACTTCTCGGAGAGTTTTATAATGAATTCCCTATTCCTACTAAAACAACAGATAGCAAAATAACTATAATCCCAGCAGTAATGGTAAACTTGGTTTTTTTGGCAACACCATGCCATTCTTTACGATAAATACCCCAAAAATTTGCCGTTAAAATAATGGTAGACATGTGTAAAATCCATGAACTGGCGCCATTACCCAATTTGCTTTCACCCATACCATAAAAGAAAAACTGTAAAAACCAGATGATTCCCGCCAAAGCAGAAAATAGTAAGTTTTTAGAAATAGGAGTTTCTTTATTGGTAAAATCTTTATAGGCTTTATTTTTTAAACTCAAATAGCTAGTCCACACAAAATTAGTGGCTAAACCACCCCATAGAATTACCACAAACGTCACATTATTTGCAAACAAATGGTCATAACCTGCAGCTACAGCAGCATCGGCCAATGGTTTTCCAGCTTCTATTCCAAAACTAAAAAAGGAACTTAAAATACCTGAAAGTACCGCAACAATTAATCCTTTAACGAGATTGAATTCTGCGACACTTTTCTTTTTCTCCTCTTCAGATAGTTCGCCTTCTTTTAGCATTCCTGCTTTACCACAGACTGCAATGCCTATTAAACATACCAAAACACCTAAGAGAACAACCTGACCTCCTGTTGAACTTATCATCTCTGTAAACGATGTTTTACCTTCTTCTGGATTAAAATTGTAATAAATAGAAGGTACAATAGCTCCAAATGCAGCACAAAATCCGAGTACAACAGAGTTACCTAAAGACATGCCTAGATATCGAACACCCAAACCATAAGACAAACCACCAACACCCCATAGTAAACCCATTAAAAAGGTAACTCCTAAAATGGTAGACGAACTAGCCGCAATAATATCTAAAAAACCAGGTACTGTTAAACAGGCTGCTATTGGAGGTACAATTAACCAAGACATAACACCCCCAACCATCCAGTAGGTTTCCCAAGACCAACCTTTAACTTTATTATAGGGCATGTAAAAGCTACCTGCTGCTACGCCTCCTAAAGAATGAAATATTACTCCTAATAGTGCTTGCATATCTTTATATTTTAAATTCTAATCTTATTTTTTGAATGGTACTATTTTAAACGAAACGACACTTTTTTATATTCTTGAGACGATGTTCCCACCATAACTTCGTAATCTCCGGCTTCTAGAATCGGTTTCATTTCTACTCCTGTAAAAACTAACATATCTGGAGTAATTGTAAATTGAACTGTTTTTGTTTCTCCAGGTTTTAATTCAATCTTGTTAAAACCTTTCAGTTCCTTATCAGGGCGTAATACAGAACCAAACATATCTTTTACATACATTTGCACCACTTCTTTTGCGTTTACCTTTCCTGTATTCGTAACATCTACACTTACTTGTATTGTTCCATCACGCTCTAAGACATCACTTGATAATTTAGGTTCTGAATACGAGAACTTTGCATAACTTAAACCATACCCAAATGGATATAAAGGACCAGATTCTAAGAACAGATAATCTTTAAAGAAACTGATTTCCTTCATGCTATAGTGATAAGGAATTTGACCAATTGTGCGTGGTACGGTAACAGGTAATTTACCAGAAGGCGAAAACTCCCCAAAGAGCGCTTTAGCGACTAATTCATCCCCGAATTCGGTCATTTCCCAACAATCTAAAACCACGTCAGCATTGTTATTAATGACATTAAACGATAACGTTCTTCTGTGTTTTAACACTACAATAACTGGTTTTCCTAAAGCCTTTACTCGTTGTATAAATTCATCTTGCACTCCCACAGGTTCTATGGTTGCACGATCTCCAATAACCCACTTGAAAAAAGTAGCCTCCTGAGCAGTAAAACGATCTCCTCCTACAAAAAGAATCGATACATCTGCATCTTTAGCTAGTGCTACCATTTTATCTAACGCCTCATCATTTCTTGGTGTAAGTTCTGGTCTCTTTTTATTTCTATTGGTTAATTCGTATCCCTTTTCTGCAACAAAAGTTATTTCATTACCAGCTATATTTTTGAACGTATTGAGGGTTTTTTCTCCTAACAAAGGACCAATTAAAGCTATTTTTTTACTTTCTTTTTTATCTAGCGGCAGTATTTCATTTTCGTTTTTTAATAAGATTAAGGACTCCTCATCCATCTTTTTAGCTAAATCAAGATTAGCTTTTGAACGTACTTCTTTTTTGGTTTCATTTACATCGATATAAGGATTTTCAAATAGCCCCATAATAAATTTTGTACGCAACATATCTCCTGCTGCTCTATTTATGTAAGGCATTAAACTAGGATCTTTCTTTACCATTTCTGGTAAAAGTTCGTAGACATCTTCACTGTACAAATCTAAATCTACACCTGCTTTCAAACCCAATTTCACAGCTTCCTCAATATTTTCGGCAACTTTCATCAAAAAGTTTAAACGACCTACATCGTAAGCATCTGAGACTACATAACCGTTAAAACCCCATTGTTTTCGTAACAAATCTGTTAATAACCAAGGGTTTCCATGACTAGCCACCCCATTAATATCACCATGAGAAGGCATTATTGCTAGTGCATGACCTCTTTGCACAGCAGCTTTAAATGGAGGCAACAGTTCATCTCGTAAAACACGAGGAGAAACCTCTACAGCAGCAAAATTTCGTCCACCAACAACTTGGCTATACCCTGCAAAATGTTTAACTACTGCCCCAATATGAGTAGTATTTGGTTTTGTTTTATTATAATCTCCTTGCACTCCAGTTACAGCAGCTACCAACATTTCTGTGGTTAAAAAAGTATCTTCTCCATACCCTTCACTCATTCTTCCAAAACGAGGATCACGTGCAATATCTCCAACAGGTGAATGGACCATGTGCCAACCACGTAAACGGGATTCGCGACCAATAGTACTCCATACATCGTGCGTTAAATTAACATTCCAAGAAGCCGCTAAATTAAGTGGACGACCAAAACGTGTACATCCTCTGGCATCAACACCATTATAAGCTTCTCCAACAAATAATGTTGGTATTCCAAAGCGGTTGGATGCTATAATCTTTTTTTGAAGTTCGTTATTTAGTCTTGCTGATTCTTCCGGATTTGCTGACTTAAAAGGAAACTTTAAACCACCTAAACCATTTGTAAAGTATAGTTTACCCCAATCGGTGATGACCAACGACCCATCTTTACCCTTTCGCGCAACTCTTGGTGCACCAAACATCAACATCTGTCCAACTTTTTCTTCTACAGTCATTCTACTAAGTAGATCATTTACCCTGTCTTCTATGGGTAAAGAAGCATCTTTATAGGCAAATTCCTGTGCAATAATTATGTAAGGGATTATCATCAATACAATTGATAAAACACGTTTATAGTTGTTATATAAAAAATTCATTTTTGTTGATTAATGTAAGATTATTTTTGGTTAATATATTCAGGATTCAATTCTGTTGGTATTGGCGCATTGGTTTGTTTCCACCAATTTTTCAAGTCGGTTAATAACTCATCTTTTTTGCTTGGGTTTGCAGATGCTACATTGTTTAATTCTCCAATATCTTCAGCTAAATTGTACAATTCTATACCATTATCTTCAAAATAATAGTGCAATTTCCAATTTCCTTTTCTAATAACAGAGCCCGGGCGTGTTCTAAACAAAGGGTCTCTATTTTCATTATCTTTTTTATTGTATGCCTGTAAATAAATAGGGAAATGCCAAAACAATGGTCGCTCAAGCGTTTCTGTTTTTCCTTCTAATACCGAAGATAAATTATGACCATCCAATTCAAGTTGGGTTTCTTCAACTCCTGCATATTTCAAAATTGTTGGGAAGATATCTAGATTGGTAATTGGTACTTCGCTTTTTGTGTTGGATTTAATTTTGCCATTATAAACAAAGAAAAATGGTTCTCTAATTCCACCTTCATAATAACTACCTTTTCCAGCTCGTAACGGTTTTTGTTTGGTAATACCGTACAAACCACCATTATCTGAGGTAAATACAATTAATGTATTATCAAAAAGATGTTTGTCTTTTAATGTTTTGATGAGCAAGCCAATATTTCTATCTAAATTATCGACCATAGTAGCGTAATTGATGTTTTTCTGACCTTTCCAAGGTGTTTTGTCTCGATACTTTGGTAATAAGCTATCCACAGGCATTATTGGGGTATGAACTGCATAAGGTGAATAGTATAAAAAGAATGGAGACGAAATAGTATCCACAAATTTTATAGCGTTTTCCATGACCAAATCGGTTAGATATTCGCTTTTCCCTTTTTGAATTTTTACGTTTTTATAAGGTGGATTATAGCTTGTTGGATGTCCTGCATGGCTTCCACCAATATTTACATCAAACCCATCTTCAAGTGGATTATGAGTCAAGTGCCATTTACCTGCATGACAAGTGGTATAGCCATTGTTTTTTAAAACTTCAGGGATTACAGTAAATTTCGGCGCCAATAATGTTGTGTTTTTTGTTGGAATTAGTTTTCGGTCTTTTGATTGTCCCCTTTCAGAAGAATTAACGGTATAAATACCATGACGCGTCGTCCATAGCCCAGTCATTAAACAAGCTCTACTTGGCGCACAATTTGCGGATGCTGCATAACCATTTGTAAACACAATGCCCTCTTTAGAAAGTGCGTCTATATTTGGTGTTTTGTAATATTCGCTACCCATAAAACCAACATCTCGCCAACCCATATCATCTATATTTATAATTATAATATTTGGTTTAGCTGTTTCTTTTTTTTGGGTTTGACCATTACAATTACTTAGTGTGGTTAACATAAAAGCTGAAATGATAGTTGCTACATGTATTCTCATATTTTTAAATTTTATTTAATTTTCTTTGCCACCCATTTTTTTAACAGCACTTTACCAAACAAACCAGATGCTGGAAGCGGGTCTTCTTTTGTGTAAAACCGATTTGAAGTAAATGCAACACGTTTCTTCTGTGGTCGGTTTTCTATCTTTCCTTCTCGAACCCAATTTGGAATAGAACCAATTGTTGCGCCTTCTGCATTTTCCTCTAGTTCTGTTGGAAAATATTCATCGCCAATCAATCGATTAGACCAAGAGTTTGCAACTTTGATTACAATTTTATTTTCCCCTTTTTGTAAAGCTTTAGCAATATTTACAGCATAAGGTTTTGCCCAAACAGTTCCACAATCAATACCGTTTACCTCAACTGTTGCAATATTAGCTATATGCTCCAACACCAAATCAATACCTCTATTTTTCTTAAGAAATTTTTTAGATACATTAAAGTTTGACTTGTAAGTAATAATTCCTGAGTAATGCTTTACATTAAAATTGGTATGCTTTGATAAATTCATTAAAGTATCTAAAACAATAGATGTCTTTTCAAGCCCTTTACCTTGTTCAAAAGTAACTTGCCAAGGTGAAGTTAATTCCAGTTCATTTTTATAGTCTGGCACAATAACATTTATTTCATCTCCACTTTCTTCTTCAATAGTAAATTTTCCTGATGTGTTTGCATGTAACTCTGGCTTGCTATCGTTTATTTCTATTTTTACTCCGAGCGCTATAGCTTCAGCATTACCAGCATCTAAATGTAACCCTTCTTTTGCCCAACGCATATAGTATTGCATTTCGTTATTTATTTTATAGTGAGCAATAACCAGTTTTCCTTCTCCAGGTATTTTTTCAACTGAAAGGCTGTTGCCATTTTGTTGAGTTTTTAATTCTTCTGTAATGTTTTGATTGTGCTTTGGGTCTGGATTAAATATTTTTCCTCGAACTACTTTTTCAAGTTCTAATTTTGGCTTCGTTGATTCTTGAACAGATCGATTAGAAGTAATCGATTTAAAACGAGTACTTTGAACTGTATTCATATCAAACACTACAAAGAAAGATTGCTTAGGTTCTAATTCTAGTTGAATACTTGTTACACCATCGTTTTGTGTGAACACAAGCAACTCTTGAGTTTCTCCATTTACAGGATTCCAAAGTGAAGGTTTTCCTTTTGCTACTCTAAAACGGAAATTACCACGCACTCGTTTTGGTGTTGAATTTGACACAAAATAAACATCATTATCTGAAATTTTGTGATGAATGAAATTGATTTCTGCATCTGCAGGAATTGCATTTTTTACTTCAAAATCTTTTTTAACAGACAACCTTTTCAGAACCTCTAAAGGCCTTTTTGCTAAATAATAATTTAATAATGTCCCATTTTCACTATCAACTATTAATTTATCATTATACGATTTTACCAAATTATCAGCATCAGGATAGTTTACCAAACTAGGCGATTTTTTATAATTGTAACCAATAGTTTGCACACCTTTCCTAACTATTTTATCAATACTTTTCATAAACTCTGGTGTTACAAATTGAGTATCTGGAAACACCACTAATTTGTATGCTGTTCCTCCTGGCAACACGACTTTTTCATTTTTTACAACAGCATTTTTTATAAAGAACGACGGACTTATAATATCGTAATCATAGCCAGCTTTTTTAAGTTCTGGATACGTTTTTATATCTGGATTAGGTAAGTGTTCATGTGTTACAAATAGCACATCTGCCACAAAATCTCCTGTTCGTAATAAATATTGACATCTTGACAAGTATTGCATGTACGCAGGTGCCATTGGCCACCAGGTTTGCTTTCTGCTTATCATAGCTCCCCAACGCCCCATACTCATTCCTGGTGCAATATTATCTGGATAAGGTTGATGTGCATAAGAATGAAATGCCATACTGTTAACACCTGAACAAAATGCTTTATCGCCTATTTGTTTATATTGCCAGGGGTGGTCTCGCCAACCACCATTGAAATAATTTGTCGTAAAGGTTTCACTTCTATGTTCTTTAACACCTTTGGCATGTGCAATGGATGCTACACTTTTAATACGCTCGAAATTGTGACCACCTTTCCAGAACTCACTAACTACAACATCAGTTTCTTCACCGTAATCAAAAGAATGAAAGCCTCCTGTTCGATAAGGTTCTACCATAAACTTTTTATCATATTTATTTGATAAATTACGCATGGTTTTAGCATACACATCTACAATAAGTTCACCGAAAGTTAAGCGACAATCCCAAAGAAAACGTCTTGATATTTCTGGAGATTCTACTACGAAACCTGCTAAAACAGGAAGGTATTTTTGCATACTATACCCTCTTCGCTTTTTAAATGCTTCTGGTAACACCTCGCTCCAGTTTTGATAACCAATTTCCCAGCTATCCATAAAAATATCTTTAATAACAGTAGAACCACTAGCTTTCTCTAATGCTATCGCATTGCCAGAAACTCCATCGTAAAAAGCTTTAGTAATGGCTTTAGCATCAAATTTATCGGGTTCTAATCCTGAGCCAAAAACTCTACGCGCCGTTCGATTTTTTGTGCCTGTGCTTGTAAAGCCTATTCTTAAAACTGTCCATTCACCTTTTGGTGCATTCCAAACCAATTGATCATTATTGAAGTGATTGGTCAAGTCAATAATATCTTTTGTATTAATAGCAGATAATTTTTTGGAAGAATCGCTGATGAGTTTTGCCCAATCTTCTCCTTTTCCTGCTCCTGAAATTTCTTGTTCTGATAATGTTTTTAAATGATGCCCTTTAATAGCATAGACTGCAATATCTTTATAAAACGATTTATAGTGCTTTGGTTTTTCTAATATAATATCTACAGCTGTACCCCCTTGAATTTCTTTTAAAAAATGAACTGTAGTTTTCATAGAGTTTTCAACATCAACCCAAGTACCACCTGAACCAGACCATCCAGGAGAATTGTGCAACCCAATATCTAAATGTAAACGTTCTGCCTCTTTTAGTGTGTGCTTAAAAAGCGTGTTCCACTCCTCACTAAACAACAAGTTTTTACCAGCATCTGAAATATGACCTCCCAAGTCAAATAGAATAGCACCTCGCAATCCTGCTGTTTTCATTGCTTCAAGATCTTTGGTAATACCACTTTTGGTAACTTCACCACTTAACCAGTACCACAAACACAGTGGCTTATATTGGTCTGCTGGATTCTTAAATGTTTCTTTTAATTGTGGTAGATTTTGCGATTGTACACCAATCAATAAAAACAAAAATAGGAAAGCAAAAAAACACCTCTTATGCATCATTTTAATTCGTTTTTGAAGGATTAAATTCTCCATTATTGTTTGACCGACTAAACATAAATTAGAAGAAAAATTTAGAATTAATCATAAGTATAGTGTCAATTATTAAAATTTCAGATATCTTTTTATTTCCTTTTTAAAGTCTTCTTAATTAAAGGAAACTCTGGATGCACTGTTCTAGAATTGTTGATAAGATTAAGTAACTCCTTGGCTTTTTCAGGATGCTGTTCTGCGATATTATTTTGCTCGCTTATATCCTCATTTAAGTTGTAAAGCTCAACAGGTTTTTTATCAAACTTTACTGCTTTCCATTTGTTTTGTCTTACGGCTTGTATTGGTCCTTGTCTTTCATTGAACTCCCAATACAAATAATCGTGTTTTTGCTGCTGATTTTCATTTCCTAAAAGTGTAGGCGCATAAGAAACACCATCAATTTTATCAGAAGGTTTTATACCTGCCAATTCGCATGCAGTTGGTAAAAAATCCCAAAAGGCAGATATATGATTGGTTGTTGATCCTGGTTTAATTGTATTTGGCCAATAGGCTACAAAAGGCGTGTGAATTCCACCTTCGTATAAATCGCGTTTATGCCCTTGAAAATGGCCATTACTGTTGAAAAATTCATTTTTTAAATCATCGTATTCGTGTCCATTATCACTAGTAAATACAATTAAAGTGTTATCGGCTACACCTAAATGTTCCAATTGCCTCACAAGGTTTCCAATATCTCTATCCATAGTAGAAACCATCGCTGCATAAGTAATGTGTCCATCTTCGTCATGACGATAATGCCCTGGTTTCATCTTTCTTTTTGGCCAGCCTAAATTCTTATATTGCTCTTTTTCTTTTTCAAGAATGGTTAATTCAAAATGCGGAATCGTATAAGACAAATACAAAAAGAAAGGTTCTTTATGGTTTTTATCAATAAATTCTGTTGCTTTTTCTGTTATTAAATAATGAATATGTTGCCCTTCTTTAGTTTGAGGATTATTACCATCTAAAGTAATTCTCTTCTCGTTTTCAAAAATACTTTTCGGGTAATAATGATGTGCAGGAGAGTGCTGATTGAATCCGTAGAAATAATCAAATCCTTGTTTGTTGGGTACACCTTCTTTTAAGTTTTCTGCTAAACCCCATTTGCCAACAATTCCTGTAGTATAACCTGCTCGTTTTAATTCTTCTGCAACAGTAACATCTTCTGCATTAATATCTACCGGAGTACCACTTGCTGTCCATCGTGGGTTACCTCTTACTGTACTGTGTCCTGTATGCTTTCCTGTCATTAGCACTGCACGCGAAGGCCCACAAACTGAAGACCCTGTGTAATGATTGTTAAAAATCATTCCGTTTGCAGCTAGCTTATCAATATTAGGAGTTTTGATTTTATCTTGTCCATTAAACCCCACATCGCCATAACCTAAATCGTCTGCCAAAATAAAAATGATGTTCGGTTTTGTGGCTACTTCTTGCGATTGTTGTTGTTTCTGATTTTCGTCTTTTTGTTTTGTTTTACAACTTACTAATCCTGTTAAAAAGAAGATTAGTATAACTAATTGTGATAATTTCAATAGTTTCATTACCGTGATTTACTTTTAATGTATTATTTAAGTATTTGGACACATATACACGTGAAATAATTTTTCTATCTCCTGTTTATTTCACGCAATGTACTCAAATATTTTATATGAGTTTTTCCCATAAATTAATTTCTAAAACTCCATTTTTAGTTGATATGTTTTAGCTTCTGGATTTACCATATACTTTTGCAATGGACTTGGACCACAACTTCCATTACCTACTGGACCATGCTCAAAATCGATGTATAAGATATTATGTTTATTCTCTTTTAATTGATATGAAAAACGAGCTTTTGCTAAAGTTTTAGCATCGTATTTTTGTAACGAAAAATGAAATGGTTTAGCCCCTTTAATTTTAATAAGGTTTTCTTTCCCAACATAAACCCATCTTACTTCTGATCGATTTCCATTGGCTTGTGGTTTGATATAATTGGTAAACATATCATCAATCGTCATCGAATAAATTCCCATTTTCATCGCTGTTTTTCTATCGTTATACGAACTTCCTGGTCCTTTTCCATACCAATTTACCTCATTGTAAGATTTTGGCAGTTTTGCTGTATATCCTATTCTTGGTAATGATGGTGGCACATCATCTCCAAAATAATCTAAAGAAACATCTAGAAGCATTTCTCCGTTGTTTGTTATTAAAAAAACTTCCTTTGTATTTATACCACTACTGGTTTCTGGTGCAGTAAATGTTTTGTTTATGGTTACACGTACGTTTCCTTCAATATTTTCTGAAGTGAAACTGTTAACTTCATATTGCAATTGATCTGGGCGAAATGTTTTCCATGCTTTTCGAAAGGATCTATCATTATCAATAGTTGCTCTATAAAATGATAATTGCATACCACCTTCAATGATAGTTTTACCGTCTTTATTTAGCTTCGCTAAATTACCTAACGTTTTATCAAATGTAAATTGATGATTCGCACCTATAAGAACAACCTCGTTTTTATCTTCTTTAATTGTGATGGATTTTGTGTTTTTTAGATTGAATTTTTCAGGTGTTTTCGGAGAGATAATCCATTCTTCATAAGCAACTTCATGTCCCGATTTTGCCCAATTTGTTTCTGTTTTAAGGCTTGCGCTAATTTGTAAAACGTATTCGTTTTCATCTGTTAGTATAGGAGTCCATTTTGGCAATTCGATTTGATTTTCTGATAATCCTTCTATATTTACATTGAATGGTTCGCGCTTTACTTCTTTTCCGTCTTTTAACAATATCCATTCAAAGTTGAATTGTTCTGTATTGTTTACTTGATACTTATTTTTAATCTGAATTGTACCAGAATCAAAATCAACTAATTTGAAAGCAATGTTTTGATAGGCTTTTTTTACTTCTTCAGTTTTACTACTTGTGGTTAAATCTGGAAATACCAAACCATTGATACAAAAACTACCTGAGTTGGGTGTGTCACCAAAACTACCACCAAAGGCCCAATAATAATTTGCTCCTGGTTGTTTTGCCTGTTCGTGAGCGTTTTCTACATTTTCAATTTTATTTCCAAATAATCCATTTGTGCTTTTTGTCAATCCTTGGTCTACCCAATCCCAGATACATCCTCCAATAAGATTTGGATATTTTTCAAAAACATCTACATATTCTTGTAAATTACCAGTACTGTTCCCCATAGAATGTGCAAATTCATTCAATAAATAGGGTTTATCTGTTCCGTTTTTCCCTAAATATTCCATATCATCTACAGATTGATAGCGTCCAAATGTATTTGGCTTTCCAAATTTTATGATACCACCTCCGTAAGTATCGTAGGATACGCCTCCGTCAATAATGTGATAATGAGTTGGGCGACTTTTATCCAATTCTTTTGCTTTGCGCTGCATAGCTTCTATATTAACACCATTTCCAGCTTCGTTACCAAATGACCATAATATAATTGAGGGATGATTTTTGTCACGCTGCATCATCGCTTCCAAACGCTCAACATGGGCTTTTTCCCAACTTGCATCTTTGGCTAGTGAGGCTTCTTCATACTTCATCCCTTGAGATTCTACATTAGCTTCATCAATTACTAACATTCCATATTCGTCACATAATTTATATAAAAATGGATCTGCTGGATAATGCGCCGTTCTTATTGTATTAATGTTGTATTGTTTTAAGAGCTTTATTTGCTGTTCCATACGCTCCTTGGCTATGTATTTACCGTGAATAGGATCGTGTTCTACAATATTTACTCCTTTAATAATGAAAGGTTTACCATTAAGTAATAGTTCGTTTTTCTCAGAAAGTGCAACAGTTCTAAAACCTATTTTAGCTTCCACTTCATCTACCAAAGATTTTCCTTTAATCAATTGAATTGTCAAAGTGTAAAGGTTAGGAACTTCGTTAGACCAAGGCTTAATATCAGGAATTTTATATGACAAATTGAACTTAGCATTTGCAGTTAAATTAGCACTTGTAAGTGATTTACCTTTTTCATCGTTTATAGAAATTTTAAGCGAATATTTTTTAAGTTTCTTATTTAGCTTGTTACTTAAATCTATTTGTAAATCTAATTTACCGTTATTATCTTCTAGGGTAGCTTTGGCAAAGTAATCTTTAATATGCACTGCTTCTTTTTCAACTAAAAAAACATCTCTAAAAATACCACTCATTCTCCAACCATCTTGATCTTCTAAATAACTTCCATCGCTCCAACGAAAGACTTGCATGCGGAGGGTATTTCTTCCTTTTTTAATATATTTTGAAATATTAAATGTTGCTGGAGACCAAGAATCTTGACTATAGCCAACCTTTTGGTCATTTATCCATAAGTAAAATGCGGAAGCTACACTCCCAAAATTTATGTAAACTTGCTTTTCTTTTATTTCTGAAATATCAAATTCAGTTTGGTAAATCCCTACTGGATTACTATTAACTCCCGAAATAAATGGCGGATTTTTATCAAAAGGATAGATTTGATTCGTATAAATTGGTGTTCCAAAACCTTGCATTTCCCAAGTACCAGGGACTTTAATTGTTTCCCATACTTTTGGTTCTGTATCGTTAGGAACTTCACTAACATCTTTATAATAGGCAAAATTCCAATTACCATTTAGCGATGTTACATCCTCAGAACTATCACCATAAAATAAAGTAGCTGTGGGTAGCTCTTTATTTATCTGAGTAACATGTTGATTTTCCCAATCGTTGTTTTGGGCTTTTACATTGTTCGTTAAAAAAATAATAACAAATAGCAATCCAATTATATTCTTTACATTTTTCATTTATTGTCGTTTTGAAAATCAAAAATTTCTTTAATGGTTGCCATATCTATTTCTTCGTTGGGATTAAAATCTCTAGATGATATATAGTCTAGTAGGTTATTTCTTAGTAGTTTCGTAGCAGGTCGATTATCTAAATCTGTTTCAATATCAATAGAACAAATTAGTAGTTTACCTTCTCCAACTTTAGCTTCTACTAATAAAGCAAGTTTTCTGTTAATCTTCCAACTATCAATAGGTTGTAATGGAGATTTATAGGTTTTTGGCCAAGGATTTTTAGAATTATAAGAATCTAAAACCATAGGATGTGCATGTGTCAAAACATCCCACCATTGCCAATTTATATGTGTTTCTGTTGGGAAATTTTTAAAAACAGGGTGTGTTGTATCAAATAACACTCCCGTAGCTGAAGATTGTCCATCATTTTTACCAAAGCTTGTCCAATAATGATTGGTAAAACAAATAGGTAATTGGTCTTTTAAATTGTGTTGCTTAGGTAATAACAGTACTGTTTTTCCATACTTTAAATGTTCCTCTACATTTTCATCCAAAACTTGGGCTACTACAATATTTTCAGGTATTTCCAGAGACTTAACCTTTGGAAAAAACCATAAATCGTAAGTATTAAAAAACTGTTTATCTTCTGATTTCAGTTCTAACACCAAATGACTAGCTTCAAATAATTCAAGATTAGTACCTGAGATTTTACCCAATTTTTGCCCACTACCTTGAGTTATCATTTTTTGAGGTAGTTCCCAAGCTTTTAATACCTCCCCCACATCATTCTTTAATTCAGCAATAACTTTTAAGTTCAAGTTTTCCTTACCAAAATGACTCACTAAAATATCAGCTTTAAAATCTTTTATTGAAGTAAATATTCGCTGAGGCATAGCCGCCAATAATACTGTTGGGGCATTCCATTGTCTAACCTCTTTTGGATTCACATATGACTTCGCATCATAAAATGCATCAGTAAATCCTACAGGTGCAGTATGTTGCCCAGTAAAATCGGCTAAACCCAACCAATGGAAGCCAGCTAAACCAGGTGTTCTATATGCTGCTTCAAATTCTTCTCTTGTTAACGCTACTTGCCATTTCCCAGAAGCTTCTACAAAGTCTGAAAGCTGATTATACAAACCTCGTTTTTTCATTTGATCTCTGGCTATTTCTAAATACGTAGGTTTTAAATAACCTGTGTATTTTGGCAGCTCACTTTCAATATCTGGAAAAGCACAAATTTGAGCGGTTTCATGCTGAATGATTGGACGTTTTTCTCTTTTTACAGCTTCTTGCCAATTAATTACTGTTTGGGGAGCTCTATTAATAAAGGCTGAATTTTTAGGCTTTGGAGGCCATCCTGCTTGATAACGGGCTGGTACTGATGGTTCTTTTCCAGATTTTCTTAGCACTTCAAAATCGGCTCCTATATTAGCAAATCCTTTTTTCTCGTAGTTCGCATTTGCCTTTATGGTGTATAAATGACGACTGTCCCAGGCTTTCCAAGATGCTAAAAGTGTCTTAAAAATTTCAGCATCTCCACCTTTCTCATTTCCCAATCCCATTTGAATAAACGATGCATGATTACCATAGGTTTCTAATATTTTTTTAGATTCTTCTAAGAAAAAATCAAGTTGAGCTTGTGAGTTTACAGATGCCCACTCCATAACTTCTGGAGCAAGATAAATTCCGATTTCATCGGCTGCTATAAATGCTGCTTTTGGAGGACACCAAGAATGAAAACGTGCCATATTTAAACCAAAATCTTTGTAGGTTTTCCAAACCTTTTTCCACGAAGCAACATCCATTGGTGCATATCCTGTCTTGGGCATAACAGCGCAGTCTGCATTTCCTCTTAAAAAAGTTTTTAGCCCATTCATTGTAAACTGCGAGCCACTAACCTTGAATTCTTTCATTCCAAAGTTTAACCCATATGTATCCTTATACGTTTTTTTATTCTGTTTTACTTTTAGGTTAAGCATGAGATGATATAAATTGGGCGTAAACTCATCCCAAATCTGCATGCCTTCCCCTAGTGGATAAGTTAAATTGACAATTGTGCTAGCATTTCGCTTTATTTTTCCTGAGAAAATTTTTGATTCTGGGTTGTGCTTATTTCCATTATAACCTTTTGCATCTATTTCAAGTTTCCAATAGGCTTTTTCAAATGCTTGTAATCCCTTTATCTCAACTTCAACATTAACTATTTTTTCACTAATATTAGGAAATGTACGCACGCTTTTAATAAAAATTGGTGCTTGCTGCCTTAATTCCATTTTACCCACAATTCCATTCCAGGTTCCTGCAGTTTGATCGGAAGTAGCGTGCGCTCTGGTTCCTAAATTTACTTTACTAGAATTGTCTACTCGTAATGCTATAGTGTGTTTACCAGATTTCAAGTTGCTCAACAAATACTCATGAGGTGTTCCTAAACTTCGATTTGACCCTATAAATTCTCCATCTACCCAAAGCTTGGTTTCCCAATGGCAACGTTCTAAATAGAACTTTAAATTCTTATTATTCCAATCTTGAGGAATGCTAACCTCTTTTATAAACCAAGCAGCACCTATATAATAGCGATCGGGTACTAAGAAAGCCTGCGTTTTAAAATTTTCGGGGGTATTATATTCTTTAACCCATGGTCTTGATTTAAACCATCCTCCTAAGGTGTTGCCATCCCACCAAATTGTTTGCGGTCCAGGAACTTCTCCATAACCTTGCTCCTGAATGCATCCTGGTAAATCCAATTTATTAGCAAATGATGCGTTTTTAAACCACTCTTCTTCTAAGCCTTTATTTTCAGGGTCTAGTTTTACTTGCCATTGTCCGTCAAGATTAATTGTTTCTTGCGCAAATGTTAGTGTAGATAGTAATATTATTACAACTTTTAAAAATTTCATTTTTTTAGTCTTATTTTATTATTTGTATTCAGGTGTCAATATAGTGTTATTAGGTGTTGGCATGAATTTACGGTCTTTGGACTCTCCTCTTTCGGAAGAATTTACCATTTAAATATAGTGCCGCGGAATCCAAAGTTCAGTTATTAAATAAGCTCTACTGCGTGCACAATTTTCGGATGCTGCATAACCATTAGTAAATACCATACCTTTGGCGGAAAGTGCTTTTATATTTGGCATTTCGTAATATTCACTTCCCAAAAACCAACATCTTTCCACCTCATATCATCAATGTTTTATATTAAGATATTTGGCTTACTCTTAGTTTTAGGTTGATTATAACAGGAACTATAAAATACTATTAGCATCGTACCAATAATTACTATTAATGTCATTCTCACGGTTATATTTGATACTTAATGTTATGACAATAAAATCTATAAAATAGGTGACAAAAATTAATAATGAATTAGAAAAACTTATTGATGTAACAGGCGCTATAACTTGAATGTTCCCTGCAAAACCAAGGTCTTGAGCCCTCCATTAATCAGTTAAAATAAAAACTACATTTGCTACTTTTTTACTTCTGTTTTTCTTTCTTGATAGGACCTTACAAGATATTAATTGTAATGCACACAATACTATGATAAAATGTTTCATCTTTTGATTGATTCTTACTTAAAAGTTTCAATTACAACAGGCCCCATCAAACCTGATTTTTGCAATGGAGATTCAGGTGTGATTTTATCGATAACTATCCAAGTGTACTTTTCGTCTTCTGCACGAGATTTATCTCTAATCAATTGATTACGCCATAAGTTTACGACTTCTATTTCTAGTTTGTTTTCCCCTTTTTTGATAGCTTCTGAAATATTTAATCGGTAAGGTGCCATCCATACACCTCCAATAGCTTTTCCATTTAATTTCACTTTCGCCATCACTGATACGTTTCCTA
Organism: Seonamhaeicola sp. ML3; assembly: GCF_023273855.1. NCBI lineage: Bacteria > Pseudomonadati > Bacteroidota > Flavobacteriia > Flavobacteriales > Flavobacteriaceae > Seonamhaeicola > Seonamhaeicola sp. ML3. The sequence continues at coordinate 2,259,890 of NZ_CP096884.1, read as the reverse complement.
AATTGATATACATTTCTTGATTCTCAGGAAGTTCTTCAATTGTAAAGGTTTTGGTATATTTTGCTGTACCTGAATAGAATTTTATCTGTTCATTATCTGAAGTTGACCAATCTTGTAGTTTGTTAAACAAAAGGGTTTCTTTTGGTCCTATCTCTTTATTTTGAAAATCGACATTAAAGTCTTTATCTAATGTTACTAGCGGTTTGTATTCTGGGAAATTAGATGCTTTATCGGTTTTGGCTTCCTTATTAAAAACAACAAACCAACTTTGCGCTCCTTCAAATTGTAGTGGTACTTTAATTCCAGTTGGAGTTATTTCATACTCTGGCAAGTCTCTAATTTCTCCGGTTAGGGCATTCCATAATTGTGGTTTTAAACCTTTATCGGTTCTAAAAACAGGTGCTATGTCTAGTTTGTCATCACTTTGGTTTGATATGAAATAAACATCCATACCTGGCATGTTTCTGTGTATCCAAAGTATGGGCGTATCTGCTGGAACATCAAGGTCTTTAGCTAAATTTAGTTCTGAAAAAACTTCAGCTAGCTCATAACCATCCCAAATTTTTCCTTTTCCATAGGTTGCTTTCATTTTGCCATCGACATAATTGGCATTCCACATTTTACTTGCCAAATCGTTTACTATTTCATCAGATGTAGGATAATTTGTTAAACTTGGTGATTTTTCTGGTTTTTGTCCTAAAATTGTTCCTCCTTGCGCAACTAATTGTTCCAACTTGGTCAATAGTTCTGGACGCATGGTTTTAAAAGGTGGTAATACCATTACTTTATAACTCATACCATCTGGCAATACAAAACGACCATCTTTAACAGAAAGTCTGTCTATAATGACTTCTGCATTTATATAATCGTAGGAATACCCTTTTGGAATTTCTGGTAATCTACCTCCAGTCATAATAGGAGCATCTTCCCCAATAAAATAACAAACATCAGCTACGTATTTACCTTGTTGCAATAAGTGTTGACAACGACGTAAATAATCAAAATAGCTATCTGCTTGACTAAACCAAGTGTTGTGACGATTGAATTCTGTACCAAACCAAGCATTCATTCCTGGTTTTCTATTATCATCTGGTTGTTGAATGTACAAATGCAGTACAAAATGATTGATACCTTCGGTTAATGCCCAATCGCCTCGTTTTTTAAGCATTTCAGGATGCCTTAAATAGGCTCTTCTAGATGAGGTAAATGCTTCAGCAGAAGTAATTGGTTTACCATACGTATGTGCTGTAGAAGAGGAAGCTTTACATTCGATATTACCCAATGTTCCTTCATTCCAAAACTCGCCAGCAACTAAATCCGACTGGCCACCATACATCATAAATTCACTAGGAAAACCCCAATGTCCATAATTCTCTAGCCAAGTTTTTAAATTGTGTTTGTTACTTGCTTTTTTAAGACCTCCTACATATTCGTAAGCCACATCATCGGCAATAGAACGACGTAAATCCCAAAGAAAACGTTCGGATAGTTCCACACTTCCTACAATTCTACCAGACAACACTGGTAAAAATGGAATAGGGTCGTATCCGTATTTTTCTTTGAACTTTACTTCATAACCATCTGTCCAGTTTTGAGAACCTTGTTCGTAACTATCTGCTACAACATATTTAAAAGCTGATTTGCTTTCTTCTGGAATACGCTTTAAAAATTCACCTACAAAATTATCAAAATGATATTGTGCCAAACCGCTATTCATTTTATCAATTTCATAACCAACACCTTGAGGTGCAGCCGGTGCATTTTTTGTACCTGTTGGGGTCATTCCCATTCTCATAATCGTCCAATTCCCCTCTGGTGCATCCCAATTTAGAACGCCATTTTCATCCAATTTATCACTCAAATCGATAACCCCATCTGGGTTAATCGTAAAACTCTTGTCTTTTAGTTCTTCTTGTCTTCCAAAAATGTAGGTATCCCAATCAGGTTTTGGTGTGGAATGCATTTTACCCAATTGTTTCTCTATGTATTTATCCAGTACAGGAGCTTCAGAGATGTTGATTTCAGCAAAACCATATCCACCTCTTTTATCTCTAAAATTAGTGCATTTTAGAATGAATTTATCGGCTTTCGTTTCTGGTAAAACCGTTGCGAAATCGCCTGTTTCGATTGACGCTACATTTGGTGTAATGCGAAAACGGTCAAACTGAAATTCTTTTACTAATTTCTCTTTACCATCAATCACAGCAAATAAACTCATATTACATTTAAACGCTCTACTTGGAATAATAGTTATAGAACGTGCTGTAATCGGTTCAGCAAGGTCAAAACTAATTTCTAAAGGTTTTCCTTTCTTTAGTTTAAAGCTGGTATCTGCTTCCTTATTGCCATCAGACAAAACACTTATATCAACATCGCTCCAGTTAGCAGTAATTTTTGTAGGAATAAATTGTGTGCTTCTTTTTTCAACATCTGAAGATTTGAACGCAAAAGTGTGGGTGTCTTGAAACTTTTCTTTTGGCTTTTTTAATGATAATGTTAATGCTTTACCTCCTGAAACCATAGTTTCACTAAAAGTTAAATAACGCATCGCCTTGGTATAATCTACCCATGGCCCACCACTTTGACTCCAACCAGGACAATTGAAAATACCAATATCTACCCCAATACGCTTGCCTTCTACAACAGCATGCACCATGTGACTCCACCAATCTTCGCTCAACATCGGGACTTTTCCATCTTTATGTGCAGGATTGATATTGCCTATTAAGGCACCACCAATTCCAGCTTTTTTCATGGCCAGTAAATCTTTGGTAATACCATCTTTTGAGATATCATCATTTATCCAATACCAATAACACCAAATGGTATTTTCTTCGGAAGGCGTAACGAAATCCGATTTGATGACTTCGAATTTCTGTTCTGAAATTTGTTGACTCTTTGATTCATTACATGAACATAGTAGAACAAATACTAGAAGCAACAATAATTTTGGTTGATAAGTTGACATTTTTTTCATGAGTAAAGTTAGTTTTATAGTGTCTGTTTCAATAGGTTTAGTTAAAACTATTTTATAGTTGTTTTCTTGGTTGTTTTTATTGTAATTGGTCCGATTAAACCTGCTGATAGTAAGGTTTTATCACGTCCGTAAAAATTGGTAATTGTAAACGTAGAACGCTTTTTTAAAGGTGCTGGCTCGTTGTTTAAAAACCAATCTGGCATCACTTCAGCTTTTCTGTTAAATCCAGTTTCATTTGGATATTGTTCATCACCAATAAGTCGATTTGTCCATTGGTTGCTCACTTCTATTTTTATAGTATTGATACCTTTTTTCAATACCGAAGTAATATCTATTTCAAAAGGTGCTTTCCAAACTACTCCTAAATCAGTTCCATTTACAGTAACTTTTCCTGCTATGGCTACTTCTCCTAAATCTAAGGTATACATTGTATTTTTAGCCAGTTGTTTTCTACTAATTTTAAATTCGTTTTCATAAACAGCAGTTCCAGAATAATATTTTATGTCTTCAACATCATGTTTCGATAAATCTATCAATTCTGGGAATTTGAAACGTTTTTCTTCGGAATTTAGGCTTGGAAAAATAACACTCCAATCATCTTCAAAAGTTAGGTCTATAGTTTCTCCTGGTTTTTCTTCTTGCAATGCATTCGTAGAAGTTAATACATAAGATGCCGATGAAATTTTATCAATATCTGTAATTGTAGGTACACCTACTGACGCTTCTTTAAATACCACAAATACAGATTCTTCAGCCTCCAAATGAATCCAAACTTTGGTTTTACCATTTTGATGTTTAAACTGAGCCGTTTTAATAATTTCACCATTCATCGGATTCCATAGTTCTGGAATTTTCCCTTCAATATTAAAATTACATTCAAACAGTTGCTTTGAGTCATTTGGGTTGAAGAAAAAGTACATATCCATCTTCTCTTCTTTTCGATGAATAAAAGGTATATCATCTCGACCTTCAATAGTAAAATCACTGACAATCTTTTCTTTATTCATCATTTTTTCCCAAGAAAAACCAGCATATACATTTGGTAAGGCTTTAAAGGCCGCTGCAATTTTTGAAAACTCAGCTTTCTCTTCAGCAGTATTGAAATAGCCTGCTGATTGCTCAGGTAATTCGCCAATTACAGGAACTCCCGTTTTTGCTATTTCATAAATCCGTTTTAAACTCGACAGACTTAATTTTTTAGAATTTTTAAGTACTAAACTCTTATAAGTTGTACCTTCGGGAAGTACTAAGGTTTTATTTTTAATCTTTACACGATTGAAAAGTACATCAGCATTGGTACAATCAAAGTTTGTTCCTACTGGAATTTCGGGTTCAAAATCTTTACGCAAATACACTGAGTTTGGAGAACCACCGCCAATAAAAACTAAAAAATCGGATACAGGAACTCCTTGACGTAACAAGTACTGTCCACGCATCATATAGGTAAACCAAGCTTTTCCTGCATTATCCCACCAAGGTTGAACTCTATCAAAATGAAAACCCCATCTACCCATGGTCATTCCAGGAGCAACATTTGGGTTGGCTTGATGCGTAAAACGATGAAACATAAATTCGTTGACACCATATACCCAAGCCAAATCACCTGAAGTTTTTGCTAGTGCAGGATGCCCTTTCCAGTTAATCTGTGGATTTGATGTAAAGGATTCTGCTGAGGTCACATTTTTACCGTAAATATGCGAGGCAGATACCGCAGACTGAACCATAGTCATTTCGCGACCCATCCAGAATTCGCCCATATTAATATCTGCTTTGGCACCAACATCTAAATCATTGAGTGGTCCAAAACCATAAGGTTCTATATAACTTTTAATACCATCTTGTTTACACAACTCCGCAAAATAACCAAAGTAATTCTCTGCCATTAAATGACAGTTGAATTGACGTACATCCCAAAGTATAGCATCAGAAACCTCATGACTTTCCACAAAACGCCCTGCATAAAGAGGTAAAACATCTATTAAATTATACCCATATTTTTCTTTGAATAAATGCTCATAATTATCAGTCCAATTTTGTCCACCCATTTCGTAGCTGTCTATCTCTGCATATTGCATTGCATTTGGTGCTATTTTTTTGGTGTTCTCAATTACTTTTTTAACAAAAGCATCGTAATGAGTTTTAAAAGCTAGTTTGCTAAATTTATCACATTCTAAACCTCTACCAGCATCTGAAGCAGGATTATTAAACGCTCCTGTTGATGTATAACCAAAACGCATTATCGTCCAGTCACCTTTTGGTAATTTTGCTTGCAATGAACCATCAGGTTTTAGGTGTGACGTTAAGTTTATGATACTGCTTTTATCAATAACCATAGACTTTTCAGGTTGTCCAATAGGTGTCAAATTCGAGTCTTCTGTACGTCCCATACTAATACGCCCCATGACATTGTGAATGCTTTGCGTATTGGATAAACGGGCTTCTTGCAAAGACATTGTTTGGTTAAACGTTATTCTAAAGTACTTTGACGTTACAGCCTCAAAACTATCATTAATAGTCCACTCTCTTTTTCCTGTACGTACTGTATAAAGTTCTCGAACCGCTGTAAAATTAATACCATCATTAGAGACTTGCAGTGTAGCAATTGGGTCACGTTGGTTACAGACGATTAAAACCGAACGAATCGTCTTTACCTCTGGATACTCATACTGTAACCAAGGAAGTGCATTTTTCTTTTTAGGAAGTACTAATCTACCATCAAGTAAATTATCAACTAAACCTTCTGTTTTTGCATTTAGTACTGATGATGTAATGATAGGCTTATTGGAAGCATCATCTAATTCAGAAGGTAGTGAAGGATACGCTAAAACAGCAACATCTTTGTAGTAGTCTTCCCTTTTCGTGGGTTGTGGTAACTTTACATTTAATTGATCTCCTTTTACTTGAAGTTCGCTCCAAACCAGCATTTTCATACTTTGTTCTGGTGTAATCCAAGGACCACCACTTGAAGACCAACCATCGCAATTATGTATTCCAAAACTCAAGCCTAAACGCTCACATTCTGCTGCTGCATGTTTTAACATTTCGTGATGTTCAGGTGAGCCATATTTTATTTTTCCATCTGGAATTTTTTGGTCGATATTGAATAATAAAATACCACCAATACCCACACGTTGCATCGCCTCTAAGTCTTTAGTCAGACCTTCCTTACTCATGTTTCCATCTATGGCGTGCATCCAAGTACGAGGCTTAACTGAAGCTGGAGGATTTTTGAAGTTTTGTTCAATAGAAGAATTTTCATTTTCTTGTGCATTGGATTTTGTTACACCAAAAACAAAGCAGTATATTATTAAAACTAAACTCAGTTTATATTTCATATTTATCTCGCGTTTTTATATATAATTTTATAGTCTCCACTGATTAAATCATCGATAACTACAGTGTTTTTTTCTTTATCAAATACAGGAGTTTGACCATTTAGAGTCAAATTTGCTGTATCGCTAAAAAATGGAAGTATAACTTTTGCTGACGTGTTGGGTGGTATGCTAATATTGTAGATAAAATCGCTACCCTCAAACTTCCAATTAGACGTAATTTTTCCATATTGTGATTCATAACTCCCTGAAGCTTCATTTAACTTTAAGTGAGGCATAGGTGCAAAAAGTATCTTTTTATAGCCTGCTTCTAAAGGTGAAATACCTGCAATTCGCTCGTACATCCATTGCCCAATTGCGCCATAAGCATAATGATTAAAGGACAAGGCTCTATCTGCAAAACCATTATCGTGAGTGTATCCATCCCAACGTTCCCACATTGTGGTAGCTCCTTGATTGATGCTGTAAAACCACGAAGGATAGGTTTCTTTAAATAAAATTTCAAACAATTTATCAGTATGACCTGTTTTATCTAAAACTGGTGCTAGTAAAGGCGTGCCTATAAACCCTGTTCTTAGATGATTATCGGTATTTTCAATTTCTTTAAGCAAATGATGAATAGCCTTATTTGCTATTTCTTCAGATAAAATATCAAATCCTAAAGCCAATAAGTAACCTGTTTGAGTTGGTGTATAAGGTTGTTCTATTTTACCTTCATTATTGAAATATTCGTTTTCAAAAGCTATAGAAATTGAGTCTAAAAGTTGCTCATAATACTTTTTATCTTCATTGAAACCTAGAATTTTAGCGGCTTTCATAGTTAATTTAACAGACTGCGCATAAAATGCTGTAGAAATTAGGGTATTCGGGGTATCGCCTCTTCTGTCATCTTTTTGTTGAGAATAGGGCTGCAACCAATCGCCAACTGTAGACATGTGGCTTAAATGGTTTGTTGCTTCTGAAGTATGATAATCACACCAACGTTTCATCATGGCATAATTATCTTCTAAAACGCCAAGGTCACCTGTTCTAAAATACAACTCCCATGGTACAATGGTACAAGCATCAGACCAACCTGCTTGTGCAAATTTCCCGGTAAAGTTTGGCACAACCACAGGTACACCGCCGTTGGTAAATTGTTCTTCGCGCATACTTGCTAACCAAGCAGACCAAAAGGCATGGGTTTCCGATAAGAATAGCGAAGTAGGAATAAACACTTGCGCATCGCCTGTCCAACCCAAACGTTCACTGCGCTGCGGACAATCTAAAGGTATATCAAAAAAGTTTCCTCGTAATCCCCATTGAATATTGCTATGTAATTGGTTGAGTTTAGGGTGTGAAGACTTGAATTGACCTTGCATTTCAAAATCGGAATACTGAACCAATCCTGTTACCCAAGATTTTTCTGGTTTGAAAGCTGAATTAAATCCACTTAACTCTACATAACGAAAACCGTGAAAGGTAAATGTAGGTTGCCAAGTAACTACTTTATTTTCTTTCGCGATGTAATAATCTACAGATTTTGCAGAACCTAAATTTTTCGTGAACAATTCACCATTAGCATCCAACATTTCACCATGTCTTAGCTTAATGGTATCGCCTCTTTTAAGGGGAATATTGAGCTGCACAACACCAACCATATTCTGACCAAAATCGAATAAAACTGAATTATCTTCTGTTTGAATCAATTCAACAGGTTGTAACTCCATTTTATTTTTTAGGGGCGCATGCTTTTTAGGAAATAATTGGATTTTCGGATTGATGTCTTCAGTTTCCACAGTTTCCCAAGAACTGTCATCAAAATTAGGTTGACTCCAATTTGGCATTTCAAAATTTGCATCATACACTTCACCATCATACAATCCTGATGTTCTAATAGACCCTTTTCTAGTGGCTTTCCAATTTTTATCAGAGACTATTGTTTTTATATTTCCTTTAATATCTTCAATTTCTAACTGACAAATTACTTGAGGAGGAGCAACTACAGTGTCCCATCTTCTTCGAGGTCCAAATCTTCCTGAATGCCATCCTTCAGCGAGGATAATCCCTATGGAATTTTTATCATTCTGTAAATTTTCAGTAACATCATAGGTTAGGGTTTCAATACGCTTGTGATAAGGTGTCCAACCTGGAGTTAACACATCATTTTCAATTTTTTGTCCATTAATTTGTGCTTGAAATACGCCTTTTGAAGTAATATATAATCGTGCTTTTTTTACTTCAGCATCTAATTTAAAATCGTTTCTTAAATATTGTGGTCTGAATAATCGTGTACCATATTGAGTAGTTTCCCATTCTTTTGGGTCTGGAATCTTTACCCATTTGGCTTTCCAATCAGTATTAGATAGTAAACCCATTTCAATTTGAGCTGTTTCACTCCAACTTGATAGGTTATCATTTTCATCCCAATATTGAACTTGCCAAAATACGTTTTGTCTAGATTTTAAAGTTTTTCCCTCATATTTTACAAAAGTAGATTGATTTGAGGTGACCTTACCTGAATTCCAAATATCTGGTTGATTTGGTAACAATTCAGGTTTTGAAGCTACAACAATTTTATATGCTATCTGATTTTTAACAGTTTGTGATAATTTCCACGAAAATGAAGGTGTAGCATCATAAAAACCTAAAGGATTTTGAAATCCTTCAGAAACTCGCAATTGCTCTGGAACTTGAACTGTATTTTTGGATATTTCATTACAGCCTAAGAGCAGACATTGCAAAAGTGCTATGCATATGATGTTAATTCTCATTGGTTTTTATGATACCATATTTAAAAATTGATAGTTCTTGAATATTCTAATACCTTCAATTTTATTCTTCATTAATATGTTTTAAACGTAAAAGCGCTTCCAAATAATAGTAATCTGCATAATTGATTGGCACATCAATCTCGCCATTTCTAGGAAAATTACCTACGCTATGCTCTAATATAAATCCGCCATTTTTACCATATTCAGAAAAATAGTTATCAGAACTTAAAGACTTTAAAATATTTTCTGCCAACTCTTTATATGTTGCGTTTTTGGTGTAGCCATATAATTCTAAATATGCAGAAGTATAAACAGCTGCAGCAGATGCGTCTTTGTGCATAATGGCTTCATCTTTTGCATCAAAATCCCAAATTGGCACAAAATCTTCTGGTAAATTTGATTTAACGAATGCAGCAATATTTTTGGCTTGCTCTAAATATTTAGGGTCTTTTGTATAACGATAACACATCGTATAACCATATAACGCCCAAGATTGCCCTCTTGCCCAACTGCTCTCGTTATGTAAACCTTGATGTGTTAATTTTTTGAATACAGACCCATCTTCTGGATTGTAATCTACCACGTGCCAAGTACTATAATCATCTCTAAAATGATTTTTCAGTGTTGTATTGGCGTGATTAATAGCTATATTTTTATACTTGTCATCTCCTGTTAAAATTGAAGCTTCAAATAGCATTTCTAAATTCAACATGTTGTCTATAATTACTGGAAACGTCCATCTATCTTTACCAAAATCCCAACTTTTAATACAAGCCACTATAGAATCATAGCGAGAAATTAATGATTCTGAGGCATCGATAACCACTCTTTTATAATCTTCATTTTTGGTTAATTTATAACCTTCACCAAAAGAACAATAAAACATAAAGCCCAAATCGTGGGTTGTGTTAATATCTTTGGCATCGACGAAAAGGTTTTGAAAATGGTGTGCGCCTTCTTTCCATTTTGCATCTTGCGTATGCTCATATAATTTCCAACAAGCACCTGGAAAAAAACCTTGCGTCCAATCCATTTTTCGTTTTGCCCAATCTATTTCCCCATGTTCATCAAGACTCCTTGGTATTTTATTTTCGGCATAGGATGAATCTAATAGCACCGAAAATTGTTTTTCAGCTTTTTTTAAGGCTGCATCGATATTAAAATCTTGGTTTTTTTTACAAGAACTCAATCCTACCATAATCGAAAATACTATGATTAGTTTCTTCATTTTATATGTTTTCAATCTTTATCTTTTGTTTGTTTTTTATTCCGTTTTTATTGATTTTTTTAAATCGTAAATATCGTTTCTAATGTCATTCAATTCTCCTACAATTAAGTAATAATCAAACTCATACACCGTATTTTTATTCAATGTTGCAGGATGAATTGGAGCCATATACGAAGTTGCACTATCATGCGCTTCGTAACCTGGGTCTTTAGCCATACCCGCTAAAAAGTTGGTACATTTTGGAGAATATACTCCCATTCCCCATAAATCATCATTTACAAATGCCATCCAACTTTCTGTAACTTTATTGTTTTTGTATTTGCCCCAAAAACCACTTCGTAGGTTGACTACTTTTGGATTATTAACTGGTTCTCCTGTGAAAGGCTTGTCTCCAAAATAGGAATACAAATTATTTAAGGCTGATATTGGATACACTGCTGGCAACTCTTGGTTGTGCGTTTTTCCTTCTCCATAAATGGTATCTGTCCTATGGCAAGTCAATTTGTTTTGAACTTTAATGACATTACCTTCTAAAGTTGTCCATTGCTCCATAATGGCTTCTGCTGCTTTGTTTTTCATATCCCAAAGCATAGGAACACATTTTACATACAGCGTATTTCCTTCTTGCTTGTATTCTAAAATTTCTGCTCGGTTGCGATAACAATCTCCAACCTGAATAGGATTCCAAGACCAAGGAGACCAAGCTTTTTTTTGGCCTTCACTTTGTCTGTTGATAATCTTACCTCCATAATACGATTGCTGAATGTATCTGCCTTCGTCGTGAACGTTTACAATATTTCTATCCACATCTGATTTAGAGATATAAGCAATAGCTCCTCCTCTTGTTAAATCTAATTTTAAACGAAGTTCATTATTGCTTAATTCCATAAAAGTGGGAATGATAGGATTTATCAATCCATAAGCTTTCCTCACATTATTAAAAAACAACTGTTCTTCGCTCAAATCGTTTCGAGATTTACAATATGCTTCTAAAATTTGAACTGCATTATTGTAGTTTCCTCGTAAACTTGATAAAGGCCAATTGCTACCAAACAACACTCTATTTGGACCAAAAGCCTCAAGATTAGCATCTAATAAAGGGTTGTAATATTTTAGTTTTTTTGGAGCTTTATTTTTCCCAGAAAGGGTATGAAGTGCAGAAATCTTCATAAATACATTTGGAAAAGAAGCCACTTCTTGAAGTGCTTTTTTGTAATTTTCTTCATTTTGCAATATGCCGTCTTTTAATTTCCCACCTCCAAAATGATTGATTACAATATGCATGTTTGGGTGTTTTTTAGCGATGATTGCTACATGTTTTAACCCATTAACTTCGAGTACTAAATTACGTTTGTCTAATTCTTTTAACTGTTTTAAAACTTCAGGATTTGAAAAATCTAAACCTTTATATCTTGGACGAACACCTCTAAACTTTGGATTCTTTTTTAAGGAATCTAAATCACTTTTAAAATTCGTATCCAAAGGATTTAAGTTTACTGTAAACCCAAGTATATGGTTTGATTCGCTAGCTATTTTAGACAACCAAAAATTATCTTCTCTTCTAGCGCTTGCTTCAACGAGATATGCGTAGTTAAACCCTGATGAATTGGCTACCTCTAAAAATTCTTTTTGTAAATGCGGACGAAATAAATCTGGTTTAACTTCTTTTTTCTTGTTATTTAGGAATGTATAACTTCCTTCACGATTCGTATCGTACAAATGAATATGCGCATCTATTCGAGCAGTATTGTTTTGACCCAAAGCGGATGCAACAAGCGCCATAAACGAAAGAAAAAAAATATATCCTTTTAAATTAATCGTCATAAAACATTCTATCTATTTTGTAACTACATCCCAAACTTTAGAGCGTATAGATTTACCATCTTTGTTTTCAACAGCAAGCACCACCGTCCAATGGTCGGCAGAACTATATTGATGCACCGGATTTTGTTCATTGGAAGTTGTTCCATCCCCAAAATCCCAAGTCCATTTTTTAACATCACCGACAGATTCATCTTTAAAAGCGAAAACACGTCTATCTCTATCCACTTCAACAAAAGACCAATTGGCTTGAAGCCCTGGTGCTAATTCCTCAATCAATGGCATTAATCTAAACGCATTCATAAAATCGCCATCATGAATCATATTAATATTATGCGAAAGACTTGTAAAATCCTTTCTTTCTTTATTATCATTATCATAATCGATAATACTCCAAGACATAGCAATAATTTCATTTTCCTTGAGCGTTGAAACAGCGGAACGATGGATACCCTCAATAGCAGCATAATCGAATGGTGTAATCCAAAATTCCATTTTGAGTGTACCTGATTTACCCTGTTTTAAATTATGTAGATAGGCTGCGTTGGCATAAGGAAAGTCTTTAATCCAAGGCGTATTACCCCAAACCATGGCCCAATCTTTATTTACAGCAGGTATAAAAACGTGGTAGTTTTGTGCGTGTGCACCATGACCTCTAAAGTGTAATTCTTCAATAGGAATATGTTTTTTGTTGGCATTCCATTTTTTAATAAAATTGCCTCCAGAAACATCGGCATCTACTACTAATTCAAAAATATCTTGTCTAATATCAAGCTGTTCAAATTCCCAGAAATCATCAAAAACTTCAACATAAAAATATAATCGGTTCAAATTTTTTACCCATCCTACTTTAACTGAAATATCTAAATCGTTTTTATCCAGATTAAAGCCATTGCCATTGATAGCTTCCTTCATTTGGCCTAAGCCAATGGCATAGGTTTCTGGAACCAGATTCCAATCGGAAAAATCGCCATCTATTCGAGGCATTTTGTGTTGTGGGAATTGAAAGATTGGGTAAATCGTATCTCGATTGGATTGGGCATTACATGTAATAAAACCCAAACCAAAAACCACCACTAACACAAAACAAAATAGTATACGCATTTCCTAATTTTTAGTTCTATCAATTCTTTTAGCTACCCGTAAACCACCTTTTTGAATACCTACGGTTTCAGGATGATATTTTTCTTGGTCGAATGTAGGATTTATAATGGGTAAAACAGCATTAGCATCTTGTAGATGCGCTTCAATTATGGCATCTAGTTGTTTTACTTTTTCTGGATGCTTTTCTGCAAGGTTATGCAACTCTCCGATATCTTGTTTTAAGTTATATAAGAAGTATTGGTGTGCAAAATCTTTTCCGTTATAAAATACTCTAATGAGTTTCCAATCGCCTTGATGTACAGAAACTGATGGCGGTAACCAATTTGGTATTTTTGGTTGATGCGGAAAATAGGTAATGATTGGTCCTCTATCTTGGTTTTCTCCCTGTAATGCTTTTGTAATATCTACACCATCAATTTTGTGTTTTTTAGGGAATTGGATTCCTAGTTGATTCAATATTGTTGGGTAAAAATCCGTTGATTGAATCATCACATCTGATGTTGTTCCTGCTTCTGTAATTTTTGGCCATGCCACAATACAAGGCACTCTTGTTCCTCCTTCATAAATAGTGGCTTTACCTCCTCGCAAAGGACGATTGCTTGTGGGTTCTGTAATAAATTCTTCTCCTGATTGTGTTGTTTCTCGGATTCCATTATACATGTTTCCTCCATTATCACTAAAGAAAACTATGGCGGTTCTATCACTAATACCTAACCTGTCTATTTCATCTAAAAGTCGCCCAACTGCTTGGTCTAAAGAATGCACCATAGCTGCGTAGGTTGGCGAATGTTGTAAGTCTGTGAAATCGATTTTAGTTTGGTAATATTTTATCAAACTTTCTTTAGCATCAAAAGGGGCATGTACTGAAAATTGCCAATAATTCATGAAAAATGGCTCATTTAAATCTATAGAACGTAACCAGTTAATAGCTTCATCTGCCATTCTATCTTCAATATGTTCATTTTCATAATTGGCCTTAAAATTTGGGTATTTCCAAGGCGCAACAAAACTACCAGCAGGACCTGGTCCTGGCCAATGTGGGATATCTACATGGAATCCATGCTGAAGAGGTGTGTAGGGCTCTCTACCCAAATGCCATTTCCCAAAATGAGCAGTATTGTAACCATCAGCCTTTAGTAATTTACCAAGCGTTGGAATAATGGTATCCAATCGTGTTACTGGTTTGCAAGCAACTGATTTAGAATCTGGAGCGGCTTTTGAAGGTACTGATGCTTTTAATTCTACTTTAGGTTGATGTGCCGCAGGTGAGGTAATTCCTGTTCTGGCGGGTGTTTGCCCAGTTAAAATACTGGCTCTTGTTGGCGAACATAAGGGACTAGCAGCATATGCACGAGTAAACATTATGCCACGAGCAGCCAATCGTTCTAAATTTGGTGTTTCGTATAGTTTTGTTTTGCCATATAGTGTTACATCTGCCCAACCTAAATCATCGGCTAAAATAAACACCACATTCATTTTTTTGTTGTCAGTTTCTTGTGCTTTAACAACAATAAACATGAAACTCAATACTAAAACAGCTATTATTTTTTTCATTTGGTCTTTTTAATTTGAAACGTATATTCGCCTTCTTTTTGTAATGACTTTGCAGTAAAAGAAAGCCTGTAAATGGTTGCTCCCCAAACACCACTCAACTTTTTTTCATTTAGAGCAATCGGTTCTAAAGCTACAGAGAATTCTTGTTCATCATAAAATAACTCTACTTTTTCTTCATCAATTTGAATTGAAACTTTACCAGGATTATCTATGTTAACTTTACCCCATGTCATGAAGTTTAATTGATTTGGAGCTAGTGTTTCCGATAATGAAAATTTATCATTTATAGTTAGCCCATCTTTTTTTAGTTGATAGTTACGTATCCATGACGTAACCTCAGCACTTTCTGGATATGCTTTAGAAATATCGGTAGTAAATGTCTTTTTGTTTTTATTAAAATGTGTGTTGGTGGCTTTGAAAATTGCTCCTGGACTTTGTGCAACTCCATTGATTAATGGCACATTGTGGTAGTTACTTTGCATGGTCCAAATGGAATAGCGGTCTGGCCCAAAGGTTTTGGCAGTATAAGGACCAACTCCTGTATCTATAAACATAGGGGTTGCATTTACATAAAACATAAATGACCCAACATCATTGTGGTTATGATTTTCGAGATTGTACCCGCCTTTAGCTGCTATAAAAAGCCCTTCTTCTTTATTACTCATAAAACAGTATTCTGTTTTCGGATACCAAGAATACTCAGGGACTTTAAAAACAGGTGTTATACTTTCTAATGCTTTGGAAATGGTTGCACTTCTCAAGGCCCTATCTATATCTCTTTTGTAAGCTATCGTCGTTTCTGGGTTTTGTTTCTTTAGGTAAGCTGCAAAATTCATCATATCTTGACTTGCAACTGCTTTTCCAAAAGCATAAATAAAATACGGATTTCCTTTTGCTTTTGCTGACGCATCTGAAAAATTAACTACCCAACCTTTACCAACATTGGCGCGATAAACATATTCTGCCATTGCTTTTAGTTCGGGTTTGTCAAAAATAGAAACCTTCCCAGAGGTCAATTTTTCCAACAAATCCAAATAATCGAACATTTTTCCTGCGGCAACACCCCAATACCCAGGACCCTCGTCGCAAGCTCCATCTTTATCTTCGTTGATAAACATGTCTATAGACTGCATGGAACGATATACGGCTTCAGCCAATTTCTCTTTATCGTTTTCCATCAACATAAAACATTGTAGCACATTGGCATTACACCAAGGATTCCAGTTGTTTACTTTTGGTTTGTTTTTGGCATAAGGAGGAAGTGCTGTCCACCAATAGTTCATATCCATGTAAGGCTCTAAAATGCGCTTTTTTACTTCAAATTGAATACGCTCTGCAATAAGTGGATTGACCTTATCAAATTCATTTTTAAAAAAATAATGTGCCCAAGATAACAAAGCTCCGGTTTGCGAAGAATACAATCCAATTAAGTTTTCGTTTATATCGGGGAAATGGTTTTTAACTTCCTTGGCTGAAATTTTAAAATGTGCCGATAACACCCAAGAGGTCATCTCGCAATTCATAAAAACACCATCGATAATTTGGTCTAAAAAACGTCCTTTCCCTTCTGCTAATTCGGCTAAAATTAAAGTGCCAATCGCATCTTGATTATCAAAATAGGGGTCTTGCATGGTTTGACGATTGCCCGTTCTGGAGTAATCTAGGTAATCGGTTGCTTTAACTACTTGCCATTCGTAATCTAGGTATTCTTCTCCCTTTTCAATCAAACTTACTTTATGATTTCCTAACAAATTGTTCCAGGCTTCTCGATTGTTATAATCTGGATACTCTACCCACTTTTGATTCATAACCAGCATTTCTTTAAGCTCCTCTTGAGTATAAGATGTTGCTAAAAAATTACGTTGTGCTGATGTAGAGTAATGAATTGAAAAAAATATTAAAAACAACAAAATCAATGATGTATTCATTGATTTAGCTTTAGTCTTTTCACCTAAAAACATTTGTTTATTTCCTGTAGAACAACTTAGATTCATTTTAAAGTTCTCTGATTTTTAAGTTTCTCCAATGGATAACGCCTTGTTTTCCTCCATGAACTTGCAGTCCAATAAAACCGGTGGGGAACTCATTCTCTTCATCAATCCAATGTGCAGCAGGAATTCCGTTTACCCATGTTTTAAAAACATTCCCTTCTACTTTAATGGTCAATCTGTTCCAGCCACTTCTATCAATAGTATCCTTTAACGGTTTATGTTCAGGCGCTTTAAGTGGATAAAACCAACCTCCACAATTTTGACCGTAGATACCGCCTGACCAACCACGTCCTTTTTTTGCCAAATCTTCCATTTCTGCTTGTGGACCAATTACAGTATTTCTATTAGGGTCTTTTCGGATTCGAGAACGAATTTGAACACCCGAATTTCCATCAACTTCCCATTTCATTTCACAAGTAAAAATAAAATCAGTATACTCTTTATCAGTACATAAAAAAGTACTTGGCCCTGCACTACAAGTCCCAACAATTTCTCCATTAATGACCTCAAATTTCATAGTACCTTGTTGGGTTGACCAACCATTCAAGGTTTTTCCATCAAACAAAGATTTGAATTTTCTACCTTTCAGTTTTGGCTCTTTATCGGTATTTAGCAGCTGTTTTTTATTATTTTGATTGTTCTGTGCTAGAGTTCCCAAACTAATTAAAATAGTACTGAACAGAATGAAAAATTGTTGTTTTGTTCTCATAAAAAATTATTTAATTTTCTTTAATCCAATATTTTATAGATGCTTTGTAGTTTCTGTAAAAGATATAATTTTGATTTTCCATCCATAAAACCACTTCAGGAGCACTTTTTGATAAACCTCTAGGAAGATATGGGCGAACATTATCTAAGGTAGAGTTTTTTGTTATCGCTTCTTTTTCCCAACTTTTACCATTGTTATTGGTTTCCCAACGTTCAATTTCAAAAACACCTTTTATTTGTCTAGAAAGGTACACAACATTTGTGTTATCTGGGTGCAATGATAAACCACCAAAATAATGGGGTTCTTTTTCTACTTTTCCTGCTTCCGTCTTGGGAAACCATTTTCCTGAATCACACATTTTTTTATTTATCCAACCTTCTTCTGTGTATTTTGCATACCAATATTCATGATTTTCTTCAGTAGGGCTTTTGGTATACAACAATACTGGATTTCCATTTCCATCTTGAGCAATATCTGCAATCCAAGCACGACCTTCTTTTTGATTAGAAGTATATACTTTAGAAGCATCTTTTGGCTCAAATGGAATATCTTTTAAGGAACAAATCTGTTCTCCATTGGCTTTGTAAAATGCCCCATTTTCATAATATGCGTAATACACTGAATTGGTAGGTTCGTTTCTAGGATGCCCATCTGTAAACATAATATGAATTTTAGATTCTCCATCTGAATGGTATTTTACATACGGTCTATTATCTTTATCAAAAGGAAAATTAGTGATAAAAACCTTACTTTTTGTCCAATTATGCCCATCATCATCAGACCACATTACATTGGGCTTATAACCTGTCCATCGTCCAAAACAATAAATTCTATTGTTTTCATTTTTCAAACGATAAGGATTGGCATAAGTAACATGATTTAAAGGATATTTATTAAGCTCTTCGTTGCTTACTGGATACAGTAAATTAGCACCTGAAAAAATAGTATTACTCCTATAATCTTTTAACCTGTTGATAAAAAAATCTCTCTTTGCATGTCTTGTGTACACAGCAATAATATCACCAGAATTTGTAACCGTAAAAGCGGGATTATTATGATCGTCTCTTTCAAGTTTATAATACAAGTCGCTTAATTGTATTTTTTTTGTGTTCAAGTCGAAAACTCCAGCTTCTACTGTACCATTCGTTTTAACCCATCCTGTATAAATTGTATTATCTACTAGAATTGCTCTTGGATCTGAAAACCAACACCAAGCACCATCTTTGGTAAGGTATCCTTCTTTAGACTGCCCTATTGATTGTATGCAGATGAATACGAATACAAGTAAGAAAAATTGGTGTTTTAGTGTATTTTGCATTTTGTTTTTGTTTTATTGATATTCTGTATTAAAATTCCAGTTTCCAGCTTCAACTTTAAAGCAAATAAAATTGTCATCTTCACTTGCTAGTTCAATATCTTTTAATTTCTTTTTAAATTTTCCTTTTTTCCAGATTTCTTTACCATTTACCAAAATTTTTGAAATTACTTTGTCTTCTTTAGGAATGTAAACTGTGGCTCTGGTGTTTGCTGGCGTGTTGAAACTTACTTGATATTTCTGTTCTGTTTTTTTAGCCTCTAAAATGATATCTCCTTTCACAGAAGGAACAATTTGTTTAACTGTTGTTAAGTGTGCAAAGTTGGGGTTTACCTCAAAGGTTTCCCAAGCAACACTTGTTGCTTTTATACCTGCAATGTATCTAGACAATACATAATTTGGCGCATTCCAAGCATGATTGTATGTTCCTCTCAGTTTAGGAAGGTATTTTTCATACAAAGTGGTTAACCATTCCTTATTAACCTGTTCTTTATAACGCACTTTCATGCGTTCTAAACCCTTGTCATATTGACCAGTTAACATTATGGCTTCTTCTGCTATCCACTCCATATGCGGACTCGATTTTCTGATTGGTACTAAAACACTATCAACTAAAGTATTGTAATGCTCTTGTTTAGCCAATCCACTTAGAATTGCTAAGGCACTTACACGTTCTTCTATGACTTTATTTTTAGACCCATAACGATTACCTTGCCAATATTCTTTTTCAAAATTGGCTTTGATGCTTGTAATGCGTGTATCATACCAAGCAAGATCTTTAGTTTTCCCAAGTGCTATTGCCATTTTTTTAGCTGACTTTAAGGCCATAAAATACAACACCACATTTGTTGCTACTGGGTCTGTATCGATACCCCAATCTACCCAATTTGCATAGCCTTTTCTGTGTTTTGGCAAACCATTTTCTTGCATATCCCATAACTTTAAATAATTGAAAACGGCTGGATAAGCATTTTCAAGCGTGGCTTTATCTCCTGTATTGTAGTAGTACTGCCAAATCCCTTGATCTATGTATTGTAAACTTTGTCCTGTTAGTTCACTACTTTTTCCACGGTAAGCACCAAAGCCAGGCGCTAACCCTTGAATAGTGTCTCCTTTTCTGTAGGAAATGGTATTGTCAATTCCTTTTTTTAAGAGTAGTCTTCCTGCATCATCAAGTGAATAAAAAATAGCTCCTGTTTGGTCTGCCACATCACCAATCCATAAGCCACGTTCCCTATCTGGACAGTCCATAAAACCATCTCTCGCACAAACGTAAAGTGTATTTCTTGCCATCCACCAAAGTCTGGAAAAATAAGGGTCACTACATTCAAAATGACCAGTCATTTCACCCACTCCAGTCCATCTGTATTTTAGTTCTAGCACCTCTACTCCTGCAGGAATTGAATATTCCACAAAATGACCATTAATCCAAGAATAACTTTCAAATTCCTGTACACCATCTTTAGTAATGTAAGTTCCCTTTAGCATGTTGAAGTGATTGTCCATATCTGCTACAATAGTTTTACCAGCGTTACTATTCACTTTTGAATAGGGCGTTATTTGCTGGTTGAAAGGTAATTTGGCACGAATTATTAGTAAAGAATCTGTTGTGTTCTTAAAAGGTAAATCAACCTTCTCTTTATTCGATTTTAGTGTGAGAGACACGTAGTCTACCAAACCTCTATTATTCCACTGTGGAATGGCTCTTTTTACTAAAGTTCCCCAAGGTTTACTATTTGCAATACCCTTTACGATGGGTTTGTTCCAATCCTTATCATCATAATTACTCGTGTACCAAGCTTGGTTAGACCAATCTCCCAAAGCTTTTCTGGCATCAAACTTTACATTGTAAGCATTAACACGATTGGCACTACCGCCGCCACCGCCACTTTTAGAATCGTAAGCAGGGTGTACTTTCATTTTCCAAGTTGTATTAGATTCTAAAACTTGTTTTCCTAAATCGGCATAAAATAACAAACCGCCTTTACCACTATCGTCATGTACTTTTCGCGTTCTACCCCAATACCATACTAAAATAGCAATGGTATTTTTGCCTTCCTTTAGATATGATTTTAAATTGACCTCATCATAATAATTGGTATCTGGTGCAGCTCCTCGAGCTAAACCGCCTTCAAAAAGGACCATCTCCCCATTAACCCAAAGCCAGTATTTAGTATCTACAGCAATATTTGCCAATGCGTTTTCAGGAATGTCTTTAAGGTTGAATTCTTTTCTAAAGGCCACCCAAGTATTGGCGGGGCCTGCTTCTTCTTGCCAAATCCATTGGGCTTTACCCCAGCTATTTGAATTTGCAGCTGCAGAAATTGAAGTGAGTAAAATCAATACCAAAATGATGATACTTTTTTTAAATTCAGCTTTAATAATCGTCAATATCTTTTTTAACATCTATTTTCTTTAGATTTTAGGTTAGAATTAATCTAACATTAAAATTTCTGCCTCGTTTTTTATTCTGGTAACAGGGCCATTTTCTCCCAAAAGATAAACTTTAGAATAATTGGTACCTTTTATTTTTTGGGTGGCAATAATGCTCGCATCTTTATGTGCATTTCTTATAAATTTTGATAACAAAAATTTGCTTCCTTCTTTAGTATAAAACAAATCGGTTTTCTTAAAATCACGTAAACTAGTATCACTTTTCCACCACGCAATTTCGCCCATAGTTTTATCATTAGAACTTAACAAATAGTTTACAATATTATTTTTATCAATCTGCATTTCTCCACGAGCCTCTTCAGGTAAATTTGTGTTACCACCAATCCATTTTTCACCATTCCATTGGTAGCTTGTTAATTGCTTAGGCCCTCCATGTCTTGAACCATTATCATCACCTTCATACCAGCTAATATGTGGATATCCATAGTGTTTTAAACCAACTTTACCTAAATGATTCCATCTATCGCCAGTGTTTACGGCTAAGGTCATATTATCAGCGTATTCTTTTGTTAAAGGGATTTTTAGGATGTTTCCTTTTACGTTCCTCCATTCATTTTTAACTGTATCAAACACCATATAATAACAATGATGTCTTTCACCAATGTGTACATTATTTATATTTCTACATAAATGATAATTGTATGATACTAGAATTTCATTATCGGTTCCTACCTTTAAATCGACATACCAAGAATCCCATGCATTGGGTGTCTTTGAATCATCTAAAACTGGTTTCGCTTTTAAAAATGAAACCTCTGGAGAAAATGTAAGACCATTATCTTTAGATACCTGATATACCCAATTACTACGATGCGCTCCATGACGATAAAACAAATAGATATCTCCATTTGCCATTTTTAAAAATTGGCTGTAAGTTCCAAAAGGCGAAACATTGTCTACCTCCTCCCAACCACTGATATCCATTGGTTTTTTAGACTTTACATGAATCTGTTTACCACCATTATAGTTACCTAATGTATTTTCACCTAATGCCCTAGTACCCCCATGACCACCAAAAGCCACGTGAATATAGCCTTCATTATCAACAACTAAAGTTGGTCTCCCATGGTTATCAATCTTTTTTGAATTAGTTTTACCTAAGACGCTTGTTCCTGCTTTGTAAGGTCCCATCCACTTCTTGCTTTTATGGTCATAAGCAGCCACATAAGGGTCTTCTTTTTCGCCTTGATACGTGATATAAGTTATTCCTTTATAATACTCCCCAGCATTACCAACTATAGGATTACCAAAGGCATTGTTCGCTAAATAATCTACATGTTCTTGTTCTGATTGACAAGACACATGATTTATGATAAATAGCAGTAGAAAAATTGAATAATAAAATTTCATCGATTTATTAAATAGTTTAAAGACTATTTTACTCTTGTATTTCAAGGTTACGAATTAAACAAGCTGCGTATTCTCCAGCTGTTCCTCTTATACGAAAAGCAACATGCCCTCCAGTTAATGCATTCTTGTCTGTTGTTTTTAAAATAGTTTCGCCATCAACCTTTAACCAAATTTGATTTTCATCTTGCCCAATTTCTATACTATAAAAAATTCCAGGGTGCATGATATTTTTATCTAGTGACACTAAATCTGGTGATTCACCTTTAATTGCTGGATATTTTCTAATGAACGGCGTCTTGTTATGAGGTGCATTTCTAAACGCATAGAAATAACTTTCTTTATCATGTATCCAAAGCCCCATAGCGCCGTCATAATCGTGAGGTAGGGAAATATTATTGGAATCACCCATATCTGAAACTGACATCATTGCAACTAAAACAGACGCTGGTGTAAGCGTCATAACATCGTATTTTATGGTTACTTTATTGGAGTAACTTTTCGGACTTACAATCATGACACCACTACTTTTTAATGGGTCTTCTTTCATAAAAAACATATTGTTTTTCATGACTTGTTTGCTGCCTTGGCCCCAGAAAGTCCATGCATTCAAATCGGTAGGCGTCATTTTTTGTGCCTGTACAAGGAGGCATGACAGCGCCACTAATATAAAAGCGATATACTTTGTCATATTTAAAAATTATTGTGATTACATGCAACGGTTTGCATTATATACTTTGTTAAGTTGTTGTAATTATTTGTATTCGGCATTCAAATGCCATGCACCAGATGACACTTTAAATTTCAAAAATTGATCATCTTCACCTACATAACTTAATCCTGGAATTTTCTTTTTTGACTTTCCGTTCTCCCAAATAGATTTACCATTTATTTTAACAGAAACAACTTGTTTTTCAGATTTTGGAACCCCAATAATTGCCATAGTCTCTTTAGGCGATTCCAAATTTAACTGATATGACTTATCTGTTTTATTTATTTCAATATCAATATCACCTTTAACAGTTGGAATGGTTTTTTCAATATTTTTGAAATGTACCAATGTTGGCATAATTTGAAATTCACTCCAAGCTACTTTAGTAGGTTTGACACCTGCTACATATTTTGATAAAATGGTGTTAGAACCGTTCCAAGCATGATTGTAACTACCTTTATTTCCGAATTTTTCATAAAGTGTTGAAATTGAAGTTTTATCTACTTGGCTTTGGTACATTTCCTTCATACGTTGTAAAGAAGCTTTTGGTCTACCTGCTATAAACATGGCCTCCTCTGCCATCCATTCAAAATGTGGACTAGAAAAACGATTTGGCAACAACACATTATCAACAATCTGATTGTAATATTCTGGACTAGCAATACCAGAAACAATGGCTATAGCATTGGCCCTATCATCTTTAAATTTTTCTGGATTTGTACTGTAAAAACCGTCTTTCCAAAACTCATTTTCGTAAGCCGATTTCATGGAAGTCATGCGTTTATCGTACCATTGTATATGGTCTTCTTTCCCTAAAATTTCTGCCATTTTTTTTGCTTCTCTTAACGCTAGGTAGTAAAATGCCATTTGTATTGGTTCTTGGTCTATGGTACCTTTTACACCCCAATCGAGCCAGTTCCAAGAATCTGGACTTTTACCTTTTCTGTATTCTGGAAATCCGTTTTCCTTCATAGGAAATAAATCCAAATACCTAAATAAATAGGGATACGCAATTTCAAGGGTTTCTTTATCTCCTGTATTCAAATAATAAGGCCAAACCACTTGCGAAATAAATTGTAAACTCTGGCAAACCAACTCACGAACACGCAATGGGCCTAAAGCGCCAATAACATCATCCTGACTAAAATATACCGTCTGTAAAATAGCTTTTTTTAAGAGCTGACGTCCAGCATCGTCCATGGCATAAAACAAATAACCAGTTTGGTCTGCAACATCGCCAATCCACAAAGCACGTTCTCGATCTGGACAATCCATAAAATTATCGCGAGCACAAACAAAAAGCGTATTATTACCCATATCCCACAAACGGTTGTAAAATGGATCGTCTATCTTAAAACTACCCGCCATTTCGCCAACACTCATCCATCTGTATTTTAACGCCTTTATTTTTACGCCTGCAGGAATGGTATATTGCACTTCATGACCATTAAACCATGAGTAACTTTCAAACTTTTGAAGTCCGTCTTTGGCAATATAAATAGCGTTGATTTTATTTCTATTGTTATCTGTAGTAATAAAAATACTATCGCCTGCTTTTGCTTCAATTTCCAGATATGGTGTTACTTGCTTATTGAACGGCAATCTCGCTATGATGGTTGTGCCTTCACTAACAAACGGGAATTTCAATTCCTCATGATTTGCATAATTCTGTAAACCATGATTGATTAAATGAGGTACAATATTCTTTTCAATATTATACCAAGGTGCAACACCTAATTGACCTTTTTCTGAAGCGTTTGCCCAATTAGCATCGTTAAAATTTTTACTATACCAAGCTTTATCTGTCCAATCATTTAAAGCTTCTCTAGCATCAAATTTTACAGAATATTGCACTAAAGACTTACTTGCTGGCGCTATGGTATTGTCATAACCTGTATGTTGTAATACTTTCCAGCTGCTATCAGAAACTAAGTGTTGATTTCCTATTTCTGAAGAGAATAACAAACCGCCTTTTCCACTGTCAATGTGAGTGCCTTTGTGGGTTTCACGCCCCCAAAACCACACCAAAATAGCTATGGTGTTTTTTCCTTTTTTTAAATAAGGTTGAATGTTTAACGTTTCATACCAAGAGTTGGCTGGTGTAATTTTTTCTTTACGATTCCACGCTCCAGCTTGACTTGGCCCTCTGGATAAACCACCTTCGAAAATTACCATTTCGCCATTAACCCAAAGCCAAAATTTACTATCTACTGAGATGTAAGCTTCAACTTCTTCTGGTATTTCATTGAGTTCTATTGTTTTTCTAAAACTCATCCAAGTATTAGCAGGACTATCATCTTCTTGCCAAATCCATTGGGCGTTTTTCCAATTAGGGTTGGTGGCAAAAGCTGAATTACTTAGAATTACGAATAAAAAAACTACTGCATTTTGTAGCAATTGAATTGATTTAGATTTTGTTGACATTACTGATTATCTGTATTAAATGCTTTTTTTCGGTTTAAGACGGAAAATTAACCAAAGTTTGCATTTTAATTGTCCTGTAATGTCATGAGTAACCGTAAAAAAATTTAGCAAATTTTGACTACTCTTAGGTTTACTCAAGCTTATTTGCAATATGCCCCACACCAATAGCACAATGATGCGATGGACCTTGTTTAGACCATTCGTTCATAAAAGCTCGTGCGCCAATAGAAAAACGGTAACGACTGTTAGTATTACCAATATGAAGCACTGGCCCTTCAACCGATTCGCCTTCTGCGACTAATAAAAATACATCGTCTTTACCTTCTACTACCGATAACAACGTCACTGGACCATGTTGTACGGTCATTTGGATGGATAAACCTTTTCCTGGTTTGCCGTGATATACGGGTAAATGCACTAGCTGTACTCTGCCTTCGGCAATAGCGAAATGTGCTGGACCATCGTACACCACAGGCCCTCCTGTAACTTTCCAACTTAAATCACTTAAATGTCTTTTGAAGTGCCATCTTCATAGTCTACCTTTATACGACACATTAATTTTGGCTGACCAATCAATCCATCCATTTTTTTATAATATCCCCTGTGGTCGTAAGCCATCATACCGTAAAAGCCACGCCCTAACATCACTCCTGCTACGTTAGCGCCATTTTTTACGTCGTTGGTAATTAGTGTGTGGCGTATAAAATGGTTTTTCTATAATCTGTCCAACCCGGATCTAAAACGGAATTCCCTATCTTTTTACTATTGATGTAAAACTCTTAATACCCAATACCACTTATGTATGCCTTGGCACGTTTTACCTTTTTTGTACATCGAAACCTTTACGTAAAAGTGGTGCAGGATCGTGTTTTTTGTCATCAAAAAAATGGTACTGTTCAAACATGTTTAAATGTGCGCCAAAATAACTTGGCAGTTGAAATTCGGTTACCGAAAATAAACCCGTTGAAAATGTTACGGTTTTACTCCAACTTGGGATATTATTTTTATCCCAAACCCTTACTTTCCAGTAATACTCGCTTGCTGGTTGCAAAGGCTTGCCCTTGTAGACTATTTGTGTAGTTTCGTCACTTCTTACTTTTTTAGAATTGTAAACATCACCAATATTTTTTTTAATATATTCTTTTGAAGTAGATACAATCAATTGGTAACTTTTTTGATACTGCCCAGCTTCGTTTGATTTTAATTTCCAGAAAAAACGCGGTTTTTTTGACATCTAAGCCTTCTGGATTTTCTCTTTACTCCAATTTTAAATCGTAAGGAATAATTTGCGAAAATAGAGCGCAGGGTATTATTAAAATAATTAGGAATATTATAGCTTTATTTAAAGAATTCATAGATACTTCTTTATTGACATTGATATTCACTAGCTTTAGTTTAGTAAAATATTTCCTAGAGGTTATAAATTACTATGCTATACTTTGTAAAAAGTTTATTTACAAAATCAATACATTTTGTTATTTAACTTTTTCTTTAACTCCTCAACTAATTCTGGGTTTTCATCAGCAATATTCTTGGTTTCTTTTTCTGCAGAGGTATGATCATATAATTCCACAAATCCATCTTTATGAAGTGTCATCCTGTGCGTTGATGTTCTGATGGTTGAAGCTTTACTAGTGTATGCTACCGCAGTGTGGCCAATCATATCAGGATCTACTAAAATCTCTTTAACTGATTCCCCTTTCGCATAATTAGGCGTTTCAATACCCGCTAAATCACATAAGGTTGGAAAAATATCAACTGTTTCAACAATGGCATTGGTGTTAGCACCTTTATTCTTCATGCCAGGATAATGTATTATAAGAGGTGCATGTAAGGACTCCTCGAACAGACTATGTTTTCCCCAAATAGCATGTTCTCCTAGGTGCCACCCGTGGTCTCCCCACAACATAACAATCGTATTCTTATCTGCTCCTGTCCGTATTAATTCTGCCAGTACTTTGCCTACTTGGGCATCGGCATAACTCACACATGCCGCATAATGACGGCGTACATCGTCAGCAAAAGCAGCATCTTTATTAGGATTTTTACCCCAGCTATTGTATTTCTTGAACTCGCCAGACCCGTGCCATGTGGTTTTTCCATGTGGTCTTTCAGGATGGCTTATTTCTGGCAACGCAACACCTTCATAATTATCATAGTAAGATTTTGGCGCCCCAAAAGGCAGGTGCGGTTTGATAATACCAACGGCAAGAAAAAACGGTTTCTCGTTTGTACTAGTAAGCTCTCGTAATTGTTTTAAAGCTTCATCGGCAATTGCGCCATCTGGATAGGTATAATCATCGCCTTCCACGGATTGAAAAACGTCCATATTACCTGCTTTCTCCCGAATCTCGCCATGGGCTAATCCGTGCATCATGCCACGAGGATGTTCCCATTCGGCTACCGGCATTAGGTGTTTATCCCAAGCATTTGGCATTTCAATTTTTGTGCTGTCATTCCAATTTTTGCCTCCTCGACCTCCAGGATGGTGTGATACTTTACCTACAGAAACCGTCGTGTAACCATTACTTTTAAACCACTCGGGCATGCTTTTATCAATTTCTTCAGCGCCTTCATTCATTTTTTTTGCCCGAAGAAAAAGTGCATTATTACCAGCTGGTCCGTAATGACCTGTCAATAAAGTATATCGTGATGGCCCGCAACTTGGAGCATTAACATAATGATTTTGAAATGCAACACCTACTGCGGCTAAAGCATCAATATTTGGCGAGTGAATATAATCTGCTCCAAAGCTTTTCAATTCAGGACGCAGGTCATCCACACAAATGAGCAGCACATTAGGTTTTTGGTTAACTTGTTTTTTTTGACATCCTGTTATTAGGAACAAGGAAAACAGCGCACAAAAAAATGGTATGTTTTTTTTAATTTTCATTATGTTATGTTTTATTTTTTTTTAAATATTACTATGTCTATTGCGCCATGAAGCTCTTGCCTTTATTTAATTCACAAATATTCTAGTTGCAATCAAGACATAGTAACAACTATAATCATTTGTATAGAATACTTTAACGTAAGGTAAACGCTCCCTTGAGTTTAATATCTGCGGAAGAAGTCCCTACATGAACATTGAATACTCCCGGTTCAACAATCCAAGTATTATCTAATCCTAACATTTCTAAATCGCGCTTAGGATTGATAGTAAATGTAACCTTACGAGACGCTCCTTTTTTCAATGATAAGCGTTCAAAACCACGTAGCAATTGGTCAAACGGAGACACAGATGCAATTTGGTCTCTAAGATATAACTGTACTACCTCATCGCCATCACGATTTCCTGTGTTTTTTACAGTACAACTAATGGTTATGGTATCAGTAACAGAAGGGTTTTCAGGACTTATGTTCAAATCATCATATTCAAAAGAGGTATAACTCAAGCCGTGCCCAAAATGATAAAGCGGATCAACTAAGCGCGTTTGTCCCCATCCGTTAGGATCATTTTTTCTACTTTGTCCGCCCCAAGCTAAAACGCGGTAAGGAAATGCCATAGGTAATTGTCCCACGGTGCGGGGAAAAGTAACAGGTAATTTTCCTCCTGGGTTATAATCACCAAATAAGGTTTCGACAACAGCCTGTCCCACTTTCTCGCCACCAAACCAACTTACAATTATTCCGGGAACATTTTCATCGGTCCAGTTTATAGAAGCCGCTCGACCAATCATAAGAACTACAGTAACAGGCTTACCTGATTTTACCATTTCCTGAATCAATAAGCGTTGATGCCCAGGTAAATTAAGCGACGTTCTTGAGTGCGCTTCGCCAGTTGTAAAATGATCATCGCCCACCACCACTACAATAGCATCGGCTTGCTTGGCTTTTTCTTTAGCTTCATTCAGTTGTGCCCATTCCTCTTCATTAGGCTCCGTAGGCATTACATCCGATTTGGGAAACATCGCATCGATATGCTTACAGCCTTCGGCATACAACACATTTACCTGATCTCCTAAAAAGGCCTTAATTCCTCTAAAAGGAGTGATTACTTTAGATTGGCCTGGTCCATATTTACTAATCATTGGCCCTTTATGATTGGCATTTGGCCCGGTAACCAATAATGTTTTTATTTGTTTTGCATCCAAGGGTAAAGCCTTGTCTTCGTTCTTAACAAGAACAATCGCTTTTCTAGCCGCTTCTAGGGTTATCCCCTCGTGTTCTTCATTATGCACGATTGCGTTAGCTTTATCGGCATCCACAAAAGGGGTATCAAAAAGGCCGAGTTTAAATTTTACTCTTAAAACGTCTGAGACTCTGGAATTCAAAGTCTCTTCTGTTACTTTACCTTGTTCTAAAGCATCACGCAAGGGTTGTACCAAATCTTCCATAGATTTAAAATCAGTACGTACATTAAGTCCTGCATTGTAGGCCGTTGCAATAGCATCGACCACCGATGGTGATGTTTTATGTCGGGTGAACATCCAGAAATCAGCTCCACTATCGGATACGACATACCCTTTAAAGCCGTATTGATTTCTCAACAGTTCGGTTAAAAAATAATGACTTCCTGTAACCGGAACTCCATCATAACTATTCAATGAGCTCATGGTTCCCATTATATCGGTTTCAGTGAACACCTTGCGGAAAGGGGCGAGCAACAATTCGTGCATGTCACGAAAAGGCACTTGTGGATCGGTACGGCAGCGACCATCACGCCCACCAGCAGGTGCGCTATAAGCCGCAAAGTGCTTTGCTGTTGCAGCCATTCCTGCCGACTGAATACCATTCACTTGGGCTTTTCCCATCTCGCCCACTAAAAAGGGATCTTCTCCATAGCACTCTACAGCGCGTCCCCATCTTGGGTCTCTACTTACATCTAGTATTGGAGAATACACATTGGTATACCCTACAGCTTTACCTTCTTTTCCTGTTACCTCGCCCACTCGTCTTACCAAATCCAAATCCCAAGTGGCACCAATTCCCGTTTGATTTGGGAAATTAGATGCATTGATATACCCGACACCACGAATACCTTCACAGGTAAAATCAACTGGAATCCCCAACCGTGTTTCTTCTAAAAACCACGCTTGAATTTCATTCATTAACTCAGCGTGTTCTTTAAAACCGAGATAAGGCTTTATGCCTCCTCGTCCATTCATGTGCTCGTCTAAGTTACCTGCACCATCTTTCCAAATACGTTTTTTCCAATCTTCTGTAGGATGTATGTCTTTAATGACTCTTTTGTACCCATAAATAGTTCCGAACTGACAGGTTTTTTCATCTAATGTCATTTGAGACAATAAGTCTTCTACACGTTTATCTATAGGTGCATTCGGATTTTCGTAGACATCCATTTTCCCATTTTTGTTCAAATCATTCCACCCTTCTTTGTAAATTTTAGAATTTGTCTGCGCTATACTTAGTGTTGAAAACAACAGCAGTAAGTAGCTTATGGTAAAAAGTTTTTGTTTCATTTTATTTTTAATTTCTTTCAACTTAAAATTGAAATTGCTTTAATACTTCGGGAGCTCATTTGATATGATTTAACCCAGAATAAGGGTCTCTATTAACAAATACGAACTACTCGTAAATTTAACAAGTTTCCTAATTTCTCAATCTTATTTGCAATATGCCCCACACCAATAGCACAATGATGCGATGGGCCTTGTTTAGACCATTCGTTCATAAAAGCTCGTGCACCAATAGAAAAACGGTAACGGCTGTTAGTATTACCAATATGAAGCACTGGCCCTTCAACCGATTCACCCTCTGCAACTAACAAAAACACATCGTCTTTACCTTCTACAACTGACAATAAGGTCACTGGGCCATGTTGCACCGTCATTTGGATAGACAAGCCTTTTCCAGGTTTGCCGTGATACACGGGTAATGGTACTAACTGTACTCTACCTTCGGCAATGGCAAAATGCGCTGGACCATCGTGTCCAAGCATCACAATATCATCATTAAAATCCATTGCATAAAATTCTGAGAACGACCCACCAACGCCAAAGGCATCCATGATTTTCATAGCTTGAGCATTTTTAACTTCATACTCACCAGCCACAGGAACATTTTTTCCTGTTAGAAGCGTGTTACCTGCGATGACAGAAGTAACTATATTTTCGTAGTCGTTAGCCGTTTCGCCTTCATAGTAATAAGCCATAGAACCCAGTTTATGGTTTTCAACCAATTTATCTAGAGCTATGGAGGTTTTTGCGGCACGCACTAATTCAGATTGTTCACAGGCATCAATGACTTCGAAGGCACTTCTAAATTCAGTGATTTTTTCTTCAATCTCTTGCTCGGTAACAGCATCGCGGTATTTTTTAACTTCACACATTTCTACAATTTCAATGTGGGTACCAAAAGCAGCCGATTGTTTAGTTAAATCTGCGTAAACATCTAACATGCCACAGTAATAATGCCCTAAAACACCCAAGCGATTATTCGCCATAACTTTAGCAACTTTGGCAGCATCAATCCAATCTTGAATGTCGTCCCAAACCGCTTGCTCGTCTAAATATCCCGTAACAAATTCATAATCTATTCCCGAGCGGTTAAACACATTAGCCAACTCCGGTACCGAACACGCCTGACAATGCGCAAGCCATTCACCTGTCATGGTGCCTCGGTCTCCAAGTTTATTAAAACTCTCGTAATCAATCGCAGCCACAGGTTGAATATTCAAAATAATAGTTGGACATTTTAACTTTTGAACTACGGGCAACACAGTTGAGGATAATGCATACGTAGACACATATAAAAACAAGATATCAACATCTTCCTTTTTTAGAATTTCAGCTTTATCTCGAGCCACTTGAGGCGCATCTACCAAACCAACATTTATCACCTCGGCACCAAAGCCTTCCATTTTATCTGCAATTTGTTGCTGATAGCCTTCCAATCGTTCTAATAAACCTTCGAACTGGGGCCAATACGTATCTAAACCGATACCAAATAATCCTACTTTCATCTGCTACTATTTATTTAAAAATTTTAATTTCTTTGATTGAGGGGGCTTTATCTGCTGCTTCAATGAATACCCTACACTTATTAGAGGTTACTGCATTAAAAACATGTTCTTTATTAGCTCCACATTTAGAGCCGTTAGTCAAAATAACCCACTCATCATTTTGAAAATATTCAATGGTATATTTTGAAATATTTTGTCCGTATTCATCAATACGCACTTTGCTAAATATTTGAGGCTTTACCCATTCTACCTCTAAATATTGATTCGTATTACCGTTGGCAAGCCATCTAGTTTCTTGATTGTCATCATTAGCCTTGAAGGCCTCAAATCCCGGTAGTTTTTCGGTTTCAATAAACATGGATGATGCATTCATTCTTGCAATTGATGCTAAGTTGCTGGATGAATGTGTCGGGTCTGGAAATTCTGTTTTCGGTAATGCATTCACTTTAAAATCATAAATACCTGAGGCTACATTGTATATTATGTAATTACCAACCGCTTCATTTTTTTCTGAACCAACATATTCAATACCTTCAGATGTTTCAGCTAATTGTTCACCTTCATAAACATTATTTTTATCATTTGCTGGTAAATACACCCTTGCCGAAGTGTTTGCTGGAATTTCAATATGAAACAAAGCACCATCATCCTGTTTTTCCCAATTGACAACGATAGTACCGTACATGGATTTGTATTCGGTATTTGCAAATTTTAAATCGCCCACAAGCGCAGGTTTAATCAACATCTCTTGCATACCCAGGTGTTCTGGATTGGGACGAATACCACCAAAACCTTTGATAAAATAACCACCGATACCAGTGTAACAGGTGTGAATTTGACTATTACCAACCGCAGACCAACGCTCTGGCCATGTGGTATGTCCTTGCTCTAAAAAGTAACCATAGCTTGGGTGATGTTTATCTTTTAACAACTCATAAACCAAATCCATACGCTCTCCAGATTCAATGAAATAACGTGTGTAAAGTGCTTGCCCAGAACTCCCTGTGTCATAGTACGGAAAATCATATAGCACATTATTTACAAGTTGTGCTGTTACTTTATCCTGAGATTCTTCAGGCGTTACTCCCGCAAGTAGTGCAAACGCTTGATTCACCTGAATACCATCTAAATACTTTCCAGTATCAGTATTATAGGACAACCTATGTGTAGCTTTTTGTTGTACTTCTAATCGCTTTGCATATTCCTTTTCATCTTCCGTTTTACCCAAAGCCTTAGCTATTCCCTTAGCACATTGTAACATATAGGCATATAAACAATTATTAAAGTGGGCTGCTCCAGGAGAATTACTACTTGTCCAAAAATTACCACGTGGCGTGCACCAATCGCCTAACCCAGGCATTTCGCGTTTACCACGCTCGCCAATTTTTAGAGCTCCTCCTTGACTAAAATTGGAATTCTTGTATAACCAATTCATCCATTTTTGCATGGATTCATAATTATCTTCCAACACCTTTTTATCACCTAACATGCGGTAGGTTTCCCAAACGGTTAAAGGGCTATTTGCCTTCCACATTAAAAACGGACGGTCTTCTTCATTAATTACAGCACGTATTTTTCCATCCCCAAATTGGGCATCTCTGGTATATTGTAAATATTGGTCCATGTAAGCACCACTTTCAAAGTTAGGTAAAGCATCACCGTACATTGCGGCAACTGTAACTTCACCCCAACCACGACGTTCACGGTGTGGACAATCAACCAAAATACCATCCATAGTGTTCGCTAAATAAGTATCAAGATTTACTTCGTAAATTTTATTCAACAATGAATCGGAAGATTTAAATTGACTAATTTGTTTTCTATCGTTGGTCACTACGTAACCTTTTGCGTCATATACCCTTGGTTCATACTTTAAACCATAAACCGTAATATAACGACCGCCTGCTACGTTAAAACGATTGGTAAATGTGCCTTTTCCCGACTTCCCAAAAATGTATTTACTTTTTTGCTTCCAATTCATCACTACTTCTTTTTGGTCGCTTATTTCAAAAAGTACAGAATCGCCTTCCACTCCATTTTGTAACTTCATTTCGAAGAAACCTGTATAATTGCGCCCCATATCTATACGAAAGGTACCATCTCTGTTGTTTCTAATGGCCTTAGCTCTAAATGCCTCAAATTTTACCTGAGGCTCCACCATTTGTGAACTTAATTCTGCCTTTATGGGTCCATATAAAGCCCTAAACGCTCTATCTTTTTTGCTATTCAATGCGATACTGATATTATTCCCCTCGGGTATTTGTGCGTTTAATGCTTCGTGGTTATACACAGTAGCATTTATCCAATCGCTATCGTCATAATCGGCATTACACCAATCGTCTTCCTTTTTTCTGTCATCAATGGTTTCACCGCCAAAACGTAAAATGTCCCAATCGCCGTAATATTCAGAATGGCTTTTTTTGGTTTTCCATGAAGTATCAGATTTTAAAGTTATTTCTTCATCGCCAACTGCAATTTCTGCCTGGGCTTTAAACACAAAAGGAATATTCCTGTACTCTCTAATACGTCGCCATCGAGACCAACCCGCAGCATGCCAAATGGCAATCACATTATCACCTTCCTTCAATTTATCCGAAACATCATAAGTGAGGTAAGGAATCCGTTTTTTCATATATGAAGACACTGGGTTTAGTACGTTATCTGTAATTTTTTCTCCATTAACATACAATTCGTGATAACCGAAAGAGCCAACGAATACAAATGCGGAAGACGGATTTTCTTTTAATTCAAAATTCTTTCTATACCAGTTATGGTCTGTCTTTTCTTGGTCTGATTTCATAATCCATTCGCCATTCCAGTCAGATTGGCTTAACAAGCCCATAGAAAATGAAGCGGGCTCGCTCCAGCTTGAAGCGACTTCATCTTTATCCCAAATTTTTACTTTCCAGAAGTATTGTTTCGCCGATTCTAATGTTTTTCCTTGATAATTGACATTTACCGATTGGTTGGTTTCAATTTTATCAGAATCCCAAACATCGCCATTATTGCTTTCCAAATGTTCTAAAGTACTTGACACTAATATTTGATAAGCAGTTTGTTTTTGTCCTCTTGTTTTTAAATCCTCTAGCAATTTCCAACTTAACCTTGGTGCTGTATTATCAATTCCCAAAGGGTTCGATTTATATTCACATTTCAGCTCCGTAACCTTCACTTCGGAAGGTTTAGTATTACAACTACTAAACAGATTTATAACCAATACAATGATTAGATATGTTCCAAAATTCCTTAGATATTTCATCCTAATATTTTTTCCTTTATTTATTTTAAATTTGATATCCGTATAGTGTGTTCACCTGAAGACACACTAAATGCGTTGGCATTTGCCGGTGTATTGTTTAATGTGATTTGTTCTTTTTGATAATGTGGTAGCTGAATAATAGCTTCGGAATTATCAGGAACAACAATAGACCAAATAATATCTGAATCCTCTTTTTTCCATGAACTTCCAATGGTACCCTGTGGCGATTTGTGCGTTGCCTCGACCCAATCTACACCTTTAAGAAACGTTGGCTTTAAATAGAATTTTTTAAATCCCGGAAAATCTTCGTTAGGCCTTATACCTCCCAAACTTTCATGAAACGAAGCCGCAAAACCACTTTGCATAGGGTGGTTAAATGAATGTCGATAATACCTCTCCTTCTTATCCCAATTGCTAACACCTTCTGGCCATACGGTTAAATCGTGCTCCTCGGTCATAAATCCTAAACTAGGATAATCGGTAATACTCCATAAGTGCTTTGTCACTTCATCGTGTCCGTAATCATTTAATACGGTATATAACGGACGATGCCCAAAAATTCCCGTACTGT
Organism: Seonamhaeicola sp. ML3; assembly: GCF_023273855.1. Lineage (NCBI taxonomy): Bacteria > Pseudomonadati > Bacteroidota > Flavobacteriia > Flavobacteriales > Flavobacteriaceae > Seonamhaeicola > Seonamhaeicola sp. ML3. The sequence goes on along the minus strand of NZ_CP096884.1, from coordinate 2,223,414 downwards.
AATGCCCATTTTTATCTTTCATGATAAAGTTGGCTAAATTATCAGCAACCATCTGCTCTAAACCGTCAGGAACCAAACCTGAATACAACGCAAAGGCATTACCAGTTTGAGAACCATAGGACTTCGTTTCTGCATTAAAAAAGGTTTGATTAAAAGCGGTCTTGACCAATTTCGCTTTGTCGGCATAACTATTGGCAGCTTCTTTTTTATCCAACACTAATGCCATTTTTTCCATAGATATTAAAGACTGATAATACAAAGCTGTTGACGTTAACGCCGGCGGCGTATCCATTTCTGGATTACCTCCCGGTGGGCACCAATCGCCAAATCCACCGTTTATGATACCATCTTCTTGTACCTTTTCATCTAGGTAAGCCATCCAGCCTTCCATCATATCCCAAGCGCCTTCAATGATGGCGGTATCGCCATAATACACATACGAAAACCACGGTACCATAATAGTGGCGGCTCCCCAATCTGGTCGCGCTTGTAAACAGAGCCGTTTTCCAACGGAAATATTAGACGGCGCGCGCAAATCGTAAGGAAAAGGGTCTTTAAAATGTGCCTTAGACACCCCTAAAACCGTTTCCATGTCGGCAGATGTTTTTTGCCACAAACGTTTTAAATCGAAATTAAAACTAGCCGCTTCAGCTACCACATAAGCATCTCCCATCCACGCACAGCGCTCGCGGTGCGGACAATCACTCAACAACCCTTGAATATTGTCTTCGATAGTCCACATAGACACATCATAAAACTTATTTATTAGTGGGTCAGAACTTTTAAAAGTTCCTATAAGTCCTGCATCAGTGCGAACCAACCAACCTGTAAATTGACTCAAATCTGGTTCTGTACTTAAACCTTCAATTTGAACATAGCGAAAGGCGTGATAGGTAAAGCGTGGCTCCCAAGTTTCAATACCATCGCCTTTACAGATATATATATCGGTTTGGGTATTTCCAGTCACGTGAATTCCAGTAGATGCGGGGTCTATACTTTGTTTATCGGGCATGAGGTGTTCTGAAAAACGCATTTTTACAACAGTACCTTCTTTTTCTTTTACAGAAATGGCTAACCAACCCGTCATGTTTTGCCCCATATCCAATATCCAACCCTGTTCTGCTTTCCAAATTGCTATAGGCGTAACTGTTCTAATCTTTCGCATGGGTTCTAAATCTTGCTCCAATACATTTTGTGTTGGTGCTTTCATTATCTCAACAGTTTCCCAAGAGGTATCATCAAACTTATAGCTACTCCAACCAGTTATCGCTTCACGTGCATCGTAAGTTTCTCCATGATAAATATTATCGAAAAGGATAGGACTACTGTGCGCTTTCCAACTTTCATCGGTAACAATTTGTTCTTTAGTTCCGTCTTTGTAAATAATATTTAACACCATGGTTGCTCTCGGTTTTCCATAAGAAAGCCCAGGAGCAAAAGCCATATTTTGTCCGTAAAACCCATTACCCAACATTACTCCCAAACTGTTGTTTTTACGAATCGCTTCGGTTACATTATGACGTACATAAAAAGCCCGCTTGTTGTATGAGGTTTGGGCGGGATCAAGTACACGGTCGCCTACTTTTTTACCATTTAAATACAATTCATAAAGTCCTAATCCACAAATAGCCACTTCTGCTGATTTCACTTCTTTAGTTATTGAAAATGAATTTCTTAGAAGCACAGAAGGATGGGTTTTGCGTCGAGTTACTTTCAAATCTTCCTCCGTAGGTTTCCAAGTATTAATATTCATGGGTGGTTGGTTACGTACCAAATCTCTCGTTGCCCACTTTTCGGGGCGATGGTCTTTGGTGAAGCCAATCCATTTGGCGCTGTCCCAATTTATAGTATCGGTAATTATGTTCCCTTTCTCGGTAGAATCACTTCTGAATATATTTTTGTTAGCGTTTACGCAAAGGAAAAACACGGTAAACGCTAAAAACAGTAGTATTACTTTCTTTTTATGTTGCATCATAGTTTAACTAAACAATATGAGTTTAATTATTAATTTATTGGCTTTGGAGACTGAACAATAGTTTCTCCTTTGTATGGTATTTCATCTTTGTCTCCCAGTACATAACCCCATTTTTCGATATAGTGTGCCGGGGCTTCAAAAGTATCTCCAATCTTATTCAAATGCTCTTGCAATTTCTTTTCTAATGTATTGCTTATGTCTTCAAATTCTATATTACCGATAAGGTTATTCATTTCATAAGGGTCGTCTATAATATCAAAAAGCAAACGTGTGCCATCTACCAAACGTGTATATGAATAACGGTCAGTTCTAATGGCACGATAGGCGTCTCCTTGTCCTACAATTGGCGCCACGGACATGTAAAGAGAAGAGCGTCCTTCAATTTCATTACCTTCTTTAAGCATAGCGGAAACATCTTCTCCTTCGATGGTTTCTGGAATGCTTATACCAGAAAGCCCCAGTAGAGTTGGTAAAATATCAGAGGTATTAATAGGTGTTTTTACTTGTCTTGATGTATGCTCTTTCAAACCTGGATAATACATTAAAAAAGGTACTCTGGCAGATTCATCCCAATGTACTTGTTTCCAAACTACTGGTAAACTATGAGAGCGAATCATTCCACCATGGTCTGAGGTAAATACCAGAATAGTGTTATCTTCTATACCTGCTGCCTTTATAGTTTGGATTAATTCTCCCACACTACTGTCTACAGCCGAACCAAGTGCATAATAATTTTGCAATGCTGCACGTGCTTCATCATGATATTCCTCAGGCACATTGGGTAATAACTCAATATCATCTAATGGATACATGTCTCTGTATTCTTTTGGTGCCGGTGGAGAAGCAGGATGTGGAGGCCCGTAAGACAGCATTAAAACAAAAGGGTTGTCATCACTTGCATGTTCTTGAATGTAATTTTGCGCATCTGCTGTTTGTGCAAATACATCAAAGCTCTCCCAATATTGTATTTCGTTTGAATTCCCTGTATAGTAATGCGAACGGGGGTTATGATGGTCGCATTCTGCACCTTTCCAATACTCCCAACCTTGACGACGCTCAGGTGGAATATAACCTTTGCGACCATGACCATCTAAATGCCATTTACCAATATAAGCTGTATTATAGCCTGCTTGTTGATAGATTTCTCCCATACACAATTCATCTGATGGCAAATACAAATCGTTTAAAAACATACCAGTAGATGTTGGATATTTTCCTGTCATTAAAGCCGCTCTATAAGGTGTACAAACTGGGTCTACTGAAACACAATTGGTAAAATTAAGCCCAGCATCGGCTAACTTGTCGATATTTGGTGTCTTTACTGTTTTATCTCCACCAAAACCAACTGAAGATGCACGCCATTGGTCGGCGCACACATATATAATATTTGGTTGTTTTACCGTTTCTTCCTTTTTACAACTTACTAAACCAACTAATGTGAAAAGCGTTATTATCAATCTGTATTTTAAACTCATCATCTCTATAGATTATTTCATTGTGTTGAAAATCTGAATTTCTGTAATCTCCACTTTAGCTTTAGCTTGCTTTAGGAAAAGTCGGCATTTATGAGATGTTACCTCTTCAAACTCATATACTTTATTTACTCCACATGAGTTACCAATAGCAATATCTTTCCATTGCGAACCATCCCAAAATTGTAACTTATGGTTTGTAATATTATTACCATTTTCATTAACAATAATTTTGTTAAAGGTCTGTGGTTTAAACCATTCAACTTCCAGCCATTCGTTCGATTTTGAACTCGCTTTCCAATGTGTTTCTAACTTTTCATCATTTGCTCTAAATGCTTCAAAAAGTGGTAATTTTTCAGAATCTATAGTCATAGAAGAGGCATTCATACGTCCGATTAATGCTAAATTCTCTGGTTTAGTTAAAGGCCCAGGATAACTTACTTTTGGCAATTCAGATACTTCAAAATCATACACACCAGAAGCCACTTCAAAAATGATATAATTACCTACTGCATCGCTGTTCTCAGAACCGATATATTTAATATCCTCTGATTTTTCAATACTCGTTCCACCTTCAAAAATTGAGTCGATTTCATTTGCTGGAATATAAATTTTAGCTGAAGTATTTACAGGGATTTCAACGTGAAACGTTGCAGTATCATCAGTAATTTTCCAATTTGAAATTACCTCGCCATAAGGGGATTGATAACTTGCATTTACAAAAGTTAAATCACCTACAGGAGCTGGTTTCACGATAAATTGTTGCATTCCTGGTTGCTCTGGGTCTGATCTAATTCCCGCAAAACCTTTAATAAAATAACCACCAATACCCGTGTAACAGGTGTGAATTTGACTGTTCCCAATAGCCGACCAGCGCTCTGGCCACACGGTTTTACCTTGCTCCAAAAAGTAGCCATAGCTTGGGTGACGTTTGTCTTTTAATAGTTCATAAATTAAATCCATACGCTCCCCATGCTCTATAAAATAGCGGGTGTAAAGGGCCTGACCCGAACTACCGGTATCGTAATACGGGAATTTATACAATACTTGATCCACTAAATTATCGTAAACCTTTTGTTGTTCTGACTCAGGAGTAACGCCTGAAAGTAAAGCAAAAGCCTGATTTACTTGATGCCCTTCACCATATTTTCCAGTTTGGGCATCATATATCTTTTGATGTGTTGCCTTTCGCTGTACTTCCAAACGGTCCGAAAATAGTTTTACATCGTCCTTTTTATTGAGGGTTTTTGCAATTTCTAAAGCCGATTCTAGCATAAAAGCATATACGCAATTATTAAAATGCTCGGATTCTGGTGAATTACTCGACGTCCAAAAATTACCTCGTGGCGTACACCAATCGCCCAATCCCGGGAATTCTAGAGTGCCTCGTTCACCAATTCTTAAAGCATCTTGAGTTTCATAGTTGGAATGTTCATACAACCAATGCATCCACTTTTTTAATGTTGGATAGTGATTTTCTAACAACTGTTTATCTCCTAACATACGGTAAGTTTCCCAAATGGTTATTGGGCTGTTTGCCATCCACATTAAAAACTCAAAATCGTCTCCATTAATTACGGCTCGCATTTTACCATCATCGGCCTGAGCATCTTGCATAAATTGCGCATATTGCATCATGTAGGCGCCACTTTCAAAATTAGGCAGTGCATCTCCGTACATAGCGGCCACGGTAACTTCTCCCCAACCTCTACGTTCGCGATGTGGACAATCTACCAAAATACCATCTATTGTATTGGCGATGTAGGTATTCAAATTCACTTGGTATATCTTATTCAATAACTCGCTTGAGCTTTCAAACTGACTTATTTGTTTACGATTATTGGTAATAACGTAACCTTTAATATCTTTTAATTCGGGTTTATAATTAATACCATAAATGGTTACAAAGCGCCCTCCTGCCAAATTGAATCGATTGGTAAAATGGCCTTTGCCAGTTTCATCATAAATGTATTTGCTGCGCTGTTCCCAAGAAGTGGATACCTCTTTATGGTCGGCAATTTCAAAAGTAACGGTATCTCCCGCTTTACCATTATACAGGTTCATTTGGAAATAACCGGTGTAGTTTTCGCCCATATCAATCACATAATGGCCGTCTTCATTTTTAGTGATACCAATAGGCGTTACTTCCTTAAACTTCACTTGAGGTTCTACCATTTGTGCACTTAAGGTCGCTGTAATTTTACTTGTTGGCGGATTAGCATCTGTACTCGGTGCTCTTATTGCGCCTTTTGGCCCTAAGTTAACATCAGCCATAGTAACTTCTTGCATTTCTGCATCCTCAAAAACAACGGCATTTGCCCAATTACTATCATCGTATTCAGCAGTATTCCAATCGTCTTCACGTAAACGTTCATCAATAATTTCACCACCAAAATCTAATATATCCCAGGAACTATTGTAAGAACTGTAACTTTTTTTGCATTTCCATGAGGCATCTGAAACTATGGTCATCCTGTCTTCACCTAAATCAATATTAGCTTGAGCTTTAAATACAAAAGGCGGGTCGAAATAATCTTTTACACGTCCCCATCTTGCCCAACCTGCCGCATGCCAAATTCCGATGACGTTATCACCTTCCTTTAAATAATCCTTAATATCATAAGTGAGATAGGGTAAGCGCTTTTTAAGGAATGAGTTGACAGGATTCATCACTTCATCACCAACTTTTTTCCCGTTCACATACAATTCATGATATCCAAAAGAGGCTACATGAATAAAGGCAGATTGTGGTGTTTTATCTAAAGACACGTTCTTTCTATACCAATTGTGGTCTTTTTTGTTCTGGTCTTTTTTGTATATCCAATCGCCTTTCCAATCATTAGACCCTAATAATCCCATTGAAAAATTAGCAATCTTGCTCCACTCAGACTCCAAACCATTGGCGTCCCAAACTTTTACCTTCCAGAAGTACTGCTTTCCTGATTCTAAAGTATTTCCTGAAAACACATTATTAACGGATGCATTGGTTAACACTTTGCCAGAATCCCAAACATTACCTTCGTTATTGTTTAGAACCCCTAGACTGTTAGCCACTAAAACTTGATAGGCTGTTTGTTTTTGCCCTCTTATACCATTGATATCTAGCATATTCCAACTAAATCTTGGCAATGTGTTATCAACACCTAAAGGGTTGGTTTTATACTCGCATTTAAGTTCTGTAACAGAAACCGTAGCAACTTGTTCACAAGACACAAAAAACAAGCTAAAAACTAAAAAAACAATGTAACAGAAATTGAGATACGCAGTGGTGTTACGTAAAAGTGCCATCTTAATAAGGGTATTTATATTTAGTTAGTATATAAATGATAAATAAAAGAAAAAGCCTCGAAAACTGCATCATGCAATTACCTGTAAGTCCTTTTTATAGATTTATCACTTTTTTGTAAAATTCCTATAATTTACGCTGATTTACAATTAACAAATTGATATATTAGTTGCACAAAATGATATGAAAAATAGTTATAAAAAATATCTAATAACCACAAAAAATGATGATTATTGGGGGTTTTACATAAACAACTTAGGACGAAATGTTATTCAAAAAAACACTGAATACCCATCAAAAGACCATCCAGACCAATATAATTTCACTTGGAAAGAAGGTCGGGTTTTAAATGAATTTCATTTAGTACTCATAACAAAAGGCCAGGGTGTTTTTCAAAGTAAAGCTACAGGAGAAATAAATGTTAATGATGGTGATGTGTTTTTATTATTCCCTGGTATTTGGCATAGTTATAAGCCAAAAAAAAGCACTGGATGGACGGAAAGATGGGTTGGCTTTTCTGGAGAAATAGCTTCTCAATTTCTTTTGAATGGTTTTTTTAATAGCCAAGCCCCAATAATTTCGAAATGTAACAGACCCTCTGTTTTAAATCACTTTAACACACTTTTTAAGCTATTTGATGAAGAGCCCTACGGCTATCAAAGAGTAGCATCGGGCATTTGCCTGCAACTTATGGCTGAACTCTTTAATATTAAAACTGGAGGTAACAATGCCGAATACCTAAGCTCTATTGTATCTAGAGCTAAACAAGTGATGTATAACAACATAAATTCAACTATAGATTTGGTGGCGTTGGCTTCCAATCTAGGTATTAGCTACTCAAAATTTAGAATAGATTTTAAAAAGCAAACAGGAACTTCGCCTTTGCAATACTTTCTATTATTGAAAATTGAAAAAGCCAAGGAACTTCTTTTACAGACTGATAAATCTCAAAAGGAAATAGCTTTTGAATTGGGTTTTGAATCAGATTATTATTTTAACCGACTGTTTAAACGTAAAACAGGTTTAGCCCCTGGTAAATTTAAGAATAAAACGACTTAGCGTTAACAGTTCGTTAAACGATTACAACGCGGTTCGTTGAATAAAGTGCTAAAATGGAAAGAATCGAGCAGTTATTTTTACACGGTGCAAGCGAACTTTAATTCTTGTTTATTACCCTAACAAATGTTTCTTGCAAATAAATGCGCCTTAATTCCTTTTCTTTCTTTTTGTTATAAATAAGAATCTCGAATTCCGTACCCGAGTTTAACTTTCTCGAAGAATCAAACATTTTCTTATCTACTTTTGCAATTGAGTCTAGGTAATCTATTTTCCCTGATAAAATTAAGTTTTTGATTATTTTTTTTGCATGAGCAATCGTGTCATTTTTTGAACTATCAAAGTAATCATAGCTCTCTATTTTGACATTTCCTTTTCTATAATCATAAATAAATCCGTTAATATTATTATTCGCTATAATTACTCCTTTATTCATGTAAATATCATCAAAAGGTATTCTTTTTGAACGCTGGTGAATAAAAATTAAAGAATCTAATTCAGATAAGTTAATATTTAATGCGCTAAAAATTCTTGATATTCTTTCCGCATCGATATTCAACTTCTTTTTCGACTGGTAAACTGCTTCTTGCCCTAAACTTCTTCCGTTTTTAAAATTATAATCAATCGTTGTATCAAAATGCTTTTTTACATAATTTTCATCTTCTCATACTTTCCAGTCGCTTGCAAATTTTTCAATGTAAAGTTGCTTAATATTTTGTCCATTTACAAAAGCACAAATAAACATTGATATGAAGATTAGGTTTTTCATAATATATACTAACTAACCGATATCGTTATTTCTAATACTTTACTATCCCCAAAAAAGATTTCAAAAGGCAAAGCCTCTACACCAGGCACCATATTAAAAGTTCTTTTACCTTCAAGAGCTTTCATTTTAATTGGTGCGTTTGCTTTAATCGTAACCAAGCCTTCAGGTTTTTGTATGTTAATTTCAGTATCACTCAACGTTGTGACTTCTTCATTATTTGGTGAAACAATTGGCAATACAAATGCTGTAGGACTTGTAATTTCTTGATTCGTTTTAGCTAAAATAGTTGTTCCATTGGGGCTGCATCTATAGGTAATATCAAAATCGTTTGCTGTTCCTTCTACTAATTCTCGTTCACCATTTTTCAATTTTACATCGGCAACTAAATCTACAACACCATCAGTATCTTTTGTAGCTACCGTAGCAGGTAAATCGTATAAATTGGTATACCAAACCTCATCTTTAAAAGTTTCTACACGAGGCGTTAAACAAATGTCCTTTCCTGGTTGTACTTGTTGGTTATTCTTTTCAACCATTTCATATTTTGCCATACTTGCGGCACAGATTAAACCAACTTTATTGTGATACAAAATACCTAAAGCACCACCTGAGGCTTGCCTAAAATCTTCCTTATAATGGTATTCGGCATCGTAAGCACTAACAGTTCCTCTCCAATCACCTCTGGCAAATAAGTAGACATCCAAATCTTTAAAATGTGTTACACCGTCTGCCGCGGCTCTTGGCAACTCTGCATTTGTATTTATTTCTGGAAGATGTTCCCAATGGTCTAAAAGCGCTGTTAAAGGTTTTGCATGGGTAAATGTATGATGTATGCACGGTAAAATACCTGCCGACACGTAATGTGGTCCACCATGAATTAAACCATCTGAGGTACATTGTTTTAAAAGACCTGTGTTTTTTACAGCTGCTGTTCCAAAAGCTGGGTTGATGTGTGCCATCATACCAAAAGCTGGTTGACTGCCATCGCAAGTTCTACTGCCCCAATAGGTCCATTTATACATACGGTTACCCCAACTGTTATCCCAACCTCCATCTGGCATCATAAACTCTAAATGACTGTTTAATGATTTGGTTAAAATTTGAAGTAATTCTTCGTCTTTATGTTTAAGCGCGTACATTACCAAACTATTCAGTGTCTCTTCAACGTTATACCCTAAATCCACACCGTGCAATCCTTTCTCGCTGAGTTTACTTGAACTCTTTTTGCACTCTCCAAACAACAAGCCCTCATTAGCTGTGAAATACGATTTTACTTCTAAAGCCAAGGTTTTACTCTTAGCTTTAAAATCATCTCTTTTTACAACATCGCCTATTAAATCTAAACCATAAACTGCCGTTCCGGGATAGTTAATATTTGTAAAGTCAATTGTGAATGTATCGTAAATGTATTGACCAGCAGCTTCTAAACGAGTCATCCAAGCGGCATGCGTTTCTTTATCTAACACATGACCATGATAATGCAATGCTTCAGCCAAAGCAATGGCTCCAAAAACGGTAATGCCCTTCCATGATTTAGGGTTTCTAATAACCGTCCACGCCCCATTTTCTTGAGACACGTTATTTTCTGCCCATAACATGACTAGTTTTGCTCCTTTGATATACTTTTCATCTCCAGTTTTATCTGCCATATACAAAAATGGGTATACGGCGTCCATACAGCGCCCGTGTATATGCTCACAAGAAGGACAATCTAAGGCGCCATGCAGTTCTAAATTAGATGGCTCAAATATTTGTTGCTTCAACATACCCTCACACCATTCCTCTAATAAACTAGAAACCAGATTTTTAAATTCCAATGAATGTTCTGGATGGTTTTCACATGAATTTAAAAGTCCTGAAATTGGGAGTGAAAGTCCTACCCCTGCTAATGTTGATAATTGTATAAAGTCGCGTCTTTGCATTTTGTAAAAATAAATAATGGTTTAAAAATACTATAAGTTAAAAGCTATTCCATCCTGTTTTGTCCTGCGCCTCAAATAAAAAACGCCAGAATTTTAAATTCTGGCGTTTTATGTTCGGTGTTGTAAAATTTTATATTACTCTATCACAAGTTTAGTACGATATACTTTATTTTCCTGGGTAATAGCTTTCACTAAATAAATACCTTTTTGTAAGCTACCATTATTTTGCACCTCTAATGTACTATCTTCAACTATATTTTGATATACTTGTTTACCTAATAAGTCGTAGATTTTCACATTTGCATTTACATAACCTTTAATAGATAATGTAAAACGTTCCTTTGCTGGATTAGGATATACCTTTAAAGCATTAATATTAAGCGCAACATCATTAACACTTAAAGATACACTAGTTGGTATAGCTTCCCAATTACCTCTGTCGTCTGTTGGTGAAACGTTTAGTTTATGATATACACTTCCATCAGTTTCGTGATATAAAGTTCTACCACTAAATCTCGATTCGAACTTATATGTATCGCTGGAACTATCATAATGAATTGTCCAAGACTTATCGGTATCTGTTGTTGGTGTATCCTTCCCTGTACCTACCACAAGGTAAGGGTCGGCGTTTACAGCACGTAAAGCATCATAATTAGATTGTTGATTATCTATATTAAAATAAGAACCACTTTCTACAAAAGTCCAATGTGTATTTAAATCCTCTCCAGAATCCGTCATTGTTATTGGTGACGCACTATTACCAACTGCAGTTAAAAACTTACCCGTTGCTACATTTCGCAACCTGTAAATATCATTGGATGGTCCTGGACTACCAGTATCTTCAACTTCCGCCTTCTGATATGCTGTATTTGCCCATCTAATTTGAGCCCTACCACCTTTAACTCTGTAGGCACCATACCTTATACCCGATTCCGTTCCTCTTTCTGGATCTGGAATGCTCCAAGGAAAAGACACACCATCAATTACTACATCACAATAATGAACTTTTTTAGTGGCATCGCTAGAATCTTCTCTAAAACCAATTTCTAGCTCAAAACTTATTTCGGCATCTTTGTTTACCTGAATTAGCTCAACGACTTCCCTACCACTTCCTGACCCACCACGGACTAAGATACGCTCAGCAAATATTTTAAACGCCACTTGCTTACCTGCGTTGGCTCCTGTACCATATACCGGTTTTGCTAAATACAGACAAATTGCAGGATCTGGAGGACCACCACCACCTGTATGTTTTCCTTTAGCTTGAGCAATATAGCTACCATCTTGACCGCCACTACCATTCCCAGACACATCACCAGCTTCAAGAATTCTGAAAGTTCCTGTAAATCTGGCAAAACTACCAACACCTGTTTCTTGTGATCTTGGTAATGAGCGCTCTATTCTTGGTTGTAAAGTGTTCGGTGCATCCCAGTGGTTAGACCCATCGGTGATATTATACACGCCCCATGTTTTTCCATAGACATCACTTTCAGAATAATCGGAGTAGCAACTTCTATCATCAACAGTTCCCACATTCACAGGGTTTGGTATATCCACATCTCTGGTACTATTGTTTTCAAATTCACCAGAAGCTGGGCAAGAAATATCTAGATTTGTATCCTCATCCGGTGCCGTTCCTTGAGCCATTAAACAGAGTGAAAAAAATAAAAAAACAATTGACAATAAAAATTTAGGAATGATTTTTTTCATAGCAGCTTTGATATTCATGTTATTTCAAACAATAAAACACCGTAAAGCTCTCAAATACAACCACAAAGACTATCCTGCTCTGTGCTGGCTACTAAAAACAACAGAATCTTTAGAAGTAGTATTTATCGATTATGTAAAAACTGGTTATGGAATACTTCTTAATAAAACAGGACCGATTAACCCAGAATCATCCAATTCCGTTTCATTTGGCCTTGGCCCTGCAGTTGTCCAGGTTTTTTTACTTCCTTGAGGGCGTTGATTATCAAAAATTAATTGATTGCGCCATGTATTTGTCACTTTTATTGTAAGCGTATTTTTTCCTGTTTTAATTAGGCTTGACACATCAAAAGTAAAAGGTGGCGCCCATTTTACACCCACTTTTTTTCCGTTACACCAAACCTCAGCAATGTTCGCTACTTTTCCTAAATCTAAAATTGCAGATTTTCCTGTTTTATTGACTTCAAAGGTTTTTGTGTAAGTAGTTGTTCCTGAAAAGTGCTTTACACCTTCATTTTGTAATTCGGTTAAAGGCTTCAGTGATTCAACTTTAAAAACATCAGGAGTGTCCCAACCTTTATCAAAGGTTAACTCCCAGTCACTTTGCAAGGATTGTTCAGTGATTTTTATGGTTTCTTTTATTATATTTTCTCCTTGAACAAAACTATATTCTCCAGGAATTGAAGCTGAAAATTCGTTATCTGTCCAGTTTAATTTTGGATAATCATCATTTTCATGAGTTACAAACCATCCTGTTCTAGTATCTAAAAGTGTTGTATTTCCTAATAAAACTTCCGATGCATAAGGTTCACTTTCACCTTTTGAAAACACAACAATGGCACTTCCATTTGCAGGTAAGGACAAAGCTATATTAGTTCTATCATTTTCTTTTTTCCAAATTTTGGCATTTTGCTGATGTCCTGTGAAAGCATTCCAAATTTGAGGCGCTCCATCTGAAATTCTAAAGCTTAAAGCTACATCTACTGGGTTTTCTTCTTTTGAAGCTACAAAGTAGATGTCTGCATCTTTTGTCTCTCTGTGGATCCAATGTATTTCCAATTCATTTGGAACTATAACATCTTTTTCAATGTTCTCGCTATCTAATACTTCTTTAATAGTTTTACCCCAATACACACGCCCTTTCCCAACTTGTTTCATTCCACTTTCAGTTGTTCCCCAAAGCTCATTCGCAATGGCTTGTAGTGCTTTCACATCACTGGCATCGTCCATTAAACTTGGAGAATCTGTAGGCTTATCACCTAAAACAACCGCACCATTTAACACTAATTCTTTTAACTTTTTCAGGGTTGACAAAAGTATTTTTTCAGAATCTCTTAAAGTAATAATTCTATAATCCCCTCCATTTTCCACATGAATCTTACCATCCTTAATGCTTGTTTTTTCCTGTAATATCTCTGAATTTAAGTAATCAAATCGGTATCCTTGGGGGAATTCATCCAAATCAAACGGCGGACGCTCATAATGGTCGCCATAATATCTCAAGACATCAGCTACGTATTCTCCTTGTTGTAAAACAAACTGATTCCGTGTTAAATAGTCAATCCAATCTGGCATATATTGCCACCAGGTTTGCTGACGTACTAAAGGAAACCCTATGCGTCCTCCAAAACTAGAGCCAGGATATACATCGGTTTGCGGTGTATGCGAAAACGTATGAAACACCAAATGATTTACGCCTTTGGCAAAATTATAATCGATTAAATATTTAACAGAAAACGGATGCTCATTCCATTTTACACCAACTTGCGTACAGGCCTCTGCAGCTAAGACTGGTTTATTATACAGATGCGTTGCAGATGCGGCATTGAAAATAGGTTTAGCATATTCGTTCTGAGCCGATGGCGCTGAGGGATACCAAAACTCCGTCATTGGAATATCACTAACCCCATAATAACGCATGGGGTCTACAGGAAGCACTTCTCCTCCTGCACCTTCGGTGTATACCTCTGCTCCCATATCGTGAGCCACAGTTGCGAAATGTTTAAAGAAATTATCGATAAACACCTCGTCCATAGTATGACGCAAATCTCTTAAAAACTTGGTAGTCGTCTCTTTGTCATCCAAAACATAACCCATAGTAGCAGGCAAATAGGTTTTCATACTATAGCCTCGTCGCGTTTCAAATTCTTTAAACAAATCTTCGGAATTCATCGTCCATGTTGGTACATGACTTTCCCAACTATCAATTAACAAGCCATGCAGTTTTCCATCTCCAATGGGCCCTCCATCTTTTATCAAATTACCAATCATTCCGTTTCGTAAATGGTTTTCAATAGCGATTTTATCCAATTTACTAGATTCCCAACCTGTGGCTTCTGGAACTGCAGGTTTATTTGTAAGTCTCATGTTTACATGACCAAAACGAACGACGGTCCACCTACCTTCCGGGACATCCCAAGTTAGTTTGCCTTCAGTCGACATTTTATCTGTGAGATTAATAATAGACTTACTATCTACAATTGTATTTTCAGCATAATTAATATCAACATCTTTTTCAAGACGCCTTAACACTTTAGCTGCCTTTGCTTCGTGATTATGTAGCCTTGGTTTTGAACTTAATCGGATAAACTCAGGAGCTATTGAATGTTTCCCTTCAAATGTAAAGACAAATTCATTTGATGTTGTTTCTGGAATAGTTAACGTAAGATGTTTACGTCTATCATTCCAATTAGCATCTGGTAGATTAAGCGTTGTTATTTCTACCAATTTATTATTTACCAATGCTTCTACCTTAAGATTTACATCAATAACGGGGTACTCTGTACCCATAATTATATGACGTATTTGAGGAAATGTTATGGTTCTTAAGGTAATAGACGTATAAAAACTTGTTTTCACCCAAGTATCTTCATTATTTACTTTTGAAATACCATTAGCACGATACTCATTAAGAGGCTTATCTAAGCGCGTAGTTTTGCGTGTAACAATAATTTTTGAATCTGGATTAAAAATATCCTCCCAAGGTACTATGATGTTGTTAGTTTCAATTTTTGATGGGCTTAAAGCTTCTAAATCATCGCCTTCAACCTTTGGAAAAGCTAATACTTCAATATCTTTATAATCGTAATCTGGCGTATGATACAAGGCATCAATTTCTAAAACTTCATTGAAGTTCTTACCACCAGAAATATGATAGGTGGTTTCTACAACTTCGCGTTGTGCTTCTTCTACTGGCACCCAAGGGCCACCAGTCATGGACCAGCCTGGGCAGTTTTGCATGGTAAATTTTAACCCTAAACGTTGACACTCATCTGCGGCATGACGAATCATATCTTCCCATTCGGGAGATAAAATTTTAATAGGCTCTACATTAGGATAGAGTTTTCCTGCCTTGTTAAACAAGTGTATTCCTTGTAAACCTGCTGCTTTTATGGCTTCTAAATCTAGAGTTAATCCTTCTTTACTAATATTATTACCCATTAAATGAAACCACGTTTCTGGGCGGTATTGCAATGAGGGTGATTTAAAATTCTCTGATAATTCAGCTAAACTCAAGCTCTCATCTTGTGCTGTTTCTTCATTTGAAGAAATACAACCAAAACAAAATATTTGTAAAATAACTACAACTAATATACTAGGTTTATGTACACTCACTTTTATAATCTTTAAAACTTACAATTTGCAAGTTACATAAATTTACAGGCTACAATCATCCTGCATTATCATGTATTTTATGGATTTATTTTAAGATTATCAAACAGGTTGTTATTGTAGGAGCTACCCAGCATGACATATCCATTTTTTTCTTTACTCTCTAGCTTAGTTATTGAGACTTGATCCACAAAAGCTTCAATGGTCTCATTATTAAATTTCAGCTTAATATTATGCCACATATTACCCTCGAAGTTTTTAATAGTTCCCTCTTGCAACACTGTTTTATGAAATAGCAATTTCCAATCACCGCTTTTCATCAACATAAAACGATACCCTTTTATATAGCTGCTTGTTACACGCCCTCCTAATTCTACGTCACCGTTCTCTATAAAAACATCTACACTACAGGTATAATTTTTCCAATTCACATCACCGATAAGGGTATTGGGTTTTATGTTAGAACGCCTGTATACACGCATCCAATCATAGCCTTGTTCTGGATTTAACTGCATTAAGCAATTTGTACCATCTTCCTTTTTTGTAATAACAAAACTTCCTGTTTGATCGGAATGGTATTTAGGCAAATCGTTTTCTTTACCACCCTCATAATCTTCTGAGTAAGGAAAAGGAAAAGCGGTTTCTTCTGGAATATTGTAACTTCCCTTTTGTTGCCCTGTTGTAGTGGTTAGCGAGTAAATACACTTTGGGTCTAATTTTATAGTAAATACACCTTTTTTGGGTTTAATCGCCTCCTGCTGTATAAATTGATTGTTGGCATCAGATTTCCATACGTAAACTGTTTTTTTGCACAATCCTTTTTCTATGTTAACTTCTACTG